>NZ_JAVXCU010000095.1:0-8191 GCF_036659295.1 Brevundimonas sp. | reverse complement strand
GAGCGATGAAGGGCGATCGAGCCTTCATTTTCCGAGTCGCCAATGACCGCGACCATCTGGCGAAGGCCCATTTTCGTGCAGGAATCGATCAGAGCATCCAGAAGAAGCCCTCCGATTCCCTTTCCTCGGGCCTCGGGAGCCAGATAAATCGAATCCTCGACCATGTAGCGATAGGCCTCACGGGCGCGAAAAGGCCCCGCATAGGCGTAGCCCAGAATCATACCGTCCGATTCTGCGACGAGATGAGGAAGGCCCAGCGCTGCCACATAGGCAAAGCGGGCCTTCATTTCCGTCAGTTCCGGCGCTTCCAGCTCGAATGTGCCGCAACCATTGGCGACATTTTCGGCATAGATGGCAGTGATGGCGGGGAAGTCTGCTTCCACCGCCTCACGGATTACCGCATCGCGCATCACGCGAAGTCCCGCTCCCAGCCCTTGTTCACCGCCCAGATAGCAAAGGCGTAGTCGAGAGCGATGTCCTTCAGATAATCAAAACGGCCTGACGAGGCGAAGTGGCCCGCCTCCATATTGATCTTGAGCAGGACCGGATTGCTGGACGTGGTGACGGGACGAATACGCGCCACCCACTTTTGCGGTTCCCAATAGGTCACGCGCGGATCGGACAGGCCGCCTGTCGCCAGAATGGCCGGATAGGCCTTGGGCGCAATCTGGTCATAGGGGCTGTAGGACCACATATAGTCATAGGCCTGTACGTCCTCGAGCGGATTGCCCCATTCGGGCCATTCCGGCGGGGTCAGCGGCAGGCTGGTGTCGCTCATGGTGTTGATCAGGTCTACGAACGGCACGCCGCCGATCACGCCGGCCCACAGGTCGGGGCGCATATTGGTGACGGCACCGACCAGCAGACCACCGGCCGAGCGGCCCTCGGCGACGATGTTTCCGGCGCGGGCATAGTCCTTGGCGATCAGATGCTCGGCGGCGGCGATGAAGTCGGTGAAGGTGTTCTTTTTGGTAAAGCGACGGGCATCGAGGAACCAGTTCCAACCCTTGTCGGCACCACCGCGAATATGGGCGATGGCATAGATGAAGCCGCGATCCACCAGCGACAGGCGGTTGGTCGAGAAGCTGGCGCTCATCGACATGCCGTATGATCCATAGCCATAGAGCAGCACAGGGGCCGAGCCATCGACTGGCGTGTTCTTGTGGCGCAGGATCGAAACCGGCACCAGTTGGCCATCCGATGCGGGCGCGTTCAGGCGCTCGACCACATAGTCGGCGGCGTTATGGCCCGACGGCACTTCCTGAACCTTACGCAAGGTGCGTTCGCGTGACTTCTGGTCATAGTCATAGACCGAGGTCGGCGTGGACATGGAGTTGTAGGTGTAACGGATCGTCGGGGTGTCAAACTCGGATGCCCCGGCCAGAGACAGGCTGTAGGCCGGTTCATCAACTGCGATTTCGTGTTCGGCACCTGCCCGGTCACGGATGACGATACGCGTATTGGCGTCAAAACGCTCCTGACGCGATACAAAGTCCTTCGTCAGGTCGAAGCCTTCGATATAGCGGCCTGCGGTATGCGCCACGAGGTCTTTCCAGTTGGCCTTGGCGGGGGCGTCGGTCGGAGCTTCGACGATCTTGAAGTCCATCGCATCGTCGGCATTGGTACGGATGACCCAGCGATCGCCCCAGTGGTCCATCTCGTAGAGGCGGGCCTCGACGCGCGGCTCGACTACCACCGGCGTTGCTGTCGGTTGGGAACCGGGGATCAGGCGGGTTTCGGAGGTTTCCTGATTGGCGACGCTGATTTGGATGAAGGCATCATCCGAGGTGCGGCCAAGGCCGAGGAACATGCCTTCGTCTTGTTCTTCGTAAACCAGAGTGGTTTCACCGCCGCGCACGGGACGACGGAAAACCTTGTCCGGTCGTCCATTATCGTTGCGGTTGATCCAGAAAATCCACTGGCTGTCGGGCGAGAAGGTGAAATCGCCTGTGGCGGAATCAATAGCGTCAGGCAGGACGGCACCGTTGGCCAGATCCTTCACATAGATCTTGAAAACCTCGGAGCCTTGGGCATCTTCGGAATAGCCGTAAAGGTTATGGTCAGGGCTGGCCTCAACCGAGCCAACATCCGAATAGGCCTTGTCCTTGGCCAGCGCATTGGCATCCAGCAGGATGACCTCGCCATCGGCGCGCCCGCGCGGACGGCGGCAATACAGTGGGTGCTGATCTCCGGTATTATAGCGGGTGTAATATTCCCACGGACCATCTGCGGCGGGCACCGAGGCGTCGTCTTCTTTGATGCGGCCCTTCATCTCTTCGAACATTTCGTTCTGGAGTGGGAGGGTCGAGGCCATCATGGCTTCGCGATAGGCATTTTCTTCGGTCAGGTGATCGCGGACATCGGCCTTGATCAGCTTGGGATCGCGCAGAACGGCCTGCCAGTTGTCGTCCTTCATCCACTGATATTCATCGGTGCGGGTGCGGCCCAACTGCTCGATGGTGACAGGGATTTTTTTGGCGACGGGCGCAACGGGACGGGACATTCGGACTCCGGTAGACAGGTTTGCCGCATAGGGGCGGGCAAGGGACGGTGTGGCGGCCAGAAGGCTGGCTGCTGCGCTGGAAGCAATAAGTTCGCGGCGATTCATTCACATTCCCTCAGATGATCGTTGGTGCGGACCTTGTGCCTGTCGCGGCGTCAGGTCAAATGGCGGTTATGGCTATTGACGCTCTCCCCCCCGAACCGCCCGTTGTTCAATCCCCCGCTGCCGAGTGGGACATGACACTGGGTCTGATCAACGCGACAGTGCAGTTGGATCAAAACATTGGCGAGGGCCGTCGCAAGGTCGGTACAGGATTTCTGGTACAGGCCCCGCGTCCAGACGGTACGCCGCGCCTGTTGCTGGTGACGGCCGAGCATGTGTTTCGCGTCATGCCCAATCCTGTGGCGCGTATTGGCTGGCGCTTTGCCGAGAGCGATGGCAATTGGCGCTATGCTCCGTCAGACCTGCCGATCCGCCGCGAGGATGGCACACCGCTATGGACCCAGCATCCGACCGAGGATGTGGCGGTTCTGGAGATTACAGCCCCTGAGACATTTACCCGCGCGGCTATTCCCGTAGGCTGGATTGCCGATGCCAATACGTTTGACCAGTGGCGAATGGGTCCGGGTGACGAGTTGTTCGCGCTGGGTTACCCGCATGGCTTGTCGGCCAATCGCGCGGGGTTCCCGATCTTGCGGTCAGGCCGGATCAGCTCATGGCCGCTGACGCCGGTCCAGCATTTCAAAACCTTCCTACTGGACTTTAATGTCTCTCAGGGGAATTCCGGCGGGCCCGTATTCTGGGTGCCGGCTGCCAAGCGCGTTCCGGGGGCACCGGTGCCGACCAACCCGTTTATCGCGGGCGTGCTGATCAAAGAAGTTCAGGGCAATGGCGAGGGAATCGAGCTGGGTGTCGTCGGTCACGGCCAGTATATTCTGGATACGATCAAGCAGCTGGATGCTCAGGGTGTTCCAGCTTCCGGACCACAGTCGTAACGGCCACAGAAACGCGCTCTGAGCGGGGCATAATTGGCCTCGCTCGTGAAAATACTGCCCAAAGCCTTTTCAAAATCGGCGTTCCAGTCGGCCCAGTCTGCTGGCTGCTCGACAGGCATTGCGTTCTGGCCGCGTTTGGCCAGCACCATTGCAAAGGCGCGGCCCAGTAGTTTCACGTTCGTACCGCCGAGATACATTTCGGAAATCCATCGTTCCGTCATGTGAGCCCGTTCGCGCTCTAGCTGGTTCAGGCCCCAATCAATCTGGTTTGAGGAGGCAATATTGTGCCCCCATGCCTGAGCCGCGACCATGCCGGCTAACAGGTTGGCGCGGCTGGGTTCGGGACCATCCCATCGAGATGGATCGGCAATGGTTATGGCTGTGGTCTCGAAGCCCAGTCCTTCCGGAGCTATGGACACAGCCTCACAGTCAGGCACTCCCTCTGTACTGATCTTGCATTCAACGACAACGCGCCCTGCGATCCCCAGATGCGCCGCGAGATGCGGGTAGTCGGCCTCGGTGGGGGCAGGCGCTGTCTTCCATGTGGGATTGGTAATCACAACCGGCTTAGGGACGGATTCCGTTGCCAGAACCTCTGGGGCAGGTGCCGCCATAGCCGTGACCACAAGAGCCAAGCCTAGAGATATAATCATTGCAGTGGCTCCCCCCAGAGACTCTGTGTTCAGAGTTTTCGCTTGGCGGGTAGATCAAAATCCGTCCGCCGCACAGACCTAATCGGTCACGCATGAGAATGTCGCGCAATAGCGTCGGCCAATCTCTGACATGACGGTGTTGCGGTCATTTGGACGTGCGCGCTCCATATCCGATTGCCACTGGGCAAAGTTTTCGGGCCGTTCGCGTGACCAGCTATCCGCGCCGTGTACCGCCAGTACCCGCGCCGCAGCGATGGCTGTGTCCGTGATTTCCTCTTCGCGGGATGGGGCCAGCTCTGTAATCCATGCCATAAGTGCCTGCCTCTGTTCGGCGGGTAAACGCTCCATGCGCCAGCTTCGGCGCAGGCGCTCTGCAATCGGCGGACGCGGTGTGATGGTGCGGATAGCAAACTGACGAGCCGCGTTCTGTTGAACTGCGGTTGGTTCCGGACCTTGCCATTCTGGCCGTTCTTCATGAGCTCTGGAGCGGAAGGGGATCGTTACGGTGAAGGGACGGGCCTGGTGTTGCCTTCCGGTGCCGGTGCCACCCGACCGCGCTGGACCACATTGATGGCCGCTCTATCAAAACCGAGATGAGCCGGAGCCGATGATACACTGTGACAGTTGGTGGGAACGCCTTGCGGGTTCGCTTCGCACGCGATGACCGCTTTCCCGCTCAGGCCTAGCTGGGCGGCCATAGGAGGAAAATCATCCTGCGTCGGAACGGGGCGCGTATCCCAAGTGACAGACGAAGCTTCCGTCGCCTGTTCCGGCGGCGTGAATGTATCGGGCTGCGCTGATAGCAGGACCGCAAACGAGACTACTGCAAACATGAAAACGCCTCCCGCATCGAGGATGCAGGAGGCGCGATCATTTGCATAGCGGGCCTGTGGTGATTAACCCGCCAGAGCTTCCAGTGTCAGGCGGTTCAGCAGTTCGCCGCCTTGGCCGACGCCAGCCAGACGGCTGGAGACGTGGCCCAGAACATTGGCGGCATAGGCTTCATAGATGTCCAGCTTGCCTTGCAGCCAGGCCGCGTCGCCATCATTGGCGTCCAGCTTGGCCTTGGCGGCCAGTGCGCCCTTGGCCAGCATCCAGCCACCGACCACATCGCCCAGCAGTTTCAGATAGGAATCGGCACCCGCCAGAACGTCGGCCGCGCGGGCCTTGTCGGCCTTGGCGTCTAGCAGCCACAGGGTGGCGTCCTCGACCGATTCAATGGCGTTGGCGAAACGCTCGACCGGCTTGCCCGAATAGATCGATGACAGTTGATGCAGGGTCGCCTTCATGTCCTCGATCAGGCGCTTGGCCGATTCACCACCGTCCATCGACAGCTTGCGACCGACGAGGTCCATAGCCTGAATACCGTTGGTGCCTTCGTAGATCGGGGTGATGCGGGCATCGCGATAATATTGTGCCGCACCGGTTTCCTCGATGAAGCCCATGCCGCCGTGGACCTGCACGCCTAGCGAGGCGACTTCGCAGCCGACATCGGTCGACCATGCCTTGGCGATCGGGGTGAACAGGTCTTCGCGACCCTTCCAGATCTTGCGCTCTTCTTCGGTGGCGGCATGGCGGGCCATGTCGGCAGCAACGCCGGTCGAGAAGCAGATAGCGCGGGCGGCGGCGATCTTGGACTTCATGACCACCAGCATACGGCGCACGTCCGGCAGATCGAACAGCGGGGCATTGCGCTCGCCGGTCCAGACGCTGGTGCCTTGACGACGTTCAAGCGCGTAGGCGAGGGCGTGCTGGTAGGCGCGTTCGGCAATGCCGACGCCTTCAACGCCAACGGCCAGACGGGCGGCGTTCATCATGACGAACATGTGGGCGAGGCCCTCGTTCGGACGGCCTACCAGTTCGGCAACGGCGTTTTCATATTGCATGACGCAGGTGGGCGAGCCGTGGATGCCCAGCTTGTGCTCCAGACCGACCGGATGGAAGCTGTTGCGATCCGAGGTCGGGTTGCCGTCGGCATCCAGATGGAATTTCGACGCAAGGAACAGCGAGATACCCTTGGGACCAGCCGGAGCATCCGGAAGGCGGGCCAGTACCAGATGGACGATGTTGTTCGTGGCGTCGTGGTCACCCCAGGTGATGAAAATCTTCTGGCCGTTCAGCAGGTATTTGCCGTCTGCCGTCGGGGTTGCGGTGGCCACCAGTGCACCAAGGTCGGAACCGGCGCTCGGCTCGGTCAGAACCATGGCACCGGTCCACTCACCCGATACCAGTTTCGGCAGATAGACTTCCTTCTGGTAGTCGGTGCCGACGGCTTCCAGAGCTTCGATCGAGGCCAGCGACAGCATCGGGCACAAACCGAATGCCATGTTCGCGGAATGGACGGTTTCGTAGGCAGCCAGTTCCAGCGCCTTGGGCAGTGCCTGACCACCGGCTTCAATCGAGGCGGTCAGCGACGTCCAGCCGCCTTCGGCGAATTGCTTATAGGCATCGGCAAAGCCGGGCGATGCCGTCACATTGCCATCAGAGATGGTTGCAGGATTCAGGTCACCTACGCGGTTCAGCGGGGCCAGCACTTCTTGCGAAAATTGGCCTGCAGCTTCGATGATGGCCGAGGCTACATCGGTGTCATAGTCCGGAAAGGCACCGGTAGCAGCGACGTTGTCGATACCGGCAATGGCCTCGAGGGCAAATGCGATGTCACGGACTGGAGCGCGATAGGTCATCGGTAATCCTTAATTTAGATGCCGTTGTGTCGGCTTTCCGACCGTCTTTCGTCAAGCCGTCTTGGACTTTCGTCGAAAATCCGCTCAGTGAGGCCAATAAGCGGTAGAAGCGTGACAAGCGGTTTGAACCACTGCCGTAACGTAAGGAAAGTCTTGTTAAATGTCTGATGCTCCCAAAAAGGGCGACAGCCCTGAAAAAGCGGCAGAAGCGCTGCGTGCGGGACAGTTGGTCATTTTGCCGACCGAGACGGTTTACGGTTTGGCCGCCGATGCATCGAACCCTGAAGCGGTCGCCAAGATTTTCGAGGCCAAGGGGCGTCCGCGTTTTAATCCGCTGATTGCGCATGTGGCCGATCTGGTCTCTGCCGAATCTATTGCCGTCTTTGATGACCGCGCACGCGCTTTGGCTAAGGCGTTTTGGCCTGGGCCGCTGACGATTGTAGCCCCTATTCGTGACAGCGGGCGTGTGTGTGATCTGGCGCGAGGCGGACTGGACAGTGTGGCGATCCGAGCGCCGGCCCATGAAAAGGCGAGGGCGGTGATCACGGCCTTTGGCGGCGCGGTTGTTGCGCCCTCTGCCAACCGCTCGGGCCGTCCAAGCCCGACCACATTTGACGATGCGGTCGAAGAGACAGGCGCATCGGCGGGAGCGGCAGTGGATGGTGACCCCTGCCGCGAGGGTGTCGAAAGCACGGTGGTATCTGTGCTGGGCGATCAGGTCGCACTTCTACGTCCCGGCACGATCACCCGTGAACAGCTTGAAGCTGTGGTGGGAGCTTTGGCAGCTAGCGCCGAAGAAGGCCATCGTTCGCCGGGGCGACTGACACTGCATTATGCGCCCGATGCCCCCGTCCGGATCAATGCAACGGATGTGAAAGACGGCGAGATATTGTTGGGCTTTGGCGAAGGGGTTGGTGATCCGCGCTGGAGCTTGAGCGTGAGCGGGGACTTACGCGAGGCGGCGGCCAATCTGTTTCGTCTTTTGCGCGAGGCAGACCGTACCAATCCTGTAGGGATAGCGGTTTCGCCTATTCCGGCATCCGGTTTGGGCGAGGCGATCAATGACCGCTTGAGCCGCGCAGCCGGTTTTGTCGGCTAGAGAAAAACGTCCTGCAGATTGATGCTGGTGCGCTTTCCGACATCATCGAAACAGGTGGCGATCCATTGCGATGCAGCCTCGCGACCCAAGGATTTGAGCGAGGACAGAAAGCTCCATTCGGTATCGGTTTTGGATGCCAGTGACAGCTGACCCAGCCAGTTGTCGGCCAGTATGGCGTGGATTTTCGGAGCCTGCAATGTGTGGGCCCTTAGAAGCTTGCCTTCATCGATCAAGCGTTGGGTCATAGCGATGGTACG
>NZ_JAVXCU010000094.1:0-8337 GCF_036659295.1 Brevundimonas sp. | reverse complement strand
ATCCGGTCGGCGCAACGGGTGTTCGCATGGTGCTGGACTCAGCGCGTCAGGTTACCGGCAAGGCTGAAGACATGCAGGTCCAAGGTGCCCAAAACGTCCAGACCCTGAACATCGGTGGCTCGACCACTACCACGGTCAGCTTTGTCGTTGGAACATAAGAGATTTCCTGAAGTTACTGAATTTAAACAACATAGACGCGGTCCGATTAACGAGCCTGCGCTAGGGGAGAGACCAAATGGCGAATATCGAAAAGCTTTTATCGATGATCGAGGCCTGGGGCCGTCAGGACGTCGATGCGGTGATGACCTTCCTCCATGAAGATGTGGAGTGGAATAATTCGGGTGGGTTCAGCCCTGTCATCAAGGGCAAGGCGGCCATGCGCGAGGCGCTGGAAGCCATGGCCTCCAAGATCGCCGAGAGCCGCTGGCGTCTGTTCGACTATACCGAGGTCGGGGACCGCCTCTGGATGGAAGGGGCCGACGAGTTCATCCTGACCGACGGCAAGCGCGTGGCCATCCCCTATATGGGCATCCTCGACTATGAGGACGGCCTGATCCGTTACTGGCGCGAGTATTATAACGGCTATCTGCACACCTCGCAGGGCAAGACCGGCATTGTGGCCGCCGAGGCCGAGGTCATGCTGGATCGTCCGGCCATCACGGGCGCACGGGCATGAATGTGATGGTTACCAATGCCAGGTTAACGCCAGATCAGGTGGCGGCGGCACCGCTGCGCGATGCCTCGCTATTGCCGGTTGATCTGGATGTGCGCCGCGATGCCGATGGCACCATCTATATCCAGTCGCGCATTCCGGTTCAGCCCTATGATTTCAACCTGCCGCGCGTGTTTGCGCAAACTGCGCTGCGGGTGGGCGGCAAGCCCGCTGTGGCAAGGCGTGCCACTGGTGGCGGCGACTGGGTTTCGACCAGCTATGCCCAGCTAAAGCGCAATGCCGATGGTCTGACGCAATGGCTGCTGGACCTGAAGGCTGACGGGCCGGTGTTCCTGATTTCGTCGAACTCGTCGTTGTTCTCGGCCGTCACCTATGGGGGGTGGGGTTCGGGGCGTCCGGTGTGTCCGGCCAGTCCGATGATGGTGGCGCTGGGCGGTGATCTGGGACGACTACGTCACGTCGTGTCCAAGGCCAAACCGGCGGTCATTTTTGCCGAAACGGCGAAGATCGCACAGGCTATTTCGTCGGTGGATACTGGCGGGGCCGTGCTGGTGTGTGGCGAGCCTTTCGAGGGCGCGATCAGCTTTGCCGATGTGATCGCAACAGTGCCTACAGCCGCTGTGGCCCAGACCATCGAAGGTTTGGCCGAGGATGATGTTGCGGCCTATATGCTGACGTCTGGCTCGACAGGGCTACCCAAGCTGGTGGTGCTGACGCTGGGCGCGCTGGCGGCCAATACGGCCCAGTGCCAGCAGACCGTTGGCAAGACGGCGGGGTGGGACGATGTGATGCTCGACTGGCTGCCCTGGCACCATGCAGCGGGCGCGTTTGCCATGCGAACCACGCTGCTGGAAGGCGGCACCTTCTATATCGACGACGGCAAGCCGATGCCGGGCCTGTTCGACCAGTCGATCCGGAACCTCAGCGAGATCGGCGTCGGCTATTACAACAACGTGCCGCTGGGCTATGTCATGCTGGCCGATGCGCTGGAGGCGGATCCTGCGCTACGCAAGACCTTCTTCGAGCGACTGCGTATGATGTTGTTTGGCGGGGCGGGTCTAACACAGGCGGTGTTTGACCGCCTACAGGCCTGTGCCGTTTCCGAATGCGGGCACCGTGTCATGCTGACCAGCGGTTATGGCTCGACCGAGACCGGTTCGGCCATCACGGTCACCCATTACGAGACCGACAAGGTGGGGCTGGGTCTGCCTGTGCCGGGCACGGTGTTGAAACTGGTGCCGGTTGGAGAGCGGTACGAACTTTGGGCCAAGGGGCCGAGCCTGTCGAACGGCTATCTGGACGAACCGGCTAAAACGGCCGAGGCGTTTGACGCCGACGGCTATTACCATTCGGGCGATCTGTGTGTTTTCCACGATCCGGAACAGCCGGAGTTGGGGCTGGCCTTTGCTGGCCGTGCCGCCGAGGAGTTCAAGCTCCTGAGCGGGGCATGGGTTTATGGCGGGCATCTGCGCGAGCAGATCCTCAAGACGCTGGACCCTCTGGCTCTGGATCTGGTGCTGTGTGACGATAACCGGCCTTATCTGACAGCGATCATCTGGACGAAGGCCCCCAATGCCGAGGCCGAGATTGCCGAGCGCCTGAAAGCGTTCAATGCAGGGCAGTCAGGTGGCAACCGCGTGCGCCGCATCCTGTTCCCCGACGCATTGCCGAACCCGAATGCCCACGAGCTGTCGGACAAGGGCACGGTGAACCGCCGTGCCGTTCTGGATAACCGCCGCGAACTGGTCGAGCGCCTGTTTGCCGAAACGCCTGATACGGGCGTCATCATTCTAGACGGAGGGGCTGCATGACCCATCACCCTGAAATTCAGGCTCTGCTGGACAAGCAGGCCATTACCGAAGTCATCAACCTGTATCTGCGCGGTGCGGACCGTGCCGATGCCGAGCTGATTGCGGCCTGTTATCACCCCGATGCGTGGGAAGATCACGGCGGCATCTATGACGGCCCTGCCGATGCCTATGTGGCGGTGATGGCCAAGATGCTGCCTCGCTCGGGCGTGATGAACCATCTGGCGACCAATATCCTGATCGAACTGGATGGAGAGGCGGCCAGGGTCGAGCACTACATCTTTGCCTTTGCCCGCATGAAGACCAAGGCGGGCGAGGAACTGGATACCTTCACGCTGGCCCGCGCCATCGACCAGTTCGAAAAGCGCGAAGGCGCGTGGAAGATCGCGCGCCGTACGCTAGTCTGGGAATGGAACCACGATAGCGCGACGGCAGAAAACTGGGGTGCAGGGATGATTACACCCGACGCCTCCAAACTGGTTCGCGCCGCCAAGAAACCGCACGACGCCCTCTATAAGATCGGGGCCTGAACCATGGATATCGCTAATAGCGTCGCCATCGTAACGGGTGCCAATCGCGGCATTGGCGAAGCTTTTGTTCGCGCCCTGATCGGGCAGGGTGCCGCCAAGGTCTATGCCGGTGCGCGTAATGCGGCATCGGCCCAGCATCTGGTAGAAGAGTTTGGTGACAAGGTCGTCGCGCTGGAACTTGATGTGACACGTGAAGAGCAGGTGGCAGCCGCTGTGGCCCGATGCACCGATGTTTCCATCGTCATCAACAATGCCGGTGCTTTCCTGGGGCAGCGCCTGATCGGGGCCGACAGCATGGCGGCTGCGCGCGAGGAGATGGATGTCAACTATTTCGGCGTCCTGTCCATGTCGCGGGCTTTTGCGCCGGTGCTGAAACAGAATGGCGGCGGGGCGATTGTGAACGTCCTGTCGGCGGGGGGACTGTGCGCCATGCCGGTGATGGGCGGTTACAGCCCGTCCAAGTTCGCAGCCAAGGCGGCGACAATCTGCATCCGTGCGGAACTGGCCCCTCAGGGAACGTCGGTGACGGCCCTGTTTGTCGGCTCGGTGGATACCCGCATGGCCTCGCAGGTCGAGGGCAAGAAGGAACGGCCCGAAGACATCGCCCGTGTCGGTCTGTCGGCGATCAAGCGCAAGCTGGACGAAGCCGATACCGACCGCATGGTTCTGGAGGTTCGCGCGGCCTTGGCGCGTGATCCCAAGGGGCACGAGCGGGCGCTGGCCCGCATGCTGACGGCTGAAAACCTGAATACCGGTCACTAACAATAATACGGGCCGGACCACGGCCCGCCACGGGGGAGTGGGGTTATGGAAGTTCTGAGCGTTTTGCTGGTGAATGTCGGGGTGGCGGCACTGGGCTTTGCGATTGTCTGGGCCATTGGCGTCAAGCTGAAAGACCCGACCATTGTTGATGCCTATTGGGGGCTGGGCATGCCTGTGTTGGCGCTCTCGACCTTCTTGCAGGTCGAGCAGCCGACCATGCGTAACTGGCTGTTGCTGGTTATCAGCGCGGTCTGGGGTGTGCGTCTGTTCGGCTATATGATCCGCCGCTGGCAGACCCAAGGGCCTGACCGTCGCTATGAGCGTCTGTACGAAAAGGCCCGCGAGAAGAAGGGCTGGAGCTTTGGCTTCTTCTGCGCCGTTAGTGTCTGCCTGACGCAGATGCCGCTGCAGTTTCTCGTATCGCTTCCGGTACAGTTGGGCCAGATCGATGCGGTACCTGCGACGGTTGGTATTATTGGCTGGATCGGTGTGGGCATCGCCCTGTTCGGTCTGGTGTTCGAGTGCATCGCCGACTGGCAGTTGAGCCAGTTCAAGAAGGATGTATCGAACAAGGGCAAGGTCATGCAGGCGGGCCTGTGGCGCTATTCGCGTCACCCGAACTATTTCGGCGAAGCTCTTGTTTGGTGGGGACTTTATATGGTCGCGGCAGAGAGCTTTACCGGCCTGTTCTCGTTCATTGGTCCGGCCTTCCTGACCTGGACCCTGATGAAGTGGTCGGGTGCGCCGACGATGGAATATCGTATGCGCAAGACCAAGCCGGAATATGCCGACTATATCGCGCGTACCTCGGGCTTTGTGCCGATGCCGCCCAAGAAGATCTGATCCTAGGGCCAGCGAAAAAAGAAGGGCGCGGGATCATCTCCCGCGCCCTTTTTTGTTTACTATCCCAGTTCTAGGGGCCAGCCTTCAGCGACCTTGCCATGCGCCGGACGGGTAGAAGGCAAAGAAGCCGGGAGGGGCCGCCACCACATCCTTGATGCCGCGCATGGCTCCTGCGATCGTGGCGTCCGTCAGGGCGCGCGACTGGGGCTTGGTCGGGTCGCCTTCGTCGATAGCAAAGGTCAGTGTCATGTTCGGGCGGCCCTTGATATCGACAACCCAGTGGCCGTTGGTGTCCTTGCCGTGCAGCTTGGGATCGGAGGTCCACAGGATCGACAGGGTGAAGCTGACACCTTGCGTATAGCGGGCGGTCCAGAGCCATTCGGTGGCCGCGACAGTGCCCTGTTTGATGATGCCTGCGCCGATTTCCATGTCGTGAGGCGCGAGCGTCAGGGCGTGGTCCGGTGTGATGTCCAAAAGCTCGACATTCAGCGCCTTGCCCGAGAAGTGCAGGATTTCGCTGAACAGGGCCGTGTACATCTCGGCCAGAGGTCCCTTGGTAATATCGTTCACGGCCGGATCGGCACCAAAACCCATCAGGCCAAATACGAATTCCTTCACCGTCATTTCCGAGGCATCGACGGTTTCGCGCACCGTGATGCTGTCCAGTTCGGAACTGAAACCTGTGGCCGCAAGCACAATACGCTCGATGAAGCCGCCCGGATTGACGCCTAGACCGGCCAGTGTCGCATTGCCCTTCTCGCAGGCGTCTTTCAGCGGCTTCCAGTAGGCTTCGTCATGGGCCAGAGGATAGTGGAAGCCGGCGGTCGAGATGACGTTCTTGCCGCTTTCCAGCAGGCGGATCACATCGGCATTCATCTGGTCATAGGGCAGGGTGATGCGCGGTGTGTGGATGACCAGATCGGCATCCAGTGCGAGGATGTCCTCGATGCTGTTGGTGGCCAGAACCCCCGTATCGGGACGCTTGGCCAATTGTCCGGCATCAACCCCGTTCTTGCGATCCGAATACACATAGACACCCGCAAGTTCCAAAGCCGGATCGTCGATGATCCGGCGTAGGGCAGTGCGCCCCATCGCACCGGTTGCCCATTGTATAATCTTGACCATGCTTACTTCCCGATTGCGACTTGCCGGGCCTCCTCGCCCTAGATAGTCTCTTTATGAAAGCAATAATCAGGGGAGGGAAGCGCCATGATCGTTACGACGGCAGAAAGGCTCGCTGATTTTAGAAAACGGGGCTGGTGGGGCGATCTGACGGTCGACAGCCTGCTTCAGCGTAACCGTGTCGAGGTGGGTGACCGGCTGGCTCTGGTTGATCCGCCGAATCGTGCCCAGCTGGACGGCGTAGAGCCGCGCCGCCTGACGTGGGCGCAAGCGGGCGAGCAGGTTGACCGCATCGCCGCTGCGCTGCTGGGGCAGGGGCTGAAAAAGGGCGATGTGCTCAGCTACCAGTTGCCCAATGTGGTCGACACGGTGCTGCTGGCTCTGGCCTGTTCGCGGATCGGTCTGATCATCAGTCCTGTGCCGACCATGTATCGCGAGCACGAGTTCTCGTGGGTGCTGGAAAAGGTCAAACCGCGTGCTGTGGTGACCGTGCGCGCGCTGTCCGGTTTCGGTCATGCAGCGATGATGAGCGCACTGGTGGCGAACACAGGTGCCAAGGTGCTGGTCTGGGGCGGGGCCGAGGGCGACCAGATCGACTTTGACGACATTATCGCGGCTGCCGATCCGGCGTTGGCAGAGGCTGCGGCCAAGGCTGATCCGATCAAGCCCGAAGAGGTTTTTACTATCTTCTGGACCTCGGGGACGGAGAGCCGTCCCAAGGGGGTGCCGCGCGACCACAATCTGTGGATCGTCAATGCCCGCATGGTGTCCGAAGCCGCCGATGTGCGCGAGGGCGAGGTTCTGCTGAACCCGTTCCCGCTGGTAAATATCGGCTCGTTCGGGCTGGTTATGCCGTGGCTGTGGCAAAAGGGGACGCTGGTTCTGCACCATCCGTTCGATCTGGGTGTTTATCTGAAGCAGATCGAGCAGGAGAAGGTGAACTATACCATCGCTGCCCCCGCCATCCTGAATGCCATCCTGAAGACCCCTGCCATGGTCGAGGGGCTGGACCTGTCGAGCCTTCGGGCCATCGGTTCGGGTTCGGCACCGCTGGCCCCATGGATGATCGAGGGCTGGGCGCAGAAATGGGGCATCGAGGTGTGCAACATCTTCGGCTCGAACGAGGGGGCGTCCCTGTTCAGTGGCCCGATGCATGTGTCGGACCATACCGAGCGCGCGCGTTACTTCCCGCGCATGGGTGCAGACGGCATTGAATGGTCTGGCGAAACTGCCTCCATGATCAAGACCCGTCTGGTCGATCCCGCCACCGGCGACGTGATCACGCAAGCCGGTATCCCTGGCGAGTTGCGTTTCTGGGGGGCTGCCACCTTCGAGGGTTATTTCGATGCCCCCGAACTGACGGTTAGCGCCTTTGACGAGGAAGGTTATTACCGCACCGGTGATCTGTTCGAGATCGCGGGCGAGGGGCATCTGGCGCGCTATTACCGTTTTGTCGGGCGCTGCAAGGACATCATCGTGCGCGGCGGGGTGAATATTTCTCCGGCCGAACTGGATGATATTCTGTCAGGCCATCCGGACCTGAAGGAAGCGGCTGTCTGCGGTATTCCCGACGAGCTTCTGGGCGAAAAGGTTTGTGCCGCGCTGGTGCCGTCGGGTGACACGGTGCCGGATGTAAAGGCACTGGCTGAATGGCTTAAGGCGCAGGGGCTGGCGACGTTCAAGCTGCCGCAATCGGTGGTGTGCGTGGACGCCCTGCCGCGTAATGCGATGAACAAGGTCGTGCGGACCGAACTGCGCGAGCATGTGCTGGGTCTGCTGAAAGCAGGCTGATCGCGGTCTAAAGCGGGCAAAACAAAAGGGGCAGTGGTGACACTGCCCCTTTTTCTTGCGCGGTGGCCAGATTACGCGGCCACCACGCCGTTCTTGATATAGGCGCGGTCAGCCCAGCAGGCGTGGGTGCCGCTGGAGATTTTGTGCGGCAAAGCAATGCGGCACACGGGGCCTTCCTCGAACTTTTTGCAGTCCACCAGAATGCATTCGGACGTGCCGGCATTCTCGTCGATGACGAAGCTGATCAGGTAACCGTCGTCTTCGTCCGTAGCTCCAATGCGCGGCACGAACGGGCTTTCGCTGGCATAGCGACCCTCGGGCAGGGTGATCTGCCAGCTTTCGCCAGTTTCGAGGTCGTGTTTGACGAAGCCGTTAAACAGGAACCAGCCCGGCTTGGTCGTGGTCGAGTAGCAGTAGCGGTTCTTGCGACCGGCATAGCGGTTGTTGATGACGCCGAATTCCAGCACGCGGTCATCCAGATGCCCCTCGGTCGTCTCGCCCGTCTTCAGGTTGAAACGCCAGCGGTGCAGTTTGGACTTGAAGCTGTGCTCGTCCAGATAGGCCATCATGCGGTCCATGCCCTTGGGGTGACCCTCGAGCGGTTCGGGCATCGGGACTTCCTGGAAATAGCCGTCCATGACGATCTCGTCGCCTTCCTCATAGGCATTGAGGAAGTGCAACACATAGGTAGGGTCGGCTTCGAACCAGCGGATGTCAGCTTCGGATCCATAACGCGGGATCACGGCAAAGCGCGACGGCAGGTCGTGGATGCGGGCTGCGTGATAGCCTTTGGCCAGCAGGTCCGTAT
>NZ_JAVXCU010000093.1:0-8507 GCF_036659295.1 Brevundimonas sp. | reverse complement strand
CCGTGGGCGATGGTGCCGCCGAACGGGCCGTCCTTGGCGCGGGCGGGATCGACGTGGATCCACTGCATGTCGCCGGTGGTCTGGCCAAAGGTGGTGACGCGGTCCTGCTCGACCGACAGCCAGTCGGTATGGCCCAGATCGCGGCCTTCAGCCCCGATCAGGGCGTCTGGCGTATCGAAGACAACGCCCATACTTATGCCCTCTGGCTGGAGGCCGAGATGACCTCGCCGGTCAGATAGGACGACAGGTCGCTGGCCAGAAACACCATGATATTGGCAATCTCCCAGACCTCGGCGGGACGGCCAAAGGCTTCGCGCTTGGAAAGCTCGGCCAGCATCTCGTCAGTCGTCACCTTGGCCAGGAACGGGTGCATGGCCAAGGATGGCGAGACGGCATTGATGCGCACGCCGTGCTCGGCCGCTTCCACCGCCGAGCAACGGGTAAAGGCCATCACGCCCGCCTTGGCGGCGGCATAGTGGGCCTGACCCTTTTGCGCGCGCCAGCCCAGCACCGAGGCATTGTTGACCACAGCGCCCGACTTGGCCGCATACATCACCGGCAGGAAGGCACGGCTCATGCGGAAGACAGAGGTCAGGGTCACATCCAGAACGCGGTCCCACTGCGCGTCGGTCATGTCCACGACATCGACCTCGCCGCCTAGACCGGCATTGTTGATCAGCACGTCGATCCGGCCCAGCAGCCGAAGCGATTCATCACGCAGACGGTCTACATCGGCCTGCTGGGTCACATCGCAGACAACCGTATGCGGACGCACGCCCACCGCTGCCTCGATGGCATCGGCAGCTTCGCCCAGACGGCGCTCGTGAAAGTCGCTGATGACCAGGGTGGCACCTTCTTCAGCCGCCCGCTTGGCCGCCGAAAACCCGATACCGGTTCCGGCAGCGGCGGTAATCACCGCCGTCTTGCCCTTCAGCAAACCACGGGCCTCAGGGTAGGCGGGCGGTGTGTTCACAAAACTCATGCTTGGGTACCCCAGACAGGTTTGGCCGCAATACGCTCGGCCAGAAGTTTATCGACTACAGGGCCCAGTTCGTCCGCCTGCCAGCGCGCGCCCTTGTCTTGCGACGGGCTGTCGGTCCAGCCTTGCGACAGGAAGATTTTGCCCCCAACCAGTTCGAACACCTGACCCGAGACATGGGCCGACTGATCGCTGGCCAGCCATGCCACCAGCGGGGCCATATTGGCGGGATCATAGACGTCGAACGCGCCGTCCTTGGCATCCATGTCAAAGCCGCCGGTCGCCGTCATACGGGTGCGGGCATTGGGGGCCAGTGCATTGGCGGTGATGCCGTAACGGGCCAGTTCAGCCGCCTGAACCAGTGTCAGGCTGGCAATGCCGCCCTTGGCCGCCGAATAGGCTGATTGGCCGACCGACCCCTGAAGGCCGGCGCCCGAGGTGGTGTTGATGATGCGGGCAGCAATCGGATTGCCCGCCTTTTGCTGGGCGCGCCAGTAATCGACGGCGTGTCGGCTGGTGCAGAAATGGCCGCGCAGGTGGACGCGCAGGACCGCATCCCATTCTTCCGGTGTGGATGACACGAACATACGGTCGCGCACAAAACCGGCATTGTTCACGACGGCGTCCAGACGGCCAAAGGTGTCGATGGCGGTTTGCACCATGCCGCGACCGGCTTCCCAGTCGGCGACGTCACCCGTATTGGCGACAGCCTGACCGCCACGCGCGACGATTTCATCGACAACCAGTTGGGCCGCTCCCTTGGAGGCTCCGTCCTCGCCATGGGCACCGACGCCCAGATCATTGACGACGACCTTGGCCCCCTGTGCGGCCAGTTCCAGAGCATAGGCCTTGCCCAGCCCGTTGCCTGCGCCGGTGACGATAACAACGCGATTTTCGCAGATGCCCATGTTCAGAGCTCCCTGACAGGTATTGGCATTTGAAGATGGGCGCTGACATCGCCCGTGAAATCGATCTGGAGGTAGCGGCGCTCAACAAAGCGCCACGCGCCGTCGATGATGGCTAGACGGTCGTGATAGCGACCGGTGGCCACGATCTGTAACGGCAGGGTGTCGGTGGCTTGCAGTACCGTCCACTGCGACCAGCACTGGGCGCTTGTGCCGTCGTCCGACAGTGCAATGCGCGGATTGGTGGTCAGGTGGCGGGTGCGCGGTGTGCCATCGGCATAGAGATGCACCGTCTTTTGCCACATGGCGACGATGGCCGCTTCACCCCTGATTTCGTTGGTTCCTGCGAACAGGGCACCGTGGTCGAACAGGCGTGCGGCCCCTGCGAAATCACCGGCGTCGAACAGGTCGGCATAGGTGTAGAGCAGGTTGGGAATGTCGATGGCCGGGTTCATGCTGGCCTACAGACGCTCGACGATGGTGACATTGGCCTGACCGCCGCCTTCGCACATGGTTTGCAGGCCATAGCGGCCACCCGTGCGCTCAAGGCCGTTGAGCAGATTGGTCATCAGGCGCACGCCGGTGGCTCCGATCGGGTGACCCAGAGCAATCGCGCCGCCCATGATGTTCAGCTTTTCGTGCGGGACGTTCAGTTCCTGCATCCATGCCATCGGCACCGAGGCGAAGGCTTCGTTGCACTCGAACAGGTCGATGTCCTCGATCTTCATGCCCGCTTTTTGCAGCGCATATTGCGTCGCCGGAATAGGGCCGGTCAGCATCCACACCGGATTGTCGGCGCGAACCGAGATGTGGTGGATGCGGGCGCGCGGCTTCAGGCCGTGGGCTTTCACCATGGCTTCGGATGCGATCAGCATGGCGGCAGCGGCATCGCAGTTCTGGCTGGCAACACCGGCGGTGATCGCACCGCCCTCGTTGACGGTCTTCAGCGTGGCCAGACCTTCCAGCGTGGTGGTCGGGCGGATGGTCTCGTCGTGCGACAGACCTTCCAGTTCCACGATGTCGCGGGCGAACCAGCCTTGCTCGGTGGCCTGTTGCGCACGCTGGTGCGAGGCGACGGCGAAGGCTTCCATGGCTTCGCGGCTGATGTTCCACTTGGCGGCGATCATCTCGGCCGAGCGGATCTGGTTGACCTCTTGGTCGCCGTAACGGGCGTCCCAGCCCCTAGCCCCACGGAATGGCTCTTCAAAACCGAACTGCGGGCCGACCAGCATGGCTGCCGAGATGGGGATGCGGTTCATGGCCTGACTGCCACCGACGACAACCATGTCCTGCGTGCCGGACAGGATGCCTTGGGCCGCAAAATGTATGGCCTGTTGCGACGAGCCGCACTGGCGGTCGATGGTCACGCCCGGCACATGTTCGGGAAGCCCTGCGCACAGCCATGCGGTACGGGCAATATCGCCTGCCTGACCGCCGATGGTGTCGGTGCAGCCCCAGATGACATCGTCAACCAGACCGGCATCCACGCCCACGCGCTCCATCAGCGCCTTGATCGGATGGGCGGCCAGATCGGCAGGGTGCAGGGCGGCTAGTGAGCCCTTCTTACGGCCCGTGGGGGTGCGAACGGCGTCGATAATATAGGCTTCGGCCATCAGGCGACCTCATAGGTAAAGGTTTGGTCCGGCCCGACGGCACGGTTGAAAATGCGCTCGGAAACGCGGGCGCGATGCCGGTGCGGCTCGCCCCAGCTGTAGGTCAGGCCCAACGCGCGTTTCAGCACGAGGTGCACATCGACTTCATAGCTGTACCCCATGGCCCCGTGGACCTGCAGGCTGGCGCGGGCGGCATAATCGGCGGCTTCCAGACAGGCCAGCTTGGCCTGACTGATGCGAGCACGGCTATAGATGTCGTTATTGGCCAGACTGGCAGCTGCGGCGTGCAGGACCGGACGGGCAAACTCGATCTTGGTCTGGGCCGAGGCGAGGTGGTGTTTAACAGCCTGATAGGTGCCGATCGGCTTGCCGAACTGCTGGCGCTCCTTGGCGTATTCGACGGCCAAATCGACAGCGCGCTGGGCCAGACCCAGACCTTGGGCGGCGGCAAACAGCGCTCCACGATCAAAGGCCTGATCCCACAGCTCTGCGCGGTCGGAAATCTGGGTGGCGCGGTCCGGCGTCCAGTCCACGCGGAACAGGCGGCGGAACGGGTCGATACTGTCCTCGCGGGTCAGGGTGACCTGCGACGGTTTCAGCAGATGCGTGGCCCCGTTGTGGTGCAGCAGGATGGCATCGGCGATGTCGGCATCGGCCACGACCGGATTGACCGGATGAGCAATGGCGATGCGTTTGGACGGATCGGTCAGATAGTCCGATGATGGTGAACAAGCGGCCAGCAGAGGCGCGGCGATACCGGCGCTTTCGACCAGAGGTTCGGGCAGTAGATAATAGCCAGCGGCCTCGGCGATCAGGGCAAAGTCGAGCGCGCCAAGTTCAAGACCGCCAGCGGCCTCGGGCAGCATAACAACCGTCAGGCCGGTCTCGACGATGGCATCCCAACGCTCTTGATCGAACGCATCTGTGCGCTCCAGCATCTTGCGCAGGTGAAGCGTGTCGCAGGTGTCGGTCAGCACCGTGCGGGCGGCATCGACGAACAGCAGTTGGTCTTCGGAAAGGGTAAAGTCCATTGCGCTCTACCTCGGCAGGCCGAGCATGCGCTCGGCGATGATGTTGCGCTGAATCTCGTTGGAGCCGGCATAGATCGGGCCCGCGAGAGCGAAGATGTAGTCGTCGATCCAGAGGGGCTGGCCCTCGATAGCGGGGGGCGCTGTGAACTCGGCTTCGGGGCCGAGGATGCGCAGGGCCGTGTCCTGAAGGTGGATGTCCAACTCGGACCAGAAAATCTTGTTGGTGCTGGTTTCCGGTCCGATCTGGCCGCCGCTCATTAGGCGACTGGCGGTGGAATAGATGTTGAGCGCATAGGCCTCGGCATTCATCCACGCCTTGACGACCTCGGCTTCCAGCGCCGGATCGCAGCGGTCCTTGCGGGCTTGGTACAGGGCGGCAAGATTGGCGGCGGCGACCTGATAGCGGGCAGGCGAGCGCAGCATCAGACCGCGCTCGAAACCGGCTGTGGCCATGCAGATGTGCCAGCCCTGACCTTCGTCACCCAGACGGTTGAAGGCGGGAACGCGCACGTTCTCAAGGAAGATTTCGGCAAAACCGACATGGCCGTTCATCTTGGGAATGGCGTTGACCGTCACTCCCTCGGCATTCAGCGGGAAGAAGATCAGGCTGAGGCCCTTGTGGCGCTCGGTGCCCGGTGTGCGGAACAGACCAAAGGCCCAGTCAGCAAACACGGCGCGCGAAGACCAGATTTTATGGCCGTTGAGGATATAGTCGTCGCCGTCCTGAACACAGGTGGCGCGAACGCCCGCAAGGTCCGAACCTGCCTGTGGTTCCGACCATGCCTGCGCCCAGATTTCATCGCCGGACGCCATGGGGGGCAAGAAGCGCGACTTCTGCTCGTGGGTGCCAAACTCGATTAGCGTCGGACCCAGAAGGAAGATGCCGTTCTGGTTCACGCGACCGGGGGAACCGGCGCTATAATATTCTTCTTCGAAGATCAGCCAGCTGATCAGGTCGAGGCCGCGACCGCCATATTCCACGGGCCATGTCACCATGCCCCAGTCGCCGGATTTCAGCGTGGCTTCCCATGCGCGGTGGGCCTCGAAACCTTCGCGGCTGGCGTCGAAATGCTCCAGCGGCTGCGACGGCAAATTCTGGGCCAGCCATTCACGCACCTCGGCGCGGAAGGCATCGTGTTCGGGGGTGTAGGACAGTTCCATCAGTATTTCGCCGTCTTGCCGCCTTCGACAAAGGCGTCTCGGGCCTTCTGGCTGTCTTCGTGCATGTACATTTCGAGCGTAAAGCCCTGCTCGAAACGATAGCCCTGATCGACGTCACGGGCCTCAAGGCCATTCAGAGCCTGCTTGGCCAACAACAGCGCGGTACGGCTCTTGGCGGCGATGATGGCGGCAAAGGCGCGCGCTTCGCCGAGCAGTTCGTCGCGGCTGACGACCTTGTGGATACCGCCCAGACGCCATGCGTCCTGTGCGGTGATGCGGCCGCCGGTGAAGAAGGCCGCGCGCACGACGTGCAGCGGGAACATGCGCGACAGGTGCGACGCGCCGCCCATCGCGCCACGGTCAATCTCGGGCAGCGAGAAGAAGCAGTCATCGGATGCGATCACCGTATCCGACGCACCGCAAATGCCGATGCCGCCGCCAATGACAAAGCCGTGGGCGGCCACCACGACTGGCACCGGACAGGCGCGCACGGCGCGGAAGGTTTCGTAATTGCCACGGTTCAGTTTGACGATGCGTTCGGGGTGGGCCTGCATCTCCTTGATGTCGACGCCGCCGCAAAAACCGCGCCCTTCGGCACGGATGAGGACGACGTTCACGTCCTCGCGGGAGCCGGCTTCTGTGATGATGCCCGGGAGGGCGCACCACATATCGGAATCAAAGGCATTGACCGGCGGGTGGTCGAAAACGATTTCGGCGATCCGGTCTTTGACGCTCAGAGTAATGGGCATCGGGAACTCGCAGGAAAAGGGTTAAGCTTGGGGACGCAAGGCGGCGACGGCATCCATGCGGGCCAGTGCCTCGGCTATGGTGCGGTCGACCAGCTCGCGGCAGGTCGGGATTTCGTTGATGCGGCCACCGACAATGCCCGTGGCCATGACGCCATTTTCAGTGTCGCCATGGACGACAGCCTTCTGGATCAGGGTGGGCATGGTGGCGGCCATCAGGGCCTGTTGCAGCGGTTGCTCGCCGTGACCGGACATGGCCTTGGCCGCGGCGATCAGGTCAGCAAAACTGGCCCCCGTCTGGCGCTTCATGATCATGCCCGCCTCGAAGGCGCGCAGCCATTTGGACAGCGGGCCGGACTTTTCGATGCGGTCCATCAGCGGGGTGCGGATCATCCGTTGCGGGATGCCGTCCAGCTTGGTGGTGACGATGATCTGGTCGGTGCCAGCCTTTAAATACCCGGCCTTGGCATTGGCATGGACGGGGCTTTCCTGTGTCATCAGGAAGCGGGTGCCCATGGCGATACCGACAGCGCCGTATGACAGGGCAGCTGCCAGACCGCGACCATCGGCAAAGCCGCCCGCTGCGACGACAGGGATTTTCACGGTGTCGAGGACTTGCGGCAGCAGGATGGTGCTGGGGACCGAGCCGGTATGGCCGCCGCCTTCGCCGCCCTGAACCGTGACCATGTCACAGCCCAGTTGCTCCATTTTTTGCGCGTGTTTCACCGCGCCGACCGTGGGGATGCAGAGGATACCGGCATCCTTGAAACGGCCAATCATTTTGGTGTCGGGACCACGACCGAACGAGACGGCGCGGATCTGCTCCTTGTTGGCGAGGATCAGATCGACGATTTGCTCTGCGCCCGGTTGGAACATGTGGAAGTTCACACCGAACGGCTTGTCGGTGCCGTTGCGGACTTCGAGGATTTTGGCGCGGGCTTCGTCGGGTGTCATGACGGCGGCACCGAGGAAACCAAACGCTCCGGCCTCGACACTGCCGATCACCAGCGACGGCTCGGCAACCCAACCCATAGCGGTCTGGATGATCGGAGCCTTACAGCCCAAGCGTTCGGTCAGAACTGTAGAAATATTCCCCCCCGCCATGGCCTAGTCCCCCGACTTGGCGGCTTGCGCCTTGTTGGCGGCGGCCATGGATTTGGCATCCATGCCGCCGAGGTTGTGCCCCATGACCAGATCGCTCTGAGCGTGGGCGAAGTGGTGCATGTGGAAGACGCTATCCATCGCCGTGCGCTTGCCGCGTAGGTCCTCGACCTGATTGAGCGCCTGTTTGGTCAGCCAGTTGCCCAGACGCGGACGGGTGGCGAGCTCATTGGCCATGGCCATCACGTCGTCCATCAGTTTCTCGCGTGTGGACAGACGGTTGACCATGCCGAAATTCCACGCCCGCTCGGCGCTCATACGCTCGCCCAACATGATGAACTCCTTGGCGATACGCGGGGGCAGCTCGAACCCGTGGGCGAAATATTCGACCCCCGGAATGCCCATGCGGTTCACAGGGTCCTGAAAGAAGGCATCGTCTGTGGCGACGATGAAATCGCACACCCAGGCCAGCATCAGACCGCCCGCGACACAGGCCCCCTGAACCGCCGCAATGGTCGGCTTGGAGATGTCGCGCCAGCGGCGGCACATGCCCAGATAGACCTCGTGCTCGCGGGTATAGAGGAACTCGGCCTTGGGCTTGTTGGTGTGGTCAGGCACCAGATGGACGCGATCGAACGACAGGGTCACGTCGCGCCCCGGTGTGCCGATGTCATGACCTGCAGAGAAATGCTTGCCCGCGCCCGCCAGAACAATGGCCCTGACATTGTCGTCGTCCACGGCCTGTTTAAAGGCCGCGTCCAGCGCATAGGTCATCTGGCTGTTCTGGGCGTTGTTGAAGGTCGGGCGGTTCAGGGTGATGAGCGCCACATGACCCTTGACCTCGTAGAGGACGGGACTGTCGGTCTCGTAAACCACATCGGCCTGACGCGGATCGGCAAAGCTGTGCAGGTCCATGATATCAGCCCCTTACGCCTGCTGGGTTGTCCTTGATGATCTTGGAACGGATGTTC
>NZ_JAVXCU010000092.1:0-8528 GCF_036659295.1 Brevundimonas sp. | reverse complement strand
CAGAACATCGACAGGCATATCAGGCGTCGGCGGTTGGCCGGAATAAGCCCCTTCATCTTCACCTGCACCATCAGCGTCACCAGCCAGATGATACCGAAGGTCACGTGAAGACCGTGGGTGCCGACCAGGAAGAAGAAGGCCGAAAGGAAGCCACTGCGTTGCGGCGTGGCACCAAGATGGATCAGGTGTGCAAACTCGTAGAGTTCGATACCGAGGAAGGCCAGACCAAACAGTCCGGTCACACCCAGCCATGTCAGGGTCTGCCCGATCTTGCCCTTCATCATGGCCAGCATCGCAAAGCCATAGGTGATCGATGAGAACAGCAGCATGGCCGTGTTCACTGCGATCAGGTTCAGATCGAACAGGTCCTTCGGTGCCGGACCGGCGGCATAGTTGCCACCGATCACGGCATAGACCGCAAACAACATCGCAAAGATGAGGCAGTCGCTCATCAGATACATCCAGAAGCCTAGCGAGGTGCTGTGGCCTTCGGGAAGGTGCGGTTCGTGGACCGGATGCCACAGGGGTTTACCCTGTGCATCCACATAGTCGGGGTTGATGGGGGCGTGTGCAGCGCTCATCGGATCAGCCCTCCGCTTTCAGTTTGGCAAGGGCGTGGGTACGAGCATCCTCGGTCGCCACAACCTCTTCCACCGGGATGTAGTAGTCGCGGCGGTAGTTGAACGTATGGGCGATCGACACGGCGATGACAGCCACGAAGCTGGCAGCCGCCAACCACCAGATGTACCAGATCAGCGCCATGCCGCAGATGCCGCACAGGATCGAAATGATCAGGCCTGCGCCGGTATTGGACGGCATGTGGATGGCTTCGAAGCCCGAGGTCGGACGCTCATAGCCGCGCTTCTTCATATCGGCCCACGAATCCGTGTCGTGGATGATCGGGGTCTTGGCGAAGTTGTAGGCTGGCGGCGGCGAAGAGGTCGCCCATTCCAGCGTACGGCCATCCCACGGGTCACCGGACTCGTCACGCAACTTGTCGCGATTGATGATCGAAACGGCGAACTGGATCAGCATGGCCAGGATACCCACGGCGATGATGACAACGCCGACGGCAGCGATCACGAACCAGATATGGTAGGCCGGATCATCAAAGACGCGCATACGACGGGTCACGCCCATAAAGCCCAGTACATAGAGCGGGGCAAAGGCGACCCAGAAGCCGACAACCCAGCACCAGAAGCTGACCAGACCCCATTTGCGGTCCAGCTTGAAGCCGAAGGCCTTGGGCCACCAGTAGTTGATGGCGGCAAACAGGCCGAACAGCACGCCACCGATGATGACGTTGTGGAAGTGGGCGATCAGGAACAGCGAGTTGTGCAGCACGAAGTCGGCCGGCGGAACCGCCAGCATGACACCGGTCATACCGCCCAGCACGAAGGTCAGCATAAAGGCGATCAGCCACATCATCGGCAGCTCGAAACGGATGCGGCCGCGATACATGGTGAACAGCCAGTTGAATATCTTCGCCCCTGTCGGGATGGAGATAATCATCGTGGTGATGCCGAAGAACGAGTTCACCGACGCGCCCGAACCCATGGTGAAGAAGTGGTGCAGCCACACCAGATACGACAGCACAGTGATACACACGGTGGCGTACACCATCGAGGTATAGCCGAACAGGCGCTTGCTGGAGAAGGTCGAGGCGACTTCCGAGAACACGCCGAACAGCGGCAGGATCAGGATGTAGACCTCGGGGTGACCCCAGATCCAGATCAGGTTCACGTACATCATCGGGTTGCCGCCGAAGTCGTTCGTGAAGAAGTTGGTGCCGAGATAACGGTCAGCCGACAGAAGGGCCAGCGTGGCGGTCAGGATCGGGAAGGACGCCACGATCAGGACGTTGGCGCACAGCGAGGTCCAGGTGAAGACCGGCATCTTCATGATGCCCATACCCGGCGCGCGCATCTTCACGATGGTGGCGATCAGGTTGATCCCCGACAAGGTGGTACCGACACCGGCGATCTGCAGCGACCAGATATAATAGTCCATGCCGACGCCGGGGCTGTAGCCAATGCCCGACAGCGGCGGATAGGCCAGCCAGCCGGTACGGGCAAACTCGCCGACAAACAGCGAGGCCATGACCATGATGCCGCCCACCGTCGTCATCCAGAACGAGAAATTGTTCAGGAACGGGAAGGACACGTCACGCGCGCCGATCTGTAGCGGGACCAGATAGTTCATCAGGCCCGTAATCATCGGCATGGCCACAAAGAAGATCATGATCACGCCGTGGGCGGTAAAGATCTGGTCATAGTGGTGTGCGTTCAGATAGCCCTCGGAACCGCCAAAGGCCATCGCCTGTTGCAGGCGCATCATCAGGGCATCGGCAAAGCCGCGCAGGAACATGATCAAGCCGAGGATCATGTACATGATGCCGATCTTCTTGTGATCGACGGTCGTGAACCACTCTTTCCAGAGATAGCCCCACATCTTGTATTTGGTCAGCAGGGCCAGCACGCCCAGACCGCCCAGAACAACCACGGCAAAAGTGACGTGGACGATCGGGTCGGACGGGATGGCTGCCCAGCTCAGGCGCCCCAACAAGGGCGTAGTTTCTACGATTGCTTCAGAAGCCATGACGGGACTCAGGATTGCGAGGCAGGCGTCAGGGACGCTGCCACGGCAGGAAGGGTTTGCGGACCGGCCTGTGCGGCATTGACCGCAACCGCTTCGGGAACCTTGCCCGGTGCCACAAGCGCAGCGCCGGTGAGGCGGTTGAACGGATCGGCGCGCACAAGGGTCTGCGCATTTTGCTGGCGACGCAGATTGGCTTCGATGGCCGCACGTTCGGCCTGCAACGGGGTGCAGACCTGCATCACATAGCTTTCGCCACTGCCGAACACGGCATCGCCGCGACGGGCAAACTTGTCATAGACCAGCGGCCAGGTGTTGTTCACCGCCGCAACGCCCAGACCGCCCTTGCGATCGATATCCATCATCTCGCCCATGCACATCTTGCCCGGCGTGACGCACATATTGACCACCGCATCGAACAGCATGGTATCGACCTGGCTGTAATGGATGACCGGTACCTTCTCGGAAGGCTTTTCCAGTTCCAGATAGGTTTCGCGATCCAGTACCTGGCCTTCGGCGCGCACCTTGGCGACCCACTGGTCAAAACCGGCATCGTCTACGCCACGGGCGGCAAAACGCATGTGCGAGAAGCCGTCGCCCGAGAAGTTGGCCGAGAAGCCGACATAGTCGCCCGGACGGTTGATGACCGCGTGCAGCTTGGTCTCCATGCCCGGCATGGCATAGATCTGACCCGCCATAGCCGGAACATAGAAAGAGTTCATCACGCCGGTCGAAGTGATATGGAAGCGGATCGGACGATCCACCGGCGCGACCAGTTCATTGACCGTGGCAATGCCGTATTCCGGATAGATGAACAGCCATTTCCAGTCCATCGCCACTACTTCGACCTGCAGGGTCTTGTGGTCCTCGGTCACGGCCTGACTTTCGTCAATCCGGTCCAGTGGACGATAGGGGTCCAAAAGGTGGGTGCCGGTCCAGGTCACAGCGCCCAGACATATGATGATCAGCAGCGGAACCGCCCAGATCACCAGTTCAAGGTGGGTCGAGTGATCCCAGTCCGGATCATGTTCTTTTTCAACGGCCTTGTTCGAGGCGCGGTATTTCCACGCGAACCAGACGGTCAGCACCATAACAGGCACGATGACGATCAGCATCAACAGCACCGAGAAGACCAGAAGGTCGCGTTGCTGGATAGCGATGTCACCGGCGGGGGCCAGCACGACGGCTTCACAGCCGGCGAGGACCGCCATCAATGGCGCAAGGGCGAGCGGCCTCAGGCGGCGTGATGTCATCACGCGCCGGGCCAGACTAACGGGGTGATCGGGCACAGTTTCGGTCATTGCGCCTGCCCCGTAGCTCCGCAGTCAAATGTGCGACATTGGACAATCCGCCCTATCCCCCCAATCCTTTTGTCGGAGCAAAGGAGCGTTTCATTCATTCTAACAGTATGGGCGCTTAGACGCCCCGTCTCAGAGAACGGCATTTGTCATGAACGCTTCGGGCGCGCCTTCTTCCGAGTCCCTTGAAAGGGACGCCAGCCAGATCAACGCGCGGCATGGCAAAATCGACGCAGGTGAAATTGCAGTCGGCGTAATTTTGGGTCGAACTTCCGAGTTTTTCGACTTTTTCGTCTATGCCATCGCCTCCGTCATTGTCTTTCCGGCACTGATCTTCCCTTATGCCGGTGCGCTGGGCGGCACCTTGCTGTCCTTTGCTGTCTTCGCCGTGGCCTTTTTGGCCCGCCCGATCGGCTCGGCCCTGTTTATTGCCATCGACCGTAAGTTCGGGCGCGGCACCAAGCTGACCATTGCGCTTCTGCTTTTAGGTGCGTCGACGGTCTGCCTTGGCTTCCTGCCCAGCTTCCAGAGCGCCGGTCACTGGGCCGCCGTGATGTTGATCGTGCTGCGTATCGGTCAGGGTATCGCCCTTGGCGGGACGTGGGATGGCATGCCGTCGCTGCTGGCCATGTCGTCTCCGGCCGACAAAAAGGGCTGGTACGCCATGGTGCCGCAACTGGGTGCCCCGCTGGGCCTCATCGTGGCCAGCGCCCTGTTCGGCTATCTGGTCGCCAAGCTGGCCCCGCAGGACTTTTACAGCTGGGGCTGGCGCTATCCGTTCTTCGTGGCGTTTGCCATCAACGTCGTGGCCCTGTTCGCCCGTCTGCGTATCGTGGTGACCCCGACCTTCCAGTCGGCCTTCCACTCTTCGGAGCTGAAGCCGACCGCCATCGGTGCGACCATCAAGGAAGACGGCGCGGGCATTCTGGTCGGTGCCTTTGCACCGCTGGCCGCCTTTGCCATGTTCCACATGGTCACCGTCTATCCGCTGTCATGGGTCTATCTGTACACGGATGAAAGCCCTGCCCGCTTCCTGATGATCGAACTGGTCGGTGCCTGTTTCGGTGTCGCCGCGATCCTGCTCTCGGGCTGGCTGGCCGACCGCTATGGCCGTCGCAAACTGCTGGGCGCTTCCGTTGCGGCCATCGCCGTGTTCTCGGGCTTTGCGCCGCAACTGCTGGACGGCGGCGTGGCCGGTGAACTGGCCTATATGATTGTCGGCTTCATCCTGCTGGGTCTGGCCTTCGGGCAGGCTTCGGGCGTCATTGCTTCGGGCTTCAGCGCCCGCAACCGCTATACCGCCTCGGCCCTGACCTCCGATCTGGCCTGGCTGTTCGGTGCAGGCTTTGCGCCGCTGGCCGCCCTGTGGTTGTCGGCAAGCTTTGGCGCAGCGGCCGGTGGTCTTTACCTGCTGTCAGGTGCCCTGATCACGCTGCTGGCCCTGTGGCTGAACCGCAGTCTGGGTCTGGCCCGCGACTAGGCTGCTTAAAGGCTAAAACATTAAAGGGCGCATCCTTTGCGGGATGCGCCCTTTTTTGATGCCGTCCGTTTCGCAGAGCTGAAACTCAACCCTTGTGGCGGGCTGCAAAGCTCTGGAAGCTTTCAAGGAAACCGCTCAGGAATTTGGCGGTTTCCGGATTGGTAATCGCCCCCTGATCGTCAATCATATCGGGCTTGTACTGGATATAGGCCTCGATCTGGTTCATCTGGATCGTGTTCATAAACCCCAGAACCGGACGAAGCGCCGTCTGGGCGACCGCAGTCCCGATAGCCCCCGGCGAGGTGCCGATTACCGCCACCGGCTTGCCGTTAAAGCTGTTGGTGCCCCACGGACGACTGGCCCAGTCGAGGGCATTTTTCAGCCCGCCGGGGATGGAACGGTTATATTCCGGCGTGACGAGCAAGATGGCATCCGACGCTTCGATCTGCGCCTTCAAAGCCCGTCCTTCAGCCGGATAGTCTGAATCGTAGTCATAGGAATAAAGCGGCAAATCACCGATCGCGATCTCGCTGAAACTCATTCCCTCGGGAGCGAGCTTTTCCAGCGCACTGGCCAGTTTGCGGTTGATAGACGCCTTGGCGAGGCTGCCGATAATAATGCCGACCTTGATGGCAGTCATATGCGGGCTCCGGTTGGAATGGATATGCAGACTATCAATGCCTGCCCCTCCAAGCCGTTCCGAAAACCCGCGCTACGTCGTCTCTAGACCCGCACTTCGCGCCGGTCACGACCGGCCTCGCCAAACACACGCTGATAGCGTTCGATCTCGCGGATCTCGCCCGTCGCCTTGGCGCGGTTGTCGGACAGCTTGACCACCGGACGCCCCGCCGCCTGCGTCACCTTGCACACCAGCGAGATCGGTGACAATTCGGGGGCCTCTACCGGCGCACAGTCGCGGAAATCATTGGTCAGGTTGGTGCCCCAGCCAAAACTGGTCCGCACACGGCCTTTGAAATGGGCGTGGGCCTGTTCAATCGTATCGACATCCAGACCGTCAGCCAGAACCAGCAGCCTGTCTTTCGGATCGACGCCCTTGGACTTCCACCAGTCCATGATGATTTCGCCGCCTTCGATCGGCGGGGCGCTGTCAGGCCTGAACCCCTTCCAGTCCGCCAGCCATGCGGGCGCATCGGCCAGAAAAGCCTCGGTGCCGAAGGCATCGGGCAGCACCACCAGCAGATTGCCGTGATAGGTCTGGCGCCACTCCTCCAGCACCCGATAGGGGGCATCACGCAGGGCCTCATCATCATCACCCGCCATGGCCGCCACCACCATCGGCAGTTCGTGGCCGTTGGTGCCGATGGCCTCCATGTCGTTATTCATGGCCAAAAGCACATTGGAGGTGCCGATAAAGGCATCGCCCAAACCGGCTTTCATCGCCTCGACGCACCAGCCCTGCCACAGGAAGCCGTGACGACGGCGGGTGCCGAAATCCGAGATCGACAGGTTGTCCAGCTTGCGCAGGCGCTCGATCTTTTCCCACAGCTTGGTCTTGGCGCGCGAATAAAGAATATCCAGCTCGAAGCGGCCCAGACGGGCCAGCGCGCCACGCGCCCGAAGCTCGTTGATGATGGACAGGGCAGGGATTTCCCACAAGGTCACATCGGCCCAAGACCCGCTAAAGGTCAGGCGGTACTGCCCGTCTTCGGTTTTCGCCAGCTCATATTCCGGCAACTGATAGGTCGCCAGCCACGCCAGAAAATCGGGCGTGAAGATCTGCTTCACACCGTAAAACGTATTGCCGCCCAGCCAGATCAGTTCGCGATTGGTGAACCGCAAGGTGCGGGCATGATCCAGTTGCGCCCGCAGTTCGGTCTCGTCGATTTCCGCCGCCAGCTTGACCGAGGTTGAGCGGTTGATAACGCTGAACGTCACCGGCACGTCGCGGAAGCGACGCCAGATCAGTTGCAGCATCAACAGCTTGTAGAAATCCGTATCCAGCAGGCTGCGGACAATCGGGTCCAGTCGCCAACTATGGTCATAGGCACGTTTGGCCAGATCAACACTGGGCATGGACTAAAGGCTCTCCGGTGCGGGTGGCGCGTCTCCAGTCGTGATGACGCGTCCTTCCTTCTCCGGTTTGATATACGGTGCAGGTGTGGGTGTTGTCATGTTCCCGCGCATCAAAGAACGCCCTGCCGCCATACCACCGGCCAGTTGCAAGGCCAGTCGCTCGCGGTCACGGTGGCGCACCTCCTCGATCGTTTCCTCGATCTCGACATCGGGCACGTCCAGTTCGCGCAGCACCTGCGCACCAAAGGCCAGAGCCGATTCAAACGTCTCGCGGATTTCAAAATCGACGCCCGCCTGAATAAGCCGCAGCGAAGCCCCGCGATCAAAGGCCCGCGCATAGACTTTCACATTGGGGAATTCGTGCTTAAGCAACTGGACGATATGGTCTGTGGCCTCGGGGTTATCGATGCAGACCAGCACCGCCTCGGCCTTGGTCACACCCGAAGCACGCAAGGTGTCCAGCCGCGTACCGTCGCCATAATAAACCTTGAAGCCGAAGGTGGCGGCAGCCTGGATCATGTCGATGTCTTTTTCGATGATGCTGACATCCACACCGCGCGCCAGCAGCGGCTGTGACACCACCTGCGAAAAGCGGCCAAAGCCGATAATCAGCACACGCCCTTCCAGTTCGCTGGCCGCATCCACATCATCGACATCATCAATGCCGCGTTCTTTTTCCGGCGGCATCAGGCGCGACAGGGCCAAGGTGGTCAGCGGCGTCAACGCCATCGACAAAATGACAATGGCCGTCAGGGCCGCACTGGCCTGTGCGCCGATCACACCGGCTGTGGCCGCCGCGCTATAGAGGACAAAGGCGAACTCGCCGCCTTGCGCGAACAGGGCCGCCCGCTCGATCGCCTCGCGGTTCGAGGCCTTGAACACGCGGGCCACGACATAGATCACCAGCGCCTTGGCCAGCATGAAGGCGACCAGCCCTGCCAGCACCACCTTCCAGTCATTAACGACCACCGACAGGTCCAGCGCCATACCGACCGACAGGAAGAACAGCCCCAAAAGGATGGCGCGGAACGGCTCTACATCGGCCTCTAACTGATGCCGGAAAGTGGAATCCGACAACAGCACACCCGCAAGGAAGGCCCCCATGGCCATCGACAACCCGA
>NZ_JAVXCU010000091.1:0-8625 GCF_036659295.1 Brevundimonas sp. | reverse complement strand
GCAGCCCGTTCCTTGATCGACTTCAAAAGCTCGCGGGCTTCGTCGAGGGCAGCTTCATCGCCTTCCTCGTCAGCCATTTCCGCCAGCATCAAACCATCTTCAAGATCACGTTCCATCTGTTTGACGGTGTTGATCTGTGCCTCTAGGCGCGAACGATCGCGGCTGACGGCCTGAGCTTGTTCGGGATTGTCCCACAGCGTCGGATCTTCGACACGGGCATTCAGCTCGTCGAGCTGTCTTAGAGCGACATCCCAGTCAAAGTCGCCTCCTGAGCAGAGCAACGCTCTGCTCGATGTCGGCCTTCATGGCCTCGACATCCAGTCTCATCGCAAACTCCTATGCGATAGCGGTATCCCCGCAGCCAGTGCTGCAGGATCGAAAGAGAACGCCGCACCTGTAAACCGGGTGCGCCGCGTTGAGGTGCTAACTACTGCCTCAGTACAATCCGCTCAAGTCGTCAGGGACTTCCTTGCGCGGCGGTGTGGCAGGCGTGTTGCCCGATTGCTGCGGAGCAGACGGTGCAGATGCGCCTGCCTTGGCTTCTTCTTCACGACGCAACACATCGTAATAGTTCTGCGGCCCTGTCGGTACGACGCGGACCGGATCGGCACGAACCTCCCGCTCGGTGCCCGGACGGAACGCCTCTTCGATACCGTTTACGGTTTTGAAGATTGCATTCTTGGGACGCACAAACGGACGGGCCGGACGCGACTGCAAGGCGGTTTCCATGAACTCGCCAAAGATCGGCACTGCCGTGGCAGCACCGGCTTCGCCGCCGCCCAGAGAGCGGTTATCGTCAAAGCCAACGAACACACCCACGACAACGTCGGCAGAATAACCGACGAACCATGCCGAGCGGTATTCATTCGTCGTGCCCGTCTTGCCCGCAATATGCGGACCCAGATTGCGAACGCGCACAGCTGTACCGCGTTGGACCACACCTTCCAGCATGGAAGTGATCTGATAGGCCGTGATCGGGTCGATCACCTGACGGCCACGGTCTTCCAGTCGCGGAGATTCCTGTCCCGAGAAGGAACGCGTGCATTCACGGCAGGTGCGTCGGTCTGCACGCTGGATGGTCTTGCCATAACGGTCCTGCACCACCTCAATCAGGTAAGGATCGACGCGACGCCCGCCATTGGCAAAGGCCGCATAGGCCGCCGTGATCTGGTAGGGCGTGGTTTCCCCTGCCCCCAGTGACATGGCGAGGTTGGCGTCCATATCATCGACCACGCCCATCTTCTTGGACAGGTCCACAATGTTGCGCATGCCCACAGCCTGCGCCAGACGCACTGTCATAACGTTACGCGACAGTTCCAGCCCGCGACGCAGGGTCTGTGGTCCATAATAGCGACGGCTATAGTTGGATGGCGTCCACGGCTTGCCACCCGCCCCGCCGGGGAAGCTGATCGGTGCATCCAGCACAATCGAAACCGGCGTAAAATCACCTTCAAGAGCGGCAGCATAGACAAACGGCTTATAGGCCGAGCCCGACTGGCGGCGAGCCTGCGTAGCACGGTTGAAGCTGGACAGTCCGTAGGAATATCCACCCACCATAGCCAGCACACGGCCCGACTGCGGCTCGATGGCAACCAGCGCACCATTCACAGCAGGTACCTGACGCAGACCGTACTGGCCGCCTTGCGCCTCTACGAAGATCAGATCGCCGCGTTTCAGTGGCTTGCGGCTGTTGTTCGACCAGGTCACGTCGCTGCCGATCAACGTACCGGCGCGGTTTTCCTTGGCGGTACGGATACGAACCGTATTGCCGCTAACACTTTCGACCGCAGCAGATTCCCATGTGCGACGCTCTGGCGGGGTCTGGCGGCGCAAGGCCTCGGCCTGCCAGCCATCAGAAAAATCTGTGTCGCCCCATGCCCCGCGCCAGCCATGGCGACGGTCATAGTTTTCCAGTCCGCGCATCAAGGCGACGCGAGCCGCTGATTGAAGCTCGGGATCAAGCGTCGTGCGCAGGTAATAGCCGCCACGATTAACTTCTTCGGTCCCGAACATGGCAACGGCACGACGGCGGGCTTCTTCGACAAAGAAGTCGGCATCGGCATATTCGGCGCGGCGCGGTGCCGCCCGGGCATTCAGCGGACGGGCCTGTGCGGCGTCGCGCTGTTCTGCGGTAATGAACCCAGCGTCCTTCATCTGGCCCAGAACCCAGTTCCGGCGCCCGATCGCAGCCTCGGTCCGGCGGCGCGGATGATAATTGGACGGCCCCTTGGGTAGAGCAGCCAGATAGGCGGCTTCCTCAAGCGACAACTGATCCAGCGACTTGCCGAAATAGTTATAGGCCGCAGCCGCGACACCATAGGAACGGTAACCGAGATAAATCTCGTTCACATATAGTTCCAGCAACTGTTCTTTGGTCAGAACCGTCTCGAGGCGGGTCGCAAGAATGGCTTCCTTGAGTTTGCGGTTCAGCTTGGTTTCGTCGTTCAGGAGTACGTTCTTGGCCACCTGCTGGGTGATGGTCGAGCCACCTTCCAGACGGTTGCCCGACAGCACATTGAACACGTTGCGGAACATGGCGCGGCCGACGCCGGAAACATCAATGCCGCCGTGGGAAAAGAAGCTGCTGTCCTCGGCGGCCAGAAACGCCTGCACGACCTGATCCGGCACCTGATTATAGGTCACATAGATCCGGCGCTGTTCCGAGAACTCGCCGATCAGGGTGCCGTCTCCGGCATAGACACGCGTCGCCGTCGCCGGACGATAGTTCGCCAGCTCCGACGTATCAGGCAGGTCGTGCAGCACATAGGCTGCATACACGGCCACAACGACACCTGCGGCAGCAACAGCACCCATCAAGGCCGTACCAGCCAGGACGAACCAGCGATTGGCTATTTTCACCATGCACTCCGCAACAGGTCACTCAGACCAAATTCTATCCTGCGCCGCGCACTCTCGCTAGGGCAGGCAGGATCAATTCACTCAGCCCTTGTCGCGCAAAAGCCGAGCCTTGTCGCGTTGCCAATCGCGCTCGGCGGTGGCTTCACGCTTGTCATGGTTCTTTTTGCCCTTGGCCAAAGCGATTTCAACCTTCGCCATACCTTTTTCGTTCAGATATAGGCGAACAGGCACAATCGTCCGGCCATCGCGCTGAACCGCCGAAATCATCTTGTCGATCTGGCGGCGGTGCAACAGCAGTTTACGATGGCGGCGCGGCTCGTGATTGAACCGGTTCGCCATCTTGTAGGGCGGAATGTCAGCATTGATCAGCACCAAATCACGCCCTTCAGGCGAGACATAGCTTTCGGCAATATTGGCCCGACCATCGCGCAGGGCCTTGATCTCGGTGCCCAGCAACTGGATTCCGGCCTCGATATGATCCTCGAGGAAATAGTCGTAACGCGCACGACGATTTTCCGCGATGGTCTTCTGTTTAGGCCCTTGGTCAGCCATTAAATAATCCCTGCTGCCAACATAGCGGCATCAATATGCGGACGGGCATCGTCACGCGTGGGGACCAACGGCAGGAGGACTTCCTCACCGCAATATCCCAGACGCGACAGTGCATATTTAGTGGGTGACGGCGAATTATCGAGGAACAAAGCCTTGTGCAGGTCAATCAGACGGGCCTGCCATTCGCGGGCCGTGACCAGATCACCGCTTTGAACAGCATTATGCAGCGCGACCATGGCTTCGGGAGCGACATTGGACGTCACCGAGATTACGCCCACGCCCCCTTGCGCCGCGTAACCAAGATAGCTGGGGTCATCGCCCGAAATCAGGTCGAAACTCTCGTCAAGATGGGCGTGCATCCAGCTGGCGCGTGACAGATCACCGGTCGCATCCTTGATGCCGACTATGTTCGGATGACTTGCCAGAGCGGCTACGGTTTCGTTGGCCAGATCCACACCGGTGCGACCCGGCACGTTATAAAGCAGGACCGGAATCTGCACGGCATTGGCGACGGCCTCGAAGTGGGCCTGAAGACCGGCTTGCGACGGGCGGTTATAATAGGGTGTCACCGACAGCACGCCGTCGGCACCGACCGTTTTGGCAAAACGGGTCAGTTCGATAGCCTTGTCGGTCGCCGAGGCCCCTGCCCCTGCGATCACCTTGATGCGACCAGCCGCCTGTTCGACGCACATTTCGACCACGCGTTTATGTTGGTCGAGGTGCAGAGTCGCGCTCTCGCCGGTCGTGCCCATGGGTACAACCCCGTGCACGCCTGCGGCAATTTGGCGTTCCAACAGTTTTTTAAACGCCACTTCGTCCACGTTTCCGTCACGAAGAGGTGTGATCAAGGCGGTGATCACGCCCTTGAACAAATGGGCGATCATAGAAAAACTAACCTGTGCGGAGCATGAGCGGATTGGCCGCTCGAAATTCTTGATGGGGCCAGAGGTTATTTCGCCTAGGGCTTCACCGCAACAAGTAGATGTATGAGGACGAAGAAGCTGATGATTGCGACGACACTCGCAGCCGCCCTGGCGGTCATGGCCCCCCCGACTCAAGACGTGCTTAACAGCGCCCCGGCGGCCTATAGCGCCCGTACTGCGGGCGATATCAGCAGTGCTGATATGTCTTTGGTCCAGCAGGGACTAGCCGCTGCCCGTGCCCGCGATGTGGTGGGCACCCAGTCCATTATGGCCTCTATCAGTGACCCGACAGCCCGTAAGCTCGTGGAATGGGCTTTGGTCGATACCTCGGACAAACAGCTGTCCTATGGCGAGCTTTTGCGTGCCGAGACCGATCTGAACGGATGGCCGCGCGCCGAATCACGTCGCAGCGCCGCCGAACGGGCCTTGCTGGCATCCGGTTCGGGCAGCGATGCTGTCCTTGCCTTCTTCGGACAGGCGCAACCAACCACCGTGCAAGGGGCCATCGCTCTCGTCTCGGCTCTGGAACAGGCCGGACGCCGCGATGAGGCGCAAACCCTGATTCGCAATTGGTGGCGCACCGAATCCTTTGATCTGGCCGAGCAGGACCTGATTCTGTCGCGCTGGTCGTCATGGCTGAACAGCGATGACCATTCCGCCCGCCTGACCACACTGCTCAGCGGCCCGCACGGTCCTGCAACCCGCGCCATGGTCAATATGGTGCCCACAGAACGACAGGCCGCCGCCAATGCGGCCATGTCCCTGCGAACTGCCTATGCACCCGATGCCATCGTTGCCGGACTGTCACCATCACAGGCAACCGACCCCAATGTTGTTCTGGAACGTGTGAAGCTGTTGCGCTCGGCCAATCGCCAGTCCGAGGCGTTTGGTCTGCTGCGCTATCTGCCCGCCGCGCCGAACCATTCGGACGGTCAAAGCGCCTTGTGGAGCGAGCGCCGCAACTACTTCCTCGATGCCCTGCGCATGGGGAATAATCAGGCCGCCTATGACGCCATGAACGGCCATAGCTTCCCGTCAGGCGAACGCAAGGTCGATGCCGAGTTCTTTGCCGGTTGGGTGGCCCTGACCAAGTTGAACGACCCGCAACGGGCCAGCGCCCATTTCGAGGTCCTGCGTAACACCTCGCAAACGCCGATTACACAGGGGCGCGCCCTCTACTGGCTGGGCCGTGCCGCCGAGGCCCAAGGCGATACCGCCACCGCACAACAATATTATGCCGCCGGTGCCCAGCACTGGCAGACCTTCTATGGACAACTCGCGGCCGAAAAGGCCGGTATGTCGACCCTGGTCCTGCCCGGCGAGCCGGACCCGACGCGCGAGGATCGCCAGCGGTTTGACGGCTATGAAGTGGTCAAGGCCACGCGCATTCTTGGCCAGATGGGCGAAAAGAACCTGATGCGGGTCTTTGCCTATCATCTGGACGACACCCTGCCCTTGCCCGTCGATCTGGCCATGCTGTTCGATCTGATGAAGCAGAATGGCGACCAGTTCGGTGCCATGATGGTGGGGCGTGCCGCCAGTGGTCGCGGCATCGTCATGCCAGAGCGCATGTACCCCACCCAACTGCCGCAACAAGTTGCAGGCATGGCTCCGAACGAATTCGCACTGGCGATTACGCGTCAGGAATCCAGCTTTGATCCTCTGGTCCGGTCGCATGCCGATGCACGCGGCATGATGCAGCTTCTGCCCGCAACCGCGCGCGGCGTGGCCCGTCGCATGGGCCGCTCGTTCAGCGACGACCAGTTGTGGGATGCGGAAACCAATATGACGCTGGGAAGCTATCATCTGGGCGAGTTACTAAACAATTTCGGCCAGTCACCGCTGCTGGCTGCTGTTGGATACAATGCCGGCCCTGCACGTCCGCCCCAATGGACCGCACGTTGCGGCGATCCACGTCAGGCGCAGGTTGATCCCATCGACTTCATCGAATGTGCGCCCTTCACCGAGACACGCAACTATATGATGCGGGTGATGGAAAACATGCAGATTTACCGTGCCCGTCTGAACGGAGGATCCGCTCCGTTGACACCATCGGCCGATCTGGCGCGTGGTACCCCGCCCTATGCGGGACCGCGCCCCTACCAGCCTTGATCTAAAGACGACGGGTCGCCAAAAGCGGCCCGTTTTCTGTTTCGATCCACTGTCCCGCAATGCGGAAGTGGTCGCGCAGTATCTCTGGCGTCAGTGCGTTCAGCGGCTTCGCATCGGCCACAATGCGCCCGTCTGCGACGACAACAACACGGTCGGCAAACTGGGCTGCTGCGCTAAGGTCATGCAGGCTGAGCATGACCGCCGAACCGCCTTCAGCCCGTTCTCGCAGTCGCTCCAGCACCAACAGTTCTGCGTCAGGATCCAGTCCGGCTACAGGCTCGTCCGCAATCAGCAAGGGCGCATCTGTCACCATGGCACGCGCCAGAAGCACTCGCGCCCGCTCGCCGCCCGACATATCCGCTACGCCGCGCATAGCCAGATGGCCGACACCGACCATGTCCAGTGCGCGTTGGGCACGCCCCATCACATCATCCTGCCCCAGATGAAGCCCGCCCAAGGCGGCGACCTCTATTGCAGGCACGTTCCAGGCAATCAGGCGATCCTGAGCCAGATAGGCCACAGCTTCCCCACGCTGGCGCGATGACAAAGTCTTCAGCTCGCGCCCGTGAATGGCGACATGCCCCGTCTTGGGCTTGTGCAAGCCAGCGGCCAGTTTGAGCAATGTCGATTTACCGGCCCCGTTGGGCCCGCATACGGCAACCATTTCGCCGCCTTCGACACTCAGCGATGCCTGTACCAGAACCGGCTTGCGCTCGATCTCGACACTGGCGTTCTGGATGGACAACAGGCTCACAACCGCCACTCCCGCGCCGCCCGCCACGCCATAACGGCAAACAGTGGTGCGCCGATCAGGGCTGTAAACACACCCAACTTCAGTTCCTGATCTGTCGGGATCAATCGCGTCGCCAAATCGGCCATCACCAGTATCAGCCCGCCCATTAGCGCCGACGGCAAAAGGATACGCCCCGGATCACCACGCACACTGGATCGCACCAGATGTGGTGCCGCCAAGCCGACAAAGCCGATCACACCGGCAACCGCTACGGCTGCACCCGATGCGACCGCCGCCGCTAGCAAGGCCCAGACCCGCAGTTGCGCCAAAGGAAGACCCGACGCCCGCGCCACATCCTCACCAAGTGTCAGCATCCGAAGACCAGAAAGGGCAAGGCGAGCAAAAAACGCCGAAATCCCTAGCGCTACAGCAACCCACGCAACGTCAAACCAGCTGCGATTGGCCACCGATCCCAATAGCCAGCTCATCACCTCGGCCGAGGCCACCGGCGATGGCGACAGGTTGAATATCAAAGCGGTTGCCGCCCCCGAGAAGCTGGACAAGGCAACGCCAAACAGGATCAGAGCTTCAGGGGCTTTCAAGCGCGCGCCCACCACAACCAGAAGACCGCCGGCAAGCGCGGCACCGACCAGAGCCGCCACTTCGACAGCTCCAGGGATAGCGGCAAAGCCTGCGATAATCGCCAAAGCCGCCGCACAGGCCGCCGTGCCTGAAACGCCGATCACACCCGGTTCCGCCAGAGGGTTACGCAGCAGACCCTGCATCACCGCCCCTGCCAGCCCCAATGCGGCCCCCACCAAAAGCGCACACAATGCGCGGGGCAAACGGATTTCCCACAACACCGCCGCCTCACCCGATGAGGGGTCGCTAAAGGCACGCCCATAGGCCGCCATATCCAGAACGGTTTCGCCAAAACTGACGGCAAACACGACAGCCAGAACCAGCGCCACGACCAGCGCAAAAATCAGAAACGGCGGGCGCATCATTGGCCGGCCTTCGCCAGAGTTTCGACAGCGTCGGCTGCAAACCAAGCTGGGCATGTCAGGGTTGCCGCCGGAAGATCGGCTACGGTTCGTTTTTGCATCAACTTCTTTAACACTGGATGCCGGCCTGTACCGCGCCAGTCGGCCATTCGCTGCTCGAAAAACCCGCGCACAAACAGCATGGGCGGCCTCAGCAGGGCCCGCTCCAGCCCCAGAGGCTGGTAACCCGTCGCGCGGGTTCCATTCCGGAACCCTGCGGCGCGCAGCACACTGTCGATCAGTGTTTCCGGTCCTGCGGTGAATCCGCTGGCCGTCAGATAGGTGGCGCTGTGCCCCTGTCCCGCCCCTTGTGATGCCTGCAGTTTCGCGTCCATCTGGCGGATAAGGTCATCGCCACGCGCCTCGGCACCCAAGGCCTGCGACACATTGCGGATATTCTGGC
>NZ_JAVXCU010000090.1:253-8989 GCF_036659295.1 Brevundimonas sp. | reverse complement strand
GACATGTACAGGGTCTTGGCGGCCGAGTTGATGATGTGGTCGATGGCCTGCATGCCAAAGTTCCACGTCATGAACTCGACGATGGGCTTCAGGCCAGCCATGGCCGCACCGACGCCCAGACCGGCAAAGCCGTGCTCGGTAATCGGGGTATCGACCACGCGCTGCGGGCCGAATTCCTGCAGCAGTTCGCGGCTGACCTTATAGGCACCCTGATACTGGGCAACTTCCTCGCCCATCAGGAACACAGCGTCGTCGCGGCGCATTTCTTCGGCCATCGCGTCACGCAGGGCGTCACGGATGGTGGTTTTCACCAGCTTGGCGTCGGCCGGAATTTCCGGATCACGCAGCTCGGCCGTAGGCTTGGCAGCCGGAGCCGCAGCCTTGGGAGCCTGAACCGGAGCTTCAGCTTCGGTTTGAGTCATCGGCTCGGCAGCCTTCGGTGCCGGTGCGGCCTCGTCACCCGCCAGACGGGCGATCGGCGTGTTTACCTTCACGCCCTCGGTGCCTTCGGCCACGAGGATTTCCAGCACTTCGCCTTCATCGACAGCCTCGACTTCCATCGTGGCCTTGTCGGTTTCAATCTCGGCGATGACCTGACCGGCAGAGACGGTATCACCCGCCTTGATGTGCCATTTGGTCAGATTGCCCTCTTCCATGGTGGGCGACAGCGCCGGCATCAGAATGTCGGTCACGGATCAGGCCTCCACGTAAACGTCAGTGTAAAGCTCGGACGGATCGGGTTCCGGGCTTTCTTGTGCAAATTGAACGGACTCGGCAACGATGGCTTTCACCTCGTTGTCGACAGCTTTCAGCTCGTCCTCGGTGACCTTGGCAGCAGCCAAAAGCATCTTGATGTGGTCGATCGGGTCGCGGGTCTTTTTGACCTCGTCGACTTCTTCCTTCGAGCGATACTTCGCCGGATCGGACATCGAGTGGCCGCGATAGCGATAGGTCTTCACTTCGAGGATGTACGGGCCGCCGCCTTCGCGAGCGCGCTTTACAGCGCGGGCCGTCGCATCGCGCACAGCCAGAACGTCCATGCCATCGACCTGCTCGCCCGGAATACCGAACGAAGCGCCGCGCATATAAAGCTCGGTCGTCGAGGACGCACGGTCAATGGCCGTGCCCATGGCGTATTCATTGTTCTCGATGATGTAGATGGCCGGCAGCTTCCACAGCTGGGCCATGTTGAAGCTCTCGTAGACCTGACCCTGGTTCGAAGCACCGTCACCGAAATAGATGAACGAGACCGAGTCATCGCCACGGTACTTGCCCGCAAACGCCAGACCGGTGCCCAGAGCCACCTGCGCGCCCACGATCCCGTGGCCACCAAAGAAGCCGGTCGGCACATCGAACATGTGCATCGAGCCGCCCTTGCCCTTGGACGAACCACCGGCTCGGCCGGTCAGTTCAGCCATAACGGCATTTGGGTCCATGCCCGCAGCCAGCATGTGGCCGTGGTCACGATAGCCCGTGATAATCTTGTCGTGGCCTTGCTTGACGCTTTCTTGCACGCCAACAGCAACGGCTTCCTGACCGATATACAGGTGGCAGAAGCCACCAATCAGGCCCATGCCATAAAGCTGGCCCGCACGCTCTTCAAAGCGGCGGATAAGGACCATCTCGCGATAGTAACGCAGCAGGTCTTCTTTCGAAGCCTGAGGCGTGTTCGGAATTCTGATATCACCCTGTTCGGATGACGATTTCTGAACCGCGGCTTTCGCCATTCCGGCATCTCCCGGTTACGCCCCGGTACCGGGGACTCTTCTCATTACAGTGAAGAGGGGTTTAGCAGCCTTGGTTCCGCCTTAGCAAAGCGCAGTTTCGTGTTGTAACACGAGTTTAGCCCGCCTGGATCGCCTCAGGGTTGCGAACCACAGGTGTATGAACGCGCACAACATAGTCTCGCGGATCGGCAAAACCGATCACAGCGCGGGCGCGTTCTTCCAGAAGATCACGTGACAGGCTGCTGGAGCGCAGATAACGAACGCGCACTTCCAGATCCTGTCTTTCTTCAAGCAGATGGGACAATTCTGCCTGTCGCTTGTGTAGCAGCGCATCGCGCGCCTTGCCGCTCAGCACGCCACGCTCGCCCGTCAACCCGTGTACGCCAAAGTACAGGACTGCAAGCAAGATCAGAACTGACGGTAAATACGGCTTCATCTGCTCTATCACTGACGCCGCTCCTTCTGAGCGATGGCACGAATCCAACCCGTGCACGAAAATGGTTAGTTAAGAATTAAAAACTCCGCCGCCGGATCACCGACGACGGAGTTTTTGAATTTGTTTGCAATTCGAAGCCTAGAAAGCCCCCTGCAAAGCTTAACGCAGCAGCATGCCGTCGCCGTAATAGATAGCTTGGTCGCCCAGCAGCTCTTCGAGACGCAGCAGTTGGTTATACTTGGCGACCCGGTCCGAACGGGCCAGCGAACCGGTTTTGATCTGACCACAGTTCGTTGCCACGGACAGATCGGCAATGATGGAGTCTTCGGTCTCGCCCGAACGGTGCGACATCACCGAGGTGTAGCCGGCACGGTGCGCCATATCGACGGCATCGAGGGTTTCCGACAGGGTGCCGATCTGGTTGACCTTGATCAGGATCGAGTTGGCCAGACCTTCGCCGATACCGGCAGCCAGACGAGCCGGATTGGTCACGAACAGATCGTCACCGACCAGTTGCACGCGATCACCCAGACGCTCGGTCAGCAGCTTCCAGCCTTCGAAATCGTCTTCAGCACAACCGTCCTCGATCGAAACGATCGGGAAACGCTCGACCAGATCGGCCAGATAGCCAACCATGCCGTCCGCGTCGAACTTCTTGCCTTCGCCTTCAAGGTTGTACTTGCCACCCTTGAAGAACTCGGTCGAAGCCACGTCCAGCGCCAGATGGAAGTCCTCGCCTGCCAGATAACCGGCAGCCTGACCGGCCTTGGTGATGAAGCTCAGGGCTTCTTCAGCCGAGCCGAGGTTCGGTGCAAAGCCGCCTTCGTCACCCACATTGGTGTTGTGACCCGCGTCTTTCAGTTGCTTCTTCAGCGCGTGGAAGATCTCCGCGCCCATACGCAGACCATCCGAGAAGGTGGCCGCGCCGGTCGGCATGATCATGAATTCCTGGATGTCGATCGGGTTGTCCGCGTGCGCTCCACCATTGATGATGTTCATCATCGGGGTCGGCAGAACGCGGGCCGAGACGCCACCGATATAGCGGTGCAGCGGCAGGTTGGCCGAGATGGCCGAAGCCTTGGCCACAGCCAGCGATACACCGAGGATGGCATTGGCACCCAGACGGCCCTTGTTCTCGGTACCGTCCAGCTCGATCATCGCTTCGTCGATGCGGCGCTGGTCTTCGGCATCCAGACCCGACAGAGCGTCGAAAATCTCGCCATTGACGGCGTCGACAGCCTTCTGGACGCCCTTGCCCATATAGACGTCTTTGTCGCCGTCACGCAGTTCGACAGCTTCGTGAGCGCCCGTCGAGGCACCCGACGGCACAGCCGCACGGCCGAACGAACCGTCTTCGAGGACAACATCCACCTCGACCGTGGGGTTGCCGCGGCTATCGAGAATCTGGCGGGCAACAATATCTGCAATATCGGTCATGGAACGATCCCGGCAAAACGCAGTGAAAAGAAGTGAGCGCCCTTTAGACCAAAGGCACCCGAGAAGCCAACCACCATGCACGGCACAAACGAAAACAGCGTGCGATTTCTCGCACGCTGTTCGAATTCGTCACCGATAAGGAAATCGGTCGACCTAAACCCGAGACTTAGTCTTCGGCTTGGGTCAGAACCTGACGACCGCGGTACATACCGGTCTTCAGGTCGATGTGGTGCGAGCGACGCAGCTCGCCGGTGTCTTTGTCCTCGGTGTACGGGTTGCTGCCCAGAGCGTCATGCGCACGGCGCATGTTACGACGGGACGGGGATACTTTGCGCTTCGGAACGGCCATGTCCGTCTCAATCTCTAAGTCGGTGCGCCTGAAGGCGCGAAAAACAATAGCGGCGGCCACGAAATCCGGACCGCCACACGAGGCCGCGCTTATGCATGAAGCCGACGATGATTTCAAGGGGTAGTGCCGAAAGAGCAAAAACACCGCAATCACGGCCTCTCAAAGCCCCTTTTCGGCCCCGAACGGCGCTTTATTCGCCGTAAAGCCTCAACGAATCAACCCGCCAGACGATCCGCGACCGCTTCGCCGATCGCCATCGAGCTGGTGAGCCCCGGGCTTTCTATACCAAACAGGGCCATCAGCCCTTCGATACCGTGCGATTCGATGCCGCGAAGCTGGAAATCGGGCTGGGCTTGGCCCTTGCCGTGCAGCTTGGGTCGGATGCCCGCATAGTCTGGAGACAGTCTTTCGACCTGCACATCCGGCCAGAAGCGGCGGATATAGCCTGCAAACTGCTCGGCCTTGGCCGGATCGACCGAATAGTCCTCGACATCGACATAGGCCAGATCGGGACCAAACACGCCCTGCCCGCCCAGATCCTTGCGATAGTGCGTCCCCAGCGCCCCCGGAATGGGCGGCGGATAGATCAGGCGATTGAACGGTGCAGGGCCGGACAGGCGAAAATAGACACCCTTGCCGAAATGCCCCGCAGGAATCAGGTCTGCCGGATAGCCCTCGATGCTGGATGCCACCACTTGCGCCGACAGGCCCGCTGCTGTCACCAGCAGGCGGCTGGTGATGCTCATGGCACCTTCGCCACCGACACGGACAGTAAACCCGCCGCCTTGCAACGGCTCGGCTCCTTCGAACGGGGCCGAGGTGACAACAGAGCCACCCGCAGCCTCGATCTCGCCCTCGAGGGCCAGCATATAGCCGTGACTGTCGAACAGGCCGCTCTCGGGTGACAGAATGGCCGCAACCGCATTCAACTGCGGCTCCAGCGCCCTCGCCTGCTCGCCGGTTAAAAGCTCCAGCCCCTCGACGCCGTTTATGCGCCCCTGTTCGAGAATGGCTTCGATACGCGCCACCTCGGCCTCTTCGGTGGCGACAACAAGCTTGCCGCACTTCCAGTGGTCAACCTTGTGGCTTTGCAGAAAGTCGTACAGCAGCCTGCGCCCCTCGACGCAGAACTTCGCCTTCAACGATCCTGTCGGATAATAAAGACCGGCGTGAATGACCTCGGAATTGCGCGATGACACGCCCTGTCCGATGGCCGGTTCCTTTTCCAGAACCAGAACGGTCAGTCCCCGCTTCGACAACGCCCGTCCACATGCCAGCCCTACGGCACCTGCACCTACAACGGTCGCGTCGAAATCAAAGGTCATGACGTCCCGTATCTCCGCTTTGCCTCGGCTTCGAAACACTCGATCAACTTGCGCACCGCCAGATCGAAATTGGAATGCAGCATCATATCAAGCATGCGCGATTTGAACGCGAAGTCGATCATGAATTCCAGACGGGTGCCGTTCTCGTCGGGGAAAAACTCCCAACGGTTCTTCAGGTGCTTGAACGGGCCACGCAACAGGCCAACCTCGACCTTGGGCGCGTTACGGTCATAACGCACCCAGGTCGAAAACTTTTCGGTCAGGACAGCAAAGCCGACACCGGCCTCGGCATCCATCACCGTCACACCGTCTGCCTCCTCGCGCGCATTCCAGACACGCATCGAGGTGATCCACGGCACGAATTGCGGATAGTGCTTAATATCCGCAACAAGCGCCGCCATTTGATCCGGCGCATAGGGCAGTATGCGCGTCACACGATGAACAGCCATGTCCGCCTTAGCGACGCAGTTGCGCTTCGCGGGCAGCCTTCAGACGGGCAAAGTCGTCACCGGCATGGTGCGACGAGCGCGTCAGCGGCGAGGACGACACCATCAGGAAGCCCTTGGCGCGCGCGATGGCCTCATAGGCCTTGAACTCTTCGGGCGTCACAAAGCGGTCGATAGCGGCGTGTTTGCGCGTCGGCTGCAGGTACTGGCCGATGGTGATGAAATCGACACCCGCCGAGCGCATGTCGTCCATCACCTGCATGACCTCTTCCTTGGTCTCGCCAAGCCCGACCATGATGCCCGACTTGGTGAACTGGTTCGGATCGCGCTCCTTGACCATCTGCAACAGGCGCAGAGAGTGGAAGTAGCGAGCCCCCGGACGGATCTTGAGATACAGGCGCGGAACGGTTTCGAGGTTGTGATTAAAGACGTCCGGCTTGGCGTCGATCATCACGGCAGCCGCACCATCCTTGCGCAGGAAGTCCGGCGTCAGAATTTCAATGGTCGTGTTCGGAGCCTGAACGCGGATCTGGCGCACCACTTCGGCAAAGTGTGCAGCACCACCGTCGGCCACGTCATCGCGGTCCACCGAAGTGATCACGACGTGGTTCAGACCCATCTGCTGGACAGCCAGACCGACCTTGCCCGCTTCTTCGGGATCAAGCGGTTGCGGCAGGCCCGTCTTCACGTTGCAGAAGGCACAGGCGCGCGTGCAGGTATCCCCCATGATCATCAGGGTGGCGTGCTTCTGGCTCCAGCACTCGCCGATGTTCGGGCAGGCCGCTTCCTCGCAAACCGTGACCAGCCCTTTGGAGCGCACGATTTCCTTGGTGGCATTATACTGCCCCGAACCGGGTGCCTTAACGCGCAGCCAGTCAGGTTTCTTCAGCACCGCCGACTCAGGGCGATTCTGCTTTTCCGGATGCCGTAACTGGGACGGCGACGTCTTCAGGGTGTCGATCAGGGTGACCATAACGGCTATTTCGGCTTTTACGCTCCAATAGGCAAGGTGCCCGCGCCCTCACTATCGGTTTCTGTTGCCGCCTTTTGGTCGAAAAACATTGCAATCCTCACGGAAGGTTTCAGAGTCTTTCCAAAATGGGCTCGTATCTCTAATGGAGTCCGCCCTAACGAATAAAGGGGGCCACCGGCCCGCCTAAGGAGGATCGCCTTGCGGCAACCGCTGGATTCCAAGCTGTACACGACCACGCTGATCGACGCTCTGGTCGACGCGCGGGCCACATATGGCGACAAGGAGATTCTGGAGGATCAGGATCGTAATCCCCTGACCTATACCGGTCTGATCCGCGCGGCCTTTGTTCTGGGCCGCAAGATTGCCGGCATGACCCAGAAGGGCGAGCGCGTGGCGATCCTGCTGCCCTCCTCCATGGGTGTGGTGGTGACCTTCTTTGGTCTGCATGCGCATGGCCGCGTGCCGGTGATGCTGAACTTCACCGCCGGTGAAGCCAACCTCAAGGCCGCCATCAAGGCCTCGGGCGTCAAGAAAATCCTGACCGCCAAGCGCTTTATACAGCAGGCAACTCTGGATGATCTGGTCGCGGCGCTGGGCACAGTGGCCGAGATTGTCTGGCTGGACGATGTCCGCAAGACCATCGGCCTGAAAGACAAACTTTACGGTCTGGCCGCCGGTGCCGCACCCAAGCGTTTTGCCGTCAAAACCGATCCGAATGATCCGGGTGTGATCCTGTTTACCTCGGGCAGCTTCGGTTCGCCCAAGGGCGTGATGCTGACCCAGCAGAACCTTGTGGCCAATGCCCGTCAGGTCGCCGAGCATATCTCGCTCGATCCGGCATGGGTGTTGTTCAACCCGCTGCCGACCTTCCACTGCTTCGGCCTGACCGCAGGGGCCATCCTGCCGCTGCTCGAAGGCCTGAAGGCCTTCCAGTACCCGTCGCCGCTGCATGCCAAACAGATCACCGACCTGTTACCTCAGGTTAAAGCGAACCTGCTGTTTGCGACCGATACCTTCCTGAACCAGTATGCCCGCGTGGCCGAAGCGCAAGATTTTGCCACCATCAAGTTCGCGGTTGCCGGTGCCGAACGTGTGCGTGACGAAACCCGCGCCCTGTTCGAAGCCAAATTCGGCAATGTCGAACTGCTGGAAGGCTATGGCGCGACCGAGGCCGCCCCTGTCGTGGCCGTCAACAAGCCGGGCCAGAACCGGCCGGGTACGGTTGGCCAGATTCTGCCGGGCCTCGATCACCGCCTTGAACCCGTCGAAGGCGTCGATGCTGATGGCCGCCTGTTCATCAAGGGCCCCAACGTCATGGCCGGTTATCTGACCAGCGGCGATCCCTTGAAATGGGAAGCCATTGAAGACGGCTGGCTGGACACAGGCGACATTGTCGATGTGGACGCCGAAGGCTTCATCACCATTCGCGGCCGCGCCAAACGCTTTGCCAAGATCGGCGGCGAGATGGTGTCCCTGACCGCCGTGGAAGGCATTGCCGGTGCCGTATGGCCCGACAACCGCCACGCCGTTGTGGCCATCGCCGACAGCCGCAAGGGCGAGAAGCTGGTGCTGATCACGGACCGCGAGGGTGCCGAGTCTTCGGAACTCAGCGCATGGGCGCGCGAAAATGGCGCTCCCGAACTGGCCGTCCCCAAAAAGATCATCAAGGTTGCTGAAATCCTTGTTCTGGGCACCGGCAAGACCGACTATGTTTCCCTTCAGAAAATGGTTGAAGACGCTAAATAAGCGTCTGATCCGGGGGAGCATCTGAATGTCGCTGCGTACATTTGACTGGCATGGGCTGACACTGGCGGCCCTGCGTATCGCCTCGGGCCTGCTGCTGGTTCAGCACGGTACGGCCAAGCTGTTCGGTTTTCCGGGCGGCGATCGTGCCAATATCGACCTGAACACGCTGGTTGGCTGGTCCGGCCCGATCGAGTTTGCGGGCGGTCTGCTGATTATCCTCGGCCTGTTCACGCGCCCCGTGGCGTTTGTGCTGTCGGGCTTTATGGCGGCGGCCTAGTGTATTGGCCATGCCTCCAG
>NZ_JAVXCU010000090.1:0-243 GCF_036659295.1 Brevundimonas sp. | reverse complement strand
TGTTTATCGCCGCCGCCGGTCCGGGCATGTTTGCCGTGGACCGCCGCCGCTAAAAACAAGAACGGCGCAGATCAGATGATCTGCGCCGTTTCTTTATCCAGCGTGCAGGATCAACTGATCCCCACAGCTTTCTTGCTTAGGTCGCGCGGATCAGCCGATCCGCACCGCTTTCTTGCCTAGGTCGCGCGGATCAGCCGATCCGCACTCCGGTCATCGAAATAGAACCACCCACGACCTCGTCAT
>NZ_JAVXCU010000089.1:0-9012 GCF_036659295.1 Brevundimonas sp. | reverse complement strand
GGGCTTCTTCTACGATAAGCACCGAGCTGAAAACGACTGCGCAGCCGCCATCGAACTGCTCTCCCGTCCTTTACCGAGAAGCGGGATTTTGGCGCTTGCGGCTCTGTTGGAGGCTGCGCGCCGGCCGACCTGGCGCATTCGTGCGGAGGGGGCACCGTTTGATTTGAAAGACGCGCTAAAGGCGCGTGGATATCGATGGGACGACGGCTCGAGTGGAGCGCCGCGCGCATGGTACAGGGATGTCGCGGACATGGACAAAGACGATGAGTTGAGCTTCTTGCAGCAGGAGATTTTCCAAAAAGAGGTCGATCTCCTCCCTGCCAAGATCGACGCTTATGATCGCTTTTCAGAGCGCTGCTAGCCACGAAGTAGGCGACCGCTTCGCGACTGCATCGATAAGAGGCAACACAGAGGCGACGTTAAAACTGCTCAAACGACTTCTAAGCAATCAACCGGTTGAGCCCGAAAGCACCATTGCGGATGGGCTGGCATCCTATGGCGCAGCGCTCGATTTTTTGAAGCCTCGGCATCTCCATGTTCTAGACAACTTGAGTAGCCGCTACCGTTTGATTGTGTGAAGGGTAGAGGCTTTCGACTTCGCTCAGTTAAGCTGACAGCAGCGCGTTGACACCGCGATCCCTTGCCGCAAGGCTCAGCTTAAAGTTTCTCGAAGGGAATCGAATAGTGTCCCGTAATATTCCGCCTCACCCGTATTCCGAGCAGATCTTTACTGCTGCAGCGCGTTGGCGAGATATTTGTCTCGTTGGAGATGGGTCGATTTTTGGAGATGAAGCTCTTTGGCGATCAGATCGCATTGAAGAGATCGTCGAGTACTTTGTTCGGCGTCCTGACGAGACCGGGGAATCGTTCCTCGCAAAGCTAGAAAACCAAATGGCGCCGACCTCGCCCGAGGCTAAGCGGTTAATGTCCGAAATGCTTTGGGTCCTGCTGCTCTTTCCGAGCAGCGTATCATCTAAAGTCAAAAAGAACTTGATCGTCTCAGCGTGGTCATGGTCGGGAGCGGACATTCCCGTGGAGCACCCGATGCTATCGGGTGATGTCCTTGGCGGCCTAGGATCTGGCGGGCCTGGCTTTAATAATCACCGTTGGCGCGAACTACGGTTCCTCGTCAATCTCACGCTCGAAGCCAAAGCTCTGCCCCCGCAAGAACGGCAAGTCGTCTTTGAGGACGCCTGGACCTTCGGCGACTGGGTCAATGCGGTGCCCGATGATGGGCGACGCCAAATGAAGCTGATGCTGCCACACCTTGTGTTTCCGGACACCTATGAGCGAATTGCCGCTGACGGGGCTGTTCGGGAAATCCTAAAGGTCTTCGACGGCATCTCAGGTAGGCAGTTCGCTAGCATGCCCAAGCGAGAGCGAGACGAACGGCTTTTGGCCATTCGTCAGCGCCTTGAAACCGAGCTTGGCCAGCCCATCGACTTCTATGAAGAGCCTACGAAGTCACGTTGGAACGCCGACCTTCCACAAGACGAGGTGCCGAAAGCCGCCGATCCGACGGCGTCAGACGATAGGCCGCCGCTCAATCTCATTCTCTATGGACCTCCAGGTACAGGAAAAACCAGGCGGACCGTAGAGATCGCTGTCCAGATCGCTGATCCTGACTTCTTCGCCGACTTTAAGGACGACCGCACTGCCTTGAAGCGTCGCTACGATACCCTCGTCGCCGCAGGGATCGTGTCTCTCGTCACATTCCACCAGAGTTTCGGCTACGAGGACTTTATCGAAGGTCTGAAAGCTACCGTCGATGACGAGGGCCGGCTGCGATATGTGGTAGAAGATGGCATTCTGAAAATGCTCTGTTCCTTTGATGCCTCAACTGTAGAGGGATCGATCACTGTCCCCGGAGATGTGTTTTCTCGCGACTACACTGTTCTCCGATCCACGCCCGAGATCTTATGGCTACAGAAGCCAAACGGAGCGGAACTACCTTTGCCGTGGGCGACACTTAATGAACTAGTTGCATTGGTTAGGTCCAAAACCGTCGATTTGGAGGACCTGCGCGCAGGAAAATTGTTCGAAAAGGTCCCGTCTACCAAGCTCGAGAAATATCTGGTGAACGGCTACCGCAATATTCTCCCGCCGATCGTCGAGCGGCTCATTGCGGAACCCACCCTTAGAGCGCACAGCAGTGTTCAGCCGAAGGTGTTGATCATCGACGAGATCAATCGCGGCAACGTTTCTAAAATCTTCGGTGAGAGCATCACACTCATTGAACCGGATAAGCGTCTAGGCGCGCGAGAACAGCTAACAGTCACTCTCCCGTATTCGAAAAAGCCATTCGGTCTGCCAGCGTCCCTTCATATCGTGGGCACCATGAATACGGCAGACCGATCCCTAACAGGCTTGGACGTCGCTCTACGCCGTCGCTTTGAGTTCGAGGAGGTCGCTCCTGATCCGTCAATCGTGGAAGGGATCGAGATCGATGGCGTCAACTTGGGCCAGTTACTGACAGCGATCAACGCGCGCATTGAGCTTCTTCTGAATCGTGATCATTGCATCGGCCATGCCTATTTCACCGACCTAGAAGACACCCCGACTTTGTCGGCCCTTGAGAGGATTTTCCGTCAGCGCATCCTGCCTCTGCTGCAGGAGTACTTTTTCGATGACTGGGAGAAGATCGCTATGGTTCTCAACGACCATAGAAAGGCAGATCCTGCGGACCGGATCATCGTCGAGCGTAACCGGCATGTGGAAAGTCTTCTGGGCGAAGCATACGGCGGGCCGAACGCTGGGGGGTGGACCATTAACGCCTCAGCCTTGGGTCGGGTAGGCACCTATTCCGGAATCCTCTCCGCGTGAGCATGATCTCGGTCCGTGAGTTCGCAACGCTTCGCGTCGGCGACGGACCGTCTGATCTGGACCGGGCTTCCATTTCTCAGGAAGATTTCGCGTGGCTGGCTGGCTTTGCCGGTACCGAACCTGAGCACGTCGCGTTTGTCCGAGTCACGGGCGCACGGACGCTTCAGGTCAGAAACTATGTGGGGGTGCTACGTACGCCGAGCGGACAAGATCTTGAGATCTTGCCGAAGCATACGGCTGACGCACAGTCAATTTCCGGTAGCCGTCGGCTGCTGCGGCGTATGATCTCTGAGACTTGGCGCGTTACGCCCAAAATGGGCGGAGAAGCCAACCTAGAAGTCTTCGACCGACCCTTTACGGAATGGCTCGCCAGTCTCTTCCTGCAAAGTGTGGGGGAGTTGGTAGGGCAGGGTTTGCGCAGCGCTTACGTTGAATCCGAAATTCAGGAGCGCTATCTTCGCGGACGCCTGAACTTCGTAAAGCAACTGCGGGCTGGCCCCTCATCAGCCGCGACTTTTCATATTCGCCAAGATGTCTTCACTCTCGATCGACCAGAAAACAGGCTTATCCGCGCGGCGCTTGATCGCGTGGTTCGGGGTGCCCGTGCGCCAGATAACTGGCGGCTAGCGCGGGAACTGGCTGAGCGTCTTGCCGAAATTCCTCCGAGCCATAGCATTAAGGCCGATCTCCAGCGCTGGCGCTCAGATCGATTGATGGCGAGTTACGCGGCGTTGCGGCCTCTTTGTGAAGCGATCTTGACGGACCGCACGCCCTTCGCCCTTTCGGGGGCGCGCTCTGGCCTTTCGTTGCTTTTTCCAATGGAGAGGCTCTTTGAGGACTTTGTCGAATCTTCCGTCCGTAAACAATTGCCCCATGGCTACACACTTCATCGCCAGCCCAAGGCCCACACGCTCTGTCGGTATGGTGACAAGCGATGGTTTGAACTTCGCCCCGATCTAGTGATCCGTCACGGCGATCACGCTTGGGTAGTCGATGCAAAGTGGAAGTTGCTGCATGGCGACCCGAATAAACGCTTCGGAATTTCGCAAAGCGACCTCTATCAAATGCACGCTTACGGGCAGACCTATCTCTCGGGGCTAGGAGAGCTGTGCCTAGTTTACCCAGGCACCGCGCAGCATCCTTTACTTTCCAGTCCACTTCTTTTGCCTGCCGGAGAACGCTTACGCGCGCTCTCGCTCGATCTCGATACGGGGGCGTTTGATCGACTGCCCTGGGCTGTGGCCCCGTAAGGTGAAGATATCGCAAGGGAGCAATCCGCTTCGAGCTGATTGTAGGGTTTCTTGGAAGGGCCATTAGGCGCAAAAGGGCAGGGGCATTTGCCTAAAAGCGGACCTCTAGAGATTCTGAACCTGACTCAAAGCGGCGCTTGACGGCGTCCGCTTCAGGTAGGTGCTCATCATTCGTCATTCGTCATTCGTCATTCGTCATTCGTCATTCGCCATTCGCCAGTCGCCTATGTCACCGGATGGGCGCTAGTCTAGTTTAGCCGCCTCGGACTAATCGCTTGCTGGTCGTGGAGGCGGCGAGTTTCTTTGTCGGGATCAAGGCACGGGTGGTGCGCTCACGATGCCGCGTGTCGGGTTTGGTCGGTGGGCGCAGATAGGCGTCTTGAGAATCGTCCATCGCCCACAGCCACGGTGTGTGGTGAGGAACCGCCGTCGTCCCTGTCAGGACCGAGGTATAGCATTTGTTGCGATACCCCATGATGTCGGCCTTCTTGTCCTTCTTCCACTGCAGGAAGATCTTGTTCACGGCCTCGATATCAAAGGACGGATAGTCGCTCTGTGCGATCAGGCGGGCGATATAGGCCCCTTGGAATTCATAAGCGTCGGCGTCACACGCAATCTTCAGTTCCTCGTCGCGCCAGTGCTGGTTCAAGGCCTCCATCACGGTCCGATCCGGCAGCGAAATGCGGCCCATGATCATGTCGCGCGTCAGCCAGGCCTGAGCATCGAACAGATTGAAGCTGTACCAGAGGTCCTGCATCCCCAGATAGAAGAGCTGCGGATTGGGGGTATAGGCGACCCCCTCGTACAGATCCTGCGGCCACAGGCGGTTCTGCGTCTTCAGGCGCAGGTCGTCGGTCAGGAAGGGGAAGTCGTGACGATAGCCGGTGCACAGGATGATCGCATCCACGCGCTTGGTGCTGCCGTCCTTGAAGTGGGCGAGGTTGCCCTCGACGCGAACAAGCTGCTGCTTCTCTTCCCAGTTCTCGGGCCAGACATAGCCCATGGGCTTGGTGCGGTAGCAGGTGGTTACGGACTCAGCGCCGTACTTGTAGCACTGCGAGCCGATGTCCTCGGCCGAGTAGCTGGAGCCGACCAGCAGGACGTGCAGAATGCGCCCCGGGAAGCTCGCGAAACCCGGGAACTCCGGCATGTTCGGCGTCGAGAAATGGCCCGTAGCCACGATGACGTGGTCGTATTCCTCTTGCGTCAAGGTGTCGGCGGAATAGTCCATCGCCGTGACCGTGAACTTGCGCGTCGCCTCGTCAAAGGTGACGGCTTTTACGGCATTGTTGAAGCGGATGTACTGGCGCACACCGGCCTTGGCGACCCGCCCCTGGATATAGTCTCTCAGGACTTCGCGCGGCGGATAGGACGAGATCGGGCGCTTGAAATGCTCGTCAAAACTATAGTCGGCGAATTCGAGGCATTCCTTCGGTCCGTTGGACCAGAGGTAGCGGTACATGCTGCCGTGAACCTGCTCGCCGTTCTCGTCCAGGCCCGTGCGCCAAGTGTAGTTCCACATGCCGCCCCAGTCCTTCTGCTTTTCGTAGCAGACGATGTCGGGGATGGCGGCTCCCTTTTCGGCAGCGGCCTGGAAGGCGCGAAGCTGGGCCAGACCTGAAGGGCCGGCGCCGATGATGGCGATACGTTTTTGATGGGGCATGAAACACCTGCAGACGCGTGTAGGAACGCAGCGCGACGTCGGGTCACGGTGCAAGAAGACTGGTTGTGCGGGGGTGTCAGGCGAATGAGGGCGGAATGTGCCGTTGGCGAGCCGTGGCAACACTCAGATTGCTGGCTCCAATAATCTTGATCCGCGACGTCACCGTCGGCTGACAAATAGAGATCATCGCAACAAAACGAATGTAATCCCTGCAAAGGCGGCGTGCAAACTTAACGACCGATGAACTCATTATTCTAATAATATTTTCTAACATCGATGATTATTACATTCATTCTTTCCGTTACATATGCTCATATTCATATATCATACTAATCTGTGCTGCAAATTTGCTACTGTCTTATGTCCCTGATCTCGACTGAATCGGGGCCGTTTTTCGGCGTGGGACGGGGCGATATCACGCCTCACGAAGTCAAAAATCGCGGACTTGAGAGGACTGGAAACGCAGCGTTCAGTTCGCAGAAGGATGAGGCGCCAGAGTTCCGCTGTAACCCCCACCATAACTGGGCGGAGGGGGGCGCGCCTGAGACATCACCTGTCCCTACAGCCGCCGCGAGAGACGCCTCGTCATCCGCTTGAATGCAAGGGTCGAGGAACGGCGGTCACGATCGACGATCACAAGCCCGTGAGCCTGCCGAGATCAACGGCCGCCAATACGGGGCGACGCCGAGACCCCAAGTCCGTCTTTAACTAGGCGACGATCTTACGGGTATCGACGCCTGCTCGGGCGATGACGACCCGACCGACGACAAGGCCCAGGAGCGGCGCATTCGAAGTGGGGGTGGCGTTTCCGGAATGGCCCCTATGCTCAAAAGGAGGTTTGGGGGCTAATAGCTGGACCTGACACTCAGCGGCGGTTGGCGACAGCGGCTTTCGGCAGCCGATGTCTCACCCGCCGGCCATTTTGAGAGCGCCGCGCAGCAGATGGCGGCCTCACATCTGATAGCAAAAGCAATACGCTCGGAACGCGTGCTCTCTAATCACAGGGACGGGTTTCCGCTCGCACGTCCTCTACTTCTCGGTAATCGACGAAGCGAGCAGCCCAGTGGCCTATGTTGAGAGCGTGGCTCAATCACGGGGCGGACTCGCGAGCATGGATCGCGCATGAGCAAGCAATTCGTCGGCCATCCCTGTTCTGGGTGAAGCCGAGCAACCATTGTTCTCCCATTGTTCCGTGCTATATCTGGTTGCATAACAGTGAAGCTCGTTTCGGGAGGGGCCATGTCGGGCGATGCAGAAGGCGCAACCTCGCCGCAAGTAAAGTTCATTCGTGATTCGGCCGCCGAGGCAGATTTCTTCGGTAGACCTGACAGGGTTGGATCGCACGATCGCGTGGCAAAGGCCTGCGCATCAGTGATCTCTACGAACGACGATCTTAAAGTCATCGGCCTTCTGGGCCCTTGGGGGAGCGGTAAGTCGACTGTGGTTCGGCTTATTCAGCGAGAGCTGAAAGCTGATGAAACGTTACAGACTCATGTCTTTTGCTACGATGCTTGGTTGCACCAGAGCGATCCGCCCCGCAGAGCGTTTCTCGAAACGCTTCTCCAGTTCCTGATCGATCACGATCTGACGACGCAGGACCGGTGGCAGACCCAGCTCGACATTCTCAATCGCCAGATAGAAGATACGACCACTACGGCCACTCCGTCTCTGACGGCCGCTGGTCGCCTCCTCCTTTTGTCGCTTGTTTGTCTTCCCTTCGGGATGCAGTTCATCGGCCACGACTGGTTCGAGGCAGCATTCAAAGCGAACTCGGTGGGCTTTGCGAAATACGGCTTCTGGTTTGGCTTGAGCTTACTGGTGGTTCCCCCGTTTCTGGCGCTCTTGACCTATCTCTGGTGGCGGCCGCGCTGGAACCCGTTGAGCCCGGAGTTTCGATCCTGGGATAACTGGCGGACGCACAAGCCACCTCATCAAGACGAGTCCCTGCTGTCCATTTTTGTGAACAAGCACGTTGAGAAACATCTCAATCGAACGACCCGGACACCTGATCCGACCACCATTGAATTCCAAAAGATATTCCGCGACATTATCAAGGAGGTGTCGGCGAAGAAGATTCGCCTCATCCTCGTCATCGACAACCTTGACCGCCTTCACGAAGCCGAGGCGGTCTCCATGTGGGGCACGATCCGTAGCTTCTTCCTGGGCGCAGAAATAAAGCCTGAGGATGGGAAGCCGTTGCGGCTCCCCACAGTTCTGCTGCCAATTGATCGAGACGCCGTCGAGCGTATGTACAAGATCGACTACGGCGACGACGCGCCCGCCTTAGCGCAGTCGTTTATGGAGAAGACTTTCGACCTGACATTCTACGTCACCAAGCCGGTCCTCTCCGACTGGAGCGATTATCTCGCCGACCAGCTTCGTAACGTGTTCGGGGCGGAGCTTAGGGCCGACTGGGCGTTTCAAGTAAGCCGCTTATACGAGAAAGCGCACGACAAGTCGGAAATCACGCCGCGCTCGATTAACGTCACGATCAATGACATCGCCACGCTTTGGATTCAGTGGCGCGACGAAGGCGTTTCCTTCGTCTCTATCGCCTATTTCGTCATTTTCCGTGACAACATCGGAAAAGAGATTTTCGGCGCAATTCACAATCCGGTCGCGGCCATTGCCGACCTCGATCCAGACTGGCAGCAGAATGTCGCCGCGCTCTATTTCGGAGCGCCGCCGGCAGAAGCTATCCAGATTATGTTGGAGCCCCGTTTGTGGGCCGCCATAGAGAAGCGAAACGCTGTCGCTTTCGAAGAGCAGTCGACGATAAAGGGCTTCGACAGCATCCTGCAACGGGTCCTCGATAAGCTTTCGCCCGCCGAGCCGGCCTTCATCGCTAACGTTGCAATCTTGTTGGCGGAACTCGCGCCTCCGGACGAGCCTTGGGTCAGTTCGATTTGGCAGACGCTGCGACGTCTCTACATTGAAGCAAAGCCTTGGGGGGCGCTGAGCAAACATGATGTCGAGGCGCTAAAGGCGTTGCTGGCAGCGAGTTCGAAAACGGATGCGAAGAGGCTCATCACCAAAACCGCCAACCGTTTGAGCACTTCGTCAGCAGAAATCTTGTCTAGCCCAGCCAGCCTCGGGAACTTTGTGGCGCTCGCCAATGAAATGTTAGAGACCGCAAAGACCAACGAAATCCCAGCTCCGAAAATAGGGGTTCCCGGCAACACCCACCAATATCTGTCTGCGATCGTTTCAGCCAAAGCATCAAACGGCCTCGTGGCGGCGTTAACCACCGACTTTAGCGACCAGGAACTAGTGGAT
>NZ_JAVXCU010000088.1:0-9210 GCF_036659295.1 Brevundimonas sp. | reverse complement strand
TGGCAGTCCCTAGGGGAATCGAACCCCTCTTTTCAGGTTGAAAACCTGACGTCCTAACCGATAGACGAAGGGACCGCGTCGCGAACGTGTGGCTAGATAGACGGCGAATCCGCGAAACGCAACGGGGTAGAACGATTTCTGCTTATTTTTTCAAAGGCCTGTGACGCAGGGGCGCAAACCTCATGCCCCCATTCGCGGATCGGCAACGTCCTCGATTTCCAATTGCACGCCGCGCCTGCCGTTCCAGTCATCGGCCTTCAATCGACCGGACACGCACAAGCCGCCCTGCCCCGACAAGAGCATGCGCCCCAGTGGCAGATCCGCACAGCGCCACGCGATAGCCCGCACCGAGGCACCGTCAGGCCCTGCCAGACGACAACGCACATGGCCGCCGTTCATCGCCATCGGCTCACGCACCTGGATATGCTCGAAAGCAAACACCGGCTCGGGATTGGCAGGACCATAGGGGGCCAGTTTTTCAAAACTTTCGAACAGGTCACGCGTGGCTGAACGTGCATCGATCAGAGCATCGATCTCGACCCAGTCCAAAGCCTGCGCCGCTTCCTGCTCTCCGCTCAGGGCGTCATTCAAGAATGCCCGCAAGATTTCGAGATTGTCTGTGGCCACGGTTAGACCTGCCGCCATGGCATGACCGCCACCGGCAATCAGGACACCCTCTTCCCATGCCTTTTGTACGGCACGGCCCAGATTCATGCCTTGCTGTGAACGGCCCGATCCCTTGCCGGTGCCCGTCACAGGGTCAAGGCCCACAACCACAACCGGCTTGCGCCAGCGTTCACGCAGGCGACCCGCGACAATACCCACTACCCCCGGATGCCAGTCCTCGCCCGCAACCAGTACACAGGCGCTTTCATCCTGATGCGCGCCCGTAGCCTCGACCATGCGAATGGCTTGTTCAGTAACGTCGGCTTCGACATCACGGCGGGCGCGGTTCAACTCGTCCAGCTCGCGGGCCAACATGTCAGCTTCGCGGGCATCCTGCGTCGACAGCAGGCTGGCCCCCAGATCGGAACGGCCAATACGTCCACCCGCATTGATTCTCGGCCCCAGCACAAAGCCAACCGTTTGTGACTTGGCCTCGCCCAGTTCGGCACCGGCAACCTTCATCAGGGCGGCCAATCCGGGATTATTCCAGCCCGACATCGATTTCAGGCCCAGACTGGCCAAGGCACGGTTAAAGCCCGTCAGCCGCGTCACATCGCAAATCGCGCCCATCGCGGCCAGATCCAGCCATTGGCGAATATCCGGCTCGGGTGTCGCGGCAAACAAGCCGCGTTGGCGTCCTTCGCGGTTTAGTGCCGCCAACAGGACAAATACGACACCCGCAGCCGCAAGATTGCCCTGCCCCGAGGTGCAACCGGGCCGGTTGGGATTGACGACCGCCAGACATTTGGGCGGCTCTTCGCGCATCATGTGGTGGTCGATAACGACAACCTTCAGACCGATATCAGTGGCATGCGCCACCGCCTCGTTGGCGGCCGCACCACAGTCCACGGTAATAACCAGATCGGCACCGCTGGCTTTCAGGCGATCAAAGGCTGGCGCACTGGGGCCATATCCTTCCTTCATCCGGTCCGGCACATAGATAGGCAATTCCGCGCCCAGATGCCTGAACCAGCGCACCAGCAATGCTGCGCTGGATGCACCGTCGACATCGTAATCCGCGAAAACATGAATGCTTTCGCCCGCCTGTAGTGCATCCAGAATGGCAGTGGCTGCCTGATCCATATCCATAAAGCTGGAAGGGTCGGGAAACAGGGCCCGCAGGGTCGGGTTCAGGAAACTCTCGCCCTGATCGGGTAAAATTTCGCGAGAGGCCAGCGCACGGGCCAGCGGTTCGCTCAGACCCAGTGACTGGATGTGTGCGCGCGTGACGTCGGAATCTGCCGGACGCATGCGCCAGTTACGGCCAGATGCCGAACGGCTAAATCCCAGAAACGGCTTTTGGGTCATATCGTCAGCCATGCGGCCAGTATCCTCGGGCTGTCAGTATCCGTACGGCATCGTACAGGCGCTGATTCTAGACGCCTATCTTACGATCACGTCAGGCACGGACGTATAAGGCTTTTAGCGCATGGGCCGGTCAACGGGCGGCGGTGCCTTGGCACGTTCGCGCAAGGATGCCGCAAAGGCCTCGATTTGTGCAGGCGTGTCGGCTGTCGGGATTTCGACATTGTCCGCCGTCAGTCGCTGGCGCATCGAGGTGACAAACTGTTCGGCATCGCCCAGTTCCCAGTCAATCGCTGCCACTTCGCGGTCCAATTCGCCCTGAGTTGCCTCAAGGCCGCTGACTGCCGTGCGAACGGTGGCCGCATCGGGGACATTGACCGGCGCGTCCGGAAAGTCCTGCCAGCGAGGATAATCGCGGTTCTCGCTCACCAAGGAATCGATTCTGGTCGCCAATGGCGAGGCCGGATCAGCCGGAGGATCAAAGGCGCATGCCGACAGAGCCGCACAAAGAGCGACAGCGGCAACCGGCTGCAATACGATTTTCACAAGATTCACGTTCATATCCCGCGCATTCATATGCCAACATAGAGCGCGGCGAAAGGCATACGCCTATTCCTTGCTCTGGAGAACAGAACGGTGACCAAACCTGCGGCCCCGACTTCGACCGGCAAAACGGCTTCGACAACCGCTAAACGCTCTCGTTCGGCCACAGCAAAATCGCCGAATGCACAACCAGACAAGCCAAAGGTTTCTGCCAAACCCAAACCGGCCACTGATACTCCGCCGCCGCAAAATGAATCCACGACGGGTTTTGGTGCCGAACACATTCAGCAAATAGAGCAACTGTCGTTAAATCTGGCCAAGGCCGCCATGCTGGCCCAGTCGGCACTGGCTGAAGCGGCTCTGACCCAGGCCGATCGCCCTGCGGCGCTTTCGTCCGATCCGTTCAACGTCACCCCTGCCATGGGCGCGGTGATGAGCAGTCTGGCGGCCAAACCCGAAAAGCTGTTCCAGGCTCAGGCTGATCTGTTCAACCGCTATCTGGGCCTTTGGACCACGGCCACTCGCCGCGCATGGGGGCAGGACACAGACGCAGCCCCCGCCACAGACAAACGCTTTCGCGATCCGGCATGGTCGGAAAATCCGGTCTTCGACATGATGCGCCAGTCGTATCTGACAACAACCGAATGGATGCATGCTCTGGTCGCCAGTGCCGACGGCATTGACCCGAAGGTCAAACGTCAGGCTGAGTTCTTTACCCGCCTGCTGACCGATGCCCTGTCTCCCTCCAACTTCCTCGCTTCCAATCCGGTGGCCCTCAAGGCTCTGGCCGAGAGCAATGGCGAGTCCTTGGTCAGGGGCATGCAGAATTTTGCAACCGATCTGGAACGCGGCCACGGGCGTCTTGCCATTCGCCAGACAGACACGGACAGTTTCAAAGTCGGGGAGAACGTCGCGACGTCACCGGGTCAGGTCGTCTGGCGCGACGATCTGTTCGAGCTTTTGCAATATGATCCGGCAACGCCGAAACAGTATGCGATCCCGCTGCTGATCTTCCCGCCGTGGATCAACAAATTCTACATCCTCGACCTGCGCCCCGAAAATTCGATGGTGCGCTGGCTGACGGCACAGGGCTTTACCGTTTTCGTTTGCTCGTGGGTCAATCCGGACAAGGACAAGTCGCACTACAATTTCGACGACTATCTGGAAAAAGGCATTTATCGCGCCGTAGATAAGGTGCTGGAGCAAACCGGCCAGAAAACCGTGAACACGGTCGGGTACTGCATTGGCGGAACCCTGCTGGGTTCGGCTCTGGCCCATGCCGCCGCCAAGAAAGACACGCGCATCAACAGCGCCACCTTCTTTGCGGCCCAGCACGACTTTGCCGAAGCCGGCGATCTGGCCCTGTTCACCGACGAGCACTGGCTGGCCGAAATCGAGCGCCAGATGGACGAGGCAGGTGGCGTTCTGCCCAGCACCTCTATGGCCGATACCTTCAACGCCCTGCGCAGCAATGACCTGATCTGGTCCTTCTTTGTCTCCAACTATCTGATGGGCAAAGACCCGCCTGCATTTGATCTGCTGGCGTGGAATGCCGACCAGACCCGCATGCCCAAGACCCTGCATCTGGACTATCTGCGCCGTATGTATGGCCAGAATGCACTGGCCAAGGGCGAGGTCACGATGGGCGGCGAGACCATTGATCTGGGGAACATCACTGTGCCCGTCTATTTCCAGGCCAGCCGCGAGGACCACATAGCGCCCATGCGCTCTGTCTATCGCTCGGCGCGCCTGTTTAGCGGCCCCGTCACCTATACGCTGGCCGGATCAGGCCATATTGCAGGCGTCATAAACCATCCGGATGCAGGCAAATATCAGCACTGGGTCAATGCAACGCTTCCCGAAACGCTGGAAGAATGGCAATCGGGCGCGGAACAACATCCGGGCAGCTGGTGGCCGCATTGGGGGGAATGGCTGTCGGCTCTGTCCGGCAAACAGGTCCCCGCGCGCGATCCTGCCAAAGGCGTGCTGGCTCCGCTGGAGCCTGCTCCCGGATCCTATGTTAAGGTCAAGTCTTGATGCGTTTTGAACCCAATGCCCTGCTCGCCGTAACAACCGGTTGTGCGCTGGGCGTTCTGATCGGTAGTGCCGCCATTTTTGGCGAGGCCGGACAGTTACTGAAATATGTGCTGATCGCGATTGTCGTCACCGCACTTTACGTCCCGCTGAACAGCTGGATGAAGAAGCGTGCAGGCCAACAGGTCCGTCCGCTGATCCATCTGGAATCACAGGTTTCGGCCATGTGGTCGAACATGTTTCCGGCAGTCATTGCTTTGGCCGCCTTCATCCCCGTCATCTGGATGGGGCACGATTACGGGCTTCTGATCGTTATCGCATCGGTCTGGTTCGCAGGCACAGTGGCCTCGGCATTGGCCGCTCGCAAAGCCGCATAGAAAAAAGCGCCGGAGAAATCCTCCGGCGCTTTTCTTTTTGGTCAGCTGCTTTTCAGTTCAGCTACGCGGTCCCGAATTGAATATCCGCGGACGCGCGCGCCGCACCAGCCACAGATTCAAGGTCGCCAGACCCAGCACAATCGCCGCCACGGCCTGGTGGATCACGCCCAGCGTAAGCGGCACAGCGTGCATTAGGGTCAGGATGCCCAGAACGGCCTGTACCCACAGGCTAAGCGCCAGTGCATAGGCTGCGGCACCCGAACCTTCTGACAGACGCCAGCGCCATGCCTGCACGGCATAGACCGTACCGAAGGCCAGCAGGATGTAGGCACCAAGACGGTGATTGAACTGGACCAGTCCCTGATCATGCAAGAAGGCCAAACCGCCCTGCCCCCATTCGACCGGCGGGAACACCGCACCGCTCATCATGGGCCAGTCGGTAAAGACCATGCCGGCCTTTGAACCGGCCACCAGCCCCCCCAGCAGGCACTGGATAAACACAGCCGCCAGCAACAGGGTGGCCGCAAGGTTCCAGCCACGCGACGGACGATTGAACTGCTCGCCGGACCATGCTTCGAGGCCAGCCCAGATCAGACCGGCGAAAATGATGAAGGCCAGTCCCAGATGCGTCGCCAGACGCTCTGGAGCCACATCAACGCGCTCGCTGAGGCCGGACGAAACCATCCACCAGCCAATCAGCCCCTGCAGACCGCCCAGACCCAGCAGAATCGCACAGCGCAGCACCAGACGGCGCGGCATGATGCGAAACACCACGAAAATCAGGAACGGGACAGCAAAGGCTACACCGATCAGGCGGCCCAGCAGACGGTGCATCCACTCCCACCAGAAAATGCCCTGAAACTCTCCAAGGCTCATACCCGCATTGACCAGCTGGTATTGCGGGATCGCCTTGTACTTCTCGAACGCATCGATCCATTGATCATGCGAAAGCGGCGGGATGGCCCCCATAATGGGTTTCCATTCGGTGATAGACAGACCCGATCCGGTCAGTCGCGTCACGCCCCCCACCACGACCATGGCAAACACCAATGCCGCACACACAAACAACCAGATTGCCACAGACCGGCTGTGGGTGACTTCGCCTATACGCATCATTCGACGCCCGCTCTTGCCCCGATATCATGACCGTCTATCGTCAGACGGAGAACAGAGGGGTATGCCCCTGTCTCGCAGCGATTTCGAGTCGCATTCTTGTATTAAGCGTCACGGTTGTTTGAGGAGGCCATTCGCCCATGCCCTATATTGAACTGGCCGTGACCGTAGTGGTCGTGTCCGTACTGGCTTTTCTGGCCGATCTTCTGGCTGGTCGCCGCGAAATGCCGGCCTTTTTTGTCGTCGCCTATTCGGGGGCCATCTGTGGCGTGTTTCTGGTGCTGCGGGTATTTGCACTGGTAACACTAGATAGCTGGCAGTGGCCGTTATGGGCTGCAGGCGGCGCTGTTGCTGGCCTGTTGCTGTATTTTATGTTCCGGAAAAAACGCTGATGTCGCCGCGTCTCAGAAAACTTGTCGCCACCGTTCTGGTTCTGGCCTTCCTGACCTTCTGGGTCTGGGGTGCCGTAACCCTGTCCGAATTCCTGCCTGATATTTTCTGGGTTGATGCGATCTATTACATCATCGCCGGTATCGGCTGGGGCATCCCGCTGATCCCGCTACTGCGCTGGGCGGAAAAGCCCGCAAAGGGACCGCAAAACCATCCTGCCGATCCCCGATAGAATCCGGACGCAAAAAAGGGCACCCAAAGGTGCCCTTTTCTTTCGACCATGTTCCCTAAGGAAATGGTCGGAGCGACAGGATTCGAACCTGCGACCCCTTGACCCCCAGTCAAGTGCGCTACCAGGCTGCGCCACGCTCCGAAGACGCTTCGTATAGACGGGCAAACTGCCGACCGCAAACCAAAAAAGTGGCTTATGAACAATAAGCTGCGACTATTATGCCAAGACAGCGTTCAGTCGCGCTTGTGCCGCCTCGATCTGTTCCAGAACACGAGACAGATGAGAGCGATTTACACCCGAGGATAAGGTTTCGGGTTTCACCAAAGGCGTTACGGTCGCAGGAACCTTGCCTGAACGCACCGACTTGTCTTTGAAGAGACGCTCTACGCCCTTGATGGTCATACCCTCTTCGTGAAGAAGGCGACGGACATCCTTCAGAATAAGGATGTCCTCGGGCCGATAAAAACGTCGACCTCCCGCGCGCTTAACGGGCTGGATAAAATCCAGCTTCCCTTCCCAAAACCGCAAAACGTGTTGCGGAACTCCGACCTCGTCGGCGGCTTCGGAAATGGAACGGAAGGCTTGTGGGCTTTTAGTCAAAATCAATCCTCGACAACGGCGTCGTGGACCCTCGATTTCATGATTTGGGACGCACGGAAACTAATGACACGGCGCGGATTAATCGCAGCCGGTTCGCCAGTTTTCGGGTTACGGCCCATCCGAGCCCGCTTTTCCCGAACCTGGAACACACCGAAGCCGGACAGTTTGACCGTCTCGCCGCGTTCCAGAGATTCAACCACCAACTCGAGTGTACGCTCTACTAGACCAGAGCATTCCTGTCGTGAGAGGCCCACTTCATCGTGAACCGCGTCACACAGATCTGCCCGGGTAAGGGTGTGCTGTTCCGACACTTGCGTCTCCCCGTTATCAATCAGGAGTCATACAAAGCCAAAACTACGAAAAATCAAAGCACTCTTTGCGGAATCACAAACGGAATGCGCATGCGCCCCACGTCAATCCTCCGCCCATGGCCTCGAGAACGATCAAATCACCACGTTTTATGCGGCCATCCTTGATGGCAGTATCCATGGCGAGAGGAATCGATGCCGCAGAGGTGTTGGCATGCAAGGCGACCGTCGAGATTACGCGGTTCTCGTCCAGCCCCAAGCGCTCGCCTACACCACGGATGATTCGCGCATTGGCCTGATGCGGTACAAACCAGTCGATATCCGGAATGGCTATGTTAGCGGCCTCGGATGCCGCCACGATGGCTTCGGAAATATTCACCACGGCATGGCGGAACACCTGATTGCCGATCATACGCAGATGTCCGACCGTGCCTGTCGTTGACGGTCCGCCATCGACATACAGCAGATCGGTCTTGGAGCCGTCACAGCGCAGGGCAAAGCCCAGAACGCCCTGATCTTCCTTGGTGCCGTTGCCTTCGCGCGGCTCCAGCACAAACGCCCCTGCCCCGTCACCGAACAGGACGCAGGTGGTACGGTCCGACCAGTCCATCAGACGGGTCATTTCCTCGGCACCGATCACCAGCGCGCATTTGGAATGGCCACGGGCAACAAAGCCGTCCGCCACGCTCATGGCATAGACAAAGCCCGAGCAGACAGCCTGAACATCGAAAGCGATACCGACTGGTGCGCCCAGTTTTTTCTGAACAATCGCCGCCGTTGCCGGGAAGGTATTATCCGGCGTGGTCGTGGCCACGATAATCAGGTCCACATCCGCAGGCGTCTTGCCCGCATCGGCTAGCGCACGAAGCGCGGCCTCTACAGCCAGATCACTGGTCGGCTGGTCATCAGCCGCCTTGTGGCGTTGATGGATGCCTGTCCGCTCGATAATCCATTCATCGGACGTATCGACGGTTTTGCTCAGCTCTTCATTGGTGACAATGTTCGGGGGTAGATAAGAGCCTACACCCGTAACAGCCGTCCGAACTACGCTCACTCGACTACTCCCCGTCCGTCTTGGTTGCCACGTCGGTCATATCGGCCATGCGGGCCAGATTGGTTCCGACCTTGGCCAGATAATCACTGCGCGCCAGATCAACGGCGACGCGAATAGCATTTCCAAAGCCTTCGGCGGTGGCTCCACCGTGGCTCTTGACCACCAGTCCGTTCAGACCCAGCAAGGGGCCGCCGTTCACAGTGCTGGGGTCGATCTTGCGCGACATCTTTTTCAGCGCAGGCATGGCAATCAGCGCACCGATCTTGGATTGCAGACCGGACTTCAGCGCATCTTTGAGCAGCGTGCCGATAAAGCGGGCCGTACCCTCGGCCGTTTTCAGCGCAATATTGCCGGTAAAGCCGTCGGTCACGATGACGTCCACCGTGCCCTTGGCGATATCGTCGCCCTCGACAAAGCCGTAATAATTGATGGGCAGATGACCAGAACGCAGCATGGCATGAGCCTCGCGCACCTCGTCATGACCCTTCATTTCCTCGGAGCCGACATTCAGAACGCCGACTGTCGGTTTTTCGATGCCATGAACAGCCGACTGGAAGGCCTCACCCATGATGGCGAATTCGACCAGTT
>NZ_JAVXCU010000087.1:0-9242 GCF_036659295.1 Brevundimonas sp. | reverse complement strand
GTTTGTGGGTTCTTTATTTAAGCCCACGTACTCCCCTCCTCCCCGGCCCTGGGGGGGTGGTGTCAGGGCACCGCCATGAGGGGGGGGGTGACAGGCCGCGTCGGGTCGGGAGGTCCCGAAGGGCCGACGACCGCTGCCCAAGTATCAAAGACTTCGAAGCCGCGGCTGCACCCGCCCCGCCAACAGCAAATGCGTCACCGCCCACACCAGCGCATCCGCCCGATCCGGACTATGCCCCAGATGCTCGCTCCCCAACGCCATCAACTCCTCCTCCAGCGCCGCAAAAGCCCCGCAGTGAACCACGCGACCCTGCTCGTATAAGGCCGCCACCGGCTCGGCCCGCGCCTTCTTGGAACGCCCCGCATGCACCAGCTTGATCGCCACAGGACAGCCCGCCTGCGCCAACAACGTCCGCACCATCTCGCCGCCCTGATTGGCCTCCGCCAGCACCAGATCGGCCCCATACTCCGCTGCCGTTTCCACAACCCGCTGCGCCCATCCGGCAGGTGACATCCCCCGCACAGAAGCATCCCCCAGCACATAGGCCCGCCCCTCGCGACGCCCCGCCACCACAATCCCGCAGGCATCGCCATGCGCCGTCACCGGCGGATCAACCTCCACCACGATCTTCTCCAACCGCACAGGTCGGCTCCCTCTCGCCTGCGCCAGATCCTGCGCCCGAAACAACGCCCCGTCCGCCTCGACGATCAGCCCCTCCATCTCCTGCGCCTCCAGCCGTGTTCCGGCATAAAGCGCCTTCAGATGGCCCAGAAAACCAGGTGCCAGATTGTCCTCGTTTTCGCGTGTCGACAGGCGGCTCGTCACCACGCCACTTTCCGCCAGCAAGCGCCGCAGCGCCGCAATCGGCCTCGGCGTCGTGGTGATGGCCAGCTTCGGGTCATCCCCCAGCCGCAACCCAAACCTTAAATTGCTCAGCACCTTCTCCGGCTCGCGCCAGGCACAGAACTCGTCCGCCCACGCCGCATGGAATTGCGGGCCTCGCAGACTGTCAGGGTCTTCTGCCGAGAACGCATAGGCCGCTGTCCCTGTCGGCCAGACCAGCCGCCTGCGGCTCGCCTCCCAACGCGGGCGGTTATCCGGCCCCGCCAGTGCCCTCAGGCCCGACGGCCCCTCGATCATCACCTCGCGCACATCGTGAAACGCCGGTCCCACCAGCGCCAGATTAAACACCCCGCGTCGCGCCAGCGCATTGATCCAGTAGCCACCGGCGAAAGTCTTTCCAGACCCCCGCCCGCCCAACAGCACCCAGGTCCGCCATCCCTCGTCAGGCGGGTTGCAAACCTGTTCGTTTCGCACCACCGGCGTCGCCGCCAGCCAGCGCAAAACCTCCTGCGCCCCCATCTGGTCGATCCGGCTTCGGACCATATCCCTTCTGTTCTGCAACCTCGAAAAGACGATCGACGCGGGCGAACAGCTCATCTCTAAGCCGCTGCTCCTCGGCCTTGCCGATAGGTTCGTCCCGTCCTGCCACATCATCCTCCACCTCTGTTCCAGCCAGCTTGCGGGTCGAGGATTTCAGACCGGTCTTCAGCGCCGCCACCGCCTTGGCCGCGCGCGCTACCACACCCACTGCCCGCGCCCGCTTTTCGGCCTCGACCACATCCTTGGGTGGCTCTGCCTCCACCAGCACCCGAACAGCCTCGTCCACCAGTGCCTGCAACTGGCCAAACACCTGATCCAGCCACTGCTGAACCGCGCCCTGCCCGCTATCCCCATTTCCCGCCATACCCAAACAATAGGCCACCAGCGTCCACGGGTGGGCCGATTAGCTCGCGCCTGCACCAATCCCTTGTTTTTCCCGCGATTGCCCGCCCCCGACACGCGCACAAAAAGAAAAAGGCCCCCGTTTTCACGAGGACCCGTTTCACGAAGACCTTTGCATTTCTATTGCGACTGCAGCCACTTCTTCAGCGTCTGCGCCAGATCCCCCACCTGAATAGGCTTGGGCAAATGCCCGTCCATTCCGGCATCCAGACATTTCTGCACCTGCTCGCCACCCACATTGGCCGTCAGCGCCAATATCGGCAGATGCTTGTCGCGCGCCTGCTGGCGGATTTCGCGCGTAGCGGCCAACCCGTCCATTTCCGGCATGTGGACATCCATCAGCACCAGATCAAAGTCGCCGCGCCGCACCGCCGCCACGGCTTCCACACCGTTGCACGCCGTCTCGACCTCCAGCCCCAGCGTCCCCAGAATGATCTTCACCAGTTCACGGTTCGCCTCGGCATCATCCACCATCAGGATACGCCCCCGCACCCCGATATCGGGCACCGTATCGGCCGCGACAGAAACCGGAAGGGCAAAATCAAAGTCCAGCGGCACCTCGAACCAGAAGGTCGCCCCCTTGCCCGGCTCGCTCTCATAGCCAACCCTGCCGTCCATCAGTTCAATCAGACGGCGCGAAATCGCCAACCCCAGTCCGGTCCCGCCATAGACACGCGTCGTGGACGCATCGGCCTGCGTGAACCGCCCGAAGATCAACTCGCCCTTCTCATGGCTCAGACCAATACCGGTATCGCTCACCTCGACCCGAAGCCGGTAACGGCCGTCCTCAGTCTCGGCCCCGAACGCCTTCACACCCACACTGCCCGTCGCCGTAAACTTCACCGCATTGGACAGGAAGTTCAGCAAAACCTGCCTCAACCGCGACGCATCGCCCGACAAGATTTCAGGCAGGCGCGCATCCATATCAACCGTCAGGCCCAGACCCTTGGCGGCGCACTGGCTTTCGATAATCCCGACCGTGTCGGTGATACGCTGGCGCAGATCAAACGGCGCATTCTCCAGCTCGACCGCATCGGCCTCCAGCTTGGAGTAATCAAGGATGTCGTTGATCACCATCAGCAGCGCTTCGGACGAAGCTGCAATCCGGTCGCCATACAGTCTCTGGGTCGGCGTCAAACCCGGCGAGTTTTTCAACAACCCCGAATAGCCGATGACACTAGTCAGCGGCGTCCGCAGCTCATGGCTCATATTGGCCAGAAACTCGGTCTTGGCCTCGGCGGCCTTCTCGGCCCGCTCCTTGGCCTCGATGACCTCACCTTCCAGCAGCTTGCGCTGGGTCGCGTCGCGGATAACCACCACGACATCATCCACCTCGCCATGCTCGTCCCGCAGCGCCTTGAAGGTGCATTCCACCCACAAGATACGCCCGTCACGGTGCACAGCACGGTGCTCCAGACGGGTCGGCTTGCCCGACTTCACCGCATTCTGAATGGCCCCCAGAACCTTGTGCCGGTCCTCGCGATACACATAGTCGGTGGACTGTCCGCTCATCTCCTCCAGCGTCCAGCCCAGTACGGACTGGATCGCCGGCGAGATATATTTGCTCGAACCGTCCATCTTCACGCGGGTAATCACGTCACTGACGTTCTCGGCCAACAGACGATAGCGCGCCTCGTTACGACGCAGCTTGGCCACGACCGCTTCCTGATCGGTCACATCGCGGAAGACCCCGAACACCCCGCACACTTCGCCATTCGCGTCTTTCTCGCTCACAGCATGGCTCATAACCGTGCGCTGCTTGCCGTCGGGGCTGTTCAGCCGCATCCGCAGATTATAGCCCTCACCGGTCTCCAGCGCATTGTCCAGCGCCGCCTCCAGCAGCGCCTTGTCCTTCGGATCGTAATGGCCAACACCGGCCCGCAGCTCAAAGACCGTCTGGTCCGGCTGCAGTCCGTGGATTTCGCGTACTCTTCTGGAACAACGCGCCGAGTTCTTGTGCTTGTCCATGCGCCACCAGCCGATGCCGGACATATCCTCGATCATGTCCAGCATACGGACCTGATCCGCACAGGTGCGCTGGGCCTGGGCACCCGCCACCAGATCACCGGCCACCTTGGCCAGTTGCAGGATCATCGCCCGCTGGCCCTCATCCGGCACGGGACGCGGTTCAGGGGTCTGCAAGACCAGAAGGCCAAGGGTTTGCCCGCCATAGACCACCGGCGTCGCCGCCCACATAGCGGCCTCGCCAGTCAGGATTTCATCGGCCTGCATCCGTTCAGCCCGCTGGACCAGCCCGTCAAGTTCGCCCGCCGGCTCGCCTTCCAGCTCCAGCACAAAGGCCTCTGCCTGCAACAGCATGGCGGCCAGATTTTCCAAATGCCCGAACCGCACAGCGTCCCCCACAGACGCGGCCTTATCCGCCCCTGCGTGTTCCATATCCTGCGGTTCCTCCTCCGGCCTGAAAGCTGGTATTTCCAACCCACACCCCCCGAAAATAGTTAGCCCTCGTCCATCTCCCGAGCGCTTTCCTCCGGCCCCATAAGCCCCCGCTCCTCGCGCCATTCCGACGCTTCAAAGTCCAGAGCATCCTCGGCCTCGACCATCGCCGTCTCGGAAACCGTCTGGCGACGCACCGACACACCGGCCTGATGCACCGTCTCTGGATCGTTCGAGACCAGCGGGTGCCACCATGCCAGATCGCGCCCCTCGTTCAACCTGCGGTATGCGCAAGATTTCGGCATCCACGCTAAAGATGAAACATTGTTCGGCGTCAGCTTGATACAGTCCGGCACCTGCTCCTTGCGGTTCGCATAGTCGACACAGGTACATTTGACCGCATCGAACAGCTTGCAGTGCACGCGCGTCGGAACAACCTCGCCCGTATCCTCGTCCTCGAAACGGACCAGACAGCACAGACCGCACCCGTCACACAGGCTCTCCCACTCTTGCGGGTTCATCTCGGTCAGCGACTTGGTTTTCCAGAAAGGCAACATGGCGGGGTCTTTAAGCGACAAAGCCGCCCCTGTCGCCCCCTGCCCGACAATCATCGTGCCTTAATGGCTGACGGCCTTCGAGAACACATTGATCACGATCACACCGCAGACAATCAGCACCAGACCGATCACAGCGGGCAGGTCCAGTTTCTGTTTGAACACAAACATGCCGATCAGCGAGATCAGCACCACACCCAAACCGCTCCAGATGGCATAGGCCAACCCCACCGGAATGGACCTCAGCGCAAGGCTCAACAGATAGAAGGCCATGCCATAGCAAGCCGCCATTCCTGCCGTCGCCCACGGCTTGGTAAACTGCTGCGAGGCCTGCAGCAGGCTGGTACCGACCACCTCGAACATAATGGCTCCGCCCAGAGCCAGCCACGTCATCGGGTTCATTGCTTTTGCTCCATCGCTTCGGGCATGACGGTTCCAGCCATCATCAAACTTGCCAGCGCCTTGCGCTGGTCTGGCGAAATTTCATAGGTCCCGAACAGGTCCGACATCCACAGACCATCGGCCAGCAAACGCATCAGCAATGCATCGTCTGAGCCCGCAGGATCAGACGGATCGCCATTCTGGGCTTTCCTCATCCATGCCTTCCAGCGACCGGCCAAGGCCGGATCAATGGCACAGACCGCCAGCCCCGCCCGACCGATACTGACATCGCGATCCGTCACCGGCTCGTCGATGACTGCCCGCAAATAGGCCCGCGCGCCCCGCCCATACGGTTCGGGATCCTTGGCGGCATAGGCCTCGATCTGGGCAACAAAGCTCTCGCCCAGCCGGTCGATCATGCCTTCCAGCAAGGCCGTCTTATTGGGAAAATGGTGCAGCAAGGCCCCCTTGCTGAACGGCACACGCTCCACCACCGCATCCATGGTCAGGCCCATCGGGCCCTTCTCGGCCAACACCTCGATTGCGGTGTCCAGTATTTCGACGCGGGTGGCTTCGGGCATTCTACGGCGGGGCGATACTTGCATATCCGCTACATACCGTCTGGACGGTACAAATAAAATACAGATTCGACACTCAACCGCACCTGTCGATGGCAGTTCCGAGCGCGGCACGCTATATGCCCGCCCATGGCTGCCAAACCTCCCCTCGTTGCACTTAAAGACATCCACCTTCAGGACGGACAGCGCCCGCTGTTTTCCGGCGTGGACCTTGCTGTTGAACCGCGCTCGCGTGCCGCCCTTGTGGGCCGCAACGGCGCAGGTAAATCCACCCTGATGAAGGTGGTCATGGGCTTTATCGAACCGGACAGCGGCGACCGCGCCGTTCAGGCCGGCACCCGCTTCGCCTATGTCCCGCAAGAACCCGAAATCACCGGCGAGACCCTGATCGACTATGCGTCGTCCGGTGCCGCCGAAACCTGGACCGCCGAAAGCTGGCTGACCACCTTCGGCCTTGATCCCTACAAGTCCACCCAGGGCCTGTCGGGCGGCGAGATCCGCCGCGCGGCTCTGGCCAAGGCTTTTGCCGAGGAACCGGAAGTCCTGCTGCTGGACGAACCGACCAACCACCTCGACATCCTCGCCATCGAACTGCTCGAAGAAGAGCTGCTCTCGGCCCGCTTCGCTATCCTCGTCGTCAGCCACGACCGCGCCTTCCTCAACCGCGTGACCAATACGGTTCACTGGCTGGAAGGCCGCCGCGTGCGCACCCTGAACAAGGGCTTTGCCGAGTTCGACGACTGGGCCTCCAAGGTCATGGAAGAAGAAGCCGTCGCGCTCCAGAAGCTGACCAAGACTATCGAGCGCGAAACCGAGACCTTCTACCGCTCCATCACCGCACGCCGCACACGCAACGAAGGCCGCGCCCGCAGCCTTGACGCCCTGCGCGCCGAACGCGCCGAAAAGATGAAGGACGTGCCGCGCGACCTCTATATGGGCGTCGATTCCGGTGCCATTTCGGGCAAGCTGGTCGCCGACATCAAAGAAGTCTCCAAGTCCTTTGGCGACCGCGTCATCTTCAAGAACCTGACCACCCGCATCATTCGCGGCGACCGTCTGGCCATTGTCGGTCCCAACGGCGCGGGCAAGACCACGCTGGTCAAGGTGCTGCTGGGCGAACTCCAACCTGACGAAGGCACGGTCCGCATGGGGGCCAATCTGGAACCCCTCTATCTGGACCAGTCCCGCGAGGGCCTGAAGTCCGACATGACCCTGTGGGACGCCCTGACACCGGGCGGCGGCGACAGCATCCTCGTGCGCGGTCACTCCAAGCACGTTGCGGCCTATGCCAAGGACTTCCTGTTCTCCGAAGCCCAACTGCGTCAGCCAATCTCGACCCTTTCGGGCGGCGAGCGCAACCGCCTGCTTCTGGCCCGCGCCTTGGCCAAGTCGGCCAACCTGCTGGTGCTCGATGAGCCGACCAACGACCTCGACATCGACACGCTGGACAAGCTTCAGGAACTGCTCGACGGCTATGACGGCACCCTGATCCTCGTCTCGCACGATCGCGACTTCGTGGATCGTCTAGCCACCTCGACCATCGCCATGAACGGTCGCGGCGATATCGTCGAAACCCCCGGCGGCTGGACCGAGTTCGTGCGCCAGAACCCCGGCTTCATTCAGGCCCCCAAGGCCGGTATTGCTGCCCCTTCGGCTCCCAAGCCCGCTGCGACGCCTATCGCACCCAAGAAGCCCGCCAAGATGTCCTTCAAGGACACGCATCGTCTGGCCGAGATTGAAAAGCTGATGCAATCCCTGCCCAAGGAGATCGCCAAGCAGGACGCCCTCATGGCTGATCCGGCCCTCTACAGCACCAATCCCGCCGCCTTCGACAAGGCCATGAAGGCCGCCGCCAAGGCCCGCGCGGACCTTGAATCTATCGAGCTGGAATGGCTTGAACTGGAAGAGAAAAAAGCAGGTCTAAGCTAAGCCTCGCGCCTCGCTAGACCTTATCGGGAAAAGGGCGGCCGGATCATTCCGGTCGCCCTTTTGCTTTCTATGCCCCTGCACGCTTATCCACAGGCCGCGCTTGTGCCCGCCTTGCCGATCCATGCATTTAAGATATCATTGTTAGGCTAAAGTCAGTCTGTACCGGTATTCGTAGAACTGGTCCGGACCGCGCTCCACACGGCTCCCTCGCCATGATGATGCAGTCCATTTTACGCTCCCCCACACAGCGCGCCTGCATTCAACAGGCCTACTGATTGCGTAATCACCCCGCCAGTTCCACCGAACCGTCACGGCATGCCACAGGCAACGAGAGAGGGCAGACCCCTTCTGCCCTCTCTCGTCATGGCCCCCAGAGGTGTCATCAATGGCAAAGCCTCATCTTAAGTCTTCCCATTCGGGGGCAGCGTGCTTATTGCAACCTGTAATGATCCTGCCCCGCCTCTCCCGACGCACGCTTTTGAAAAGCCTTGGTGCCGCCGCGCTTGGTGTAGGTGCCGGTGCTGCGCTGAGCGGCTGCAACCAGAGCGCCCCCATTGATGCCGAGGGGCGCGTGCGCCTGCGTCTGGCCATTTCAGGCCCCGCCCGTGCCGATCATGCCGGTTTCTATCAGGCTATTGCCAGCGGCCTCTATGCCGCGCACGGCCTGAACGTCGAAATATTCCACGGCAATTCGGTTGCCGATGTTTCCAGCCGTCTGGCCTCGGGCGTGGCCGAGCTGGGCCTTGCCCGCGACAGCTTCGGGGCGCTGCGCCTGATTGCCGATCGCGCGCCCGTCAAGGCCGTGGCCGCCTTCTTCCAGAAAGACCCGCGCGTCCTGATCGCCCATGCCAGCGATGCGCCGCGTGATCTGGCGGCGCTGGACGAGCGCCCGCTCTATGTCGAGGATGCCGACTGGTCCGACATCTGGTCGTGGCTCCAGAACAAATACCAGCTGACACAAGAACAGCTTTTGCGCCCGCCCGAAGGGATGCTGGAGCCCTTCCTGAACGATCCGCGCAGCCTGATGATCGGCTCGCTGACCCGCGAACCGGCTCTGGTGGCGACCTCGCGTCCCGACCTGCGGACGCGGCTCTATCTGCCCGCCGATGACGGCTATGCCTCCTATTCCAGCATATTGATGGCCCCCAACGCCTTTGCGCGTGACAATACGCAGGCCTTGAAAGACTTCATCGCTGCCTCGGTCGAGGGCTGGAACACTTATCTGAACGGCGATCCCGATCCGGCCCATGCCCTGATCCGCCGCGCCAATCCGGCCACCCCGCAAGGCTCGCTGGATACGGCCCGCGACCTGCTGAAAAGCCACAACATCATCGATAGCGGCGATGCCGCCCTCTATGGTCTGGGCACCATGTCCGCCGAACGCTGGCAGGCCTTTGCCGAGCAGAGCCGCGGGGCCTATAGCGCCGATCCCGACTGGGAAGCCGCGTTCACCACCGCCTATCTGCCGACCAGAAAGTAACATTTGCTAAAATAGCACCCGAGAGGGCGCATGTTAGCGGTGGGTTAAGCCCGATCCTACATTAGTGGCTCCTTCTGCACCGCTTAACGGGGAATTTTGCGTGCGCCTTGGCCTGATCCTGACCCTAAGCCTGATCGG
>NZ_JAVXCU010000086.1:0-9353 GCF_036659295.1 Brevundimonas sp. | reverse complement strand
CGTTTACGCCGACGTGAACGGCTAGAGGCGTTTAAGGCCTGTAATTCCGGCACCTATTTGCTAGCTCGGTATTTAGTCTGGATCAGGCTGGGCAATATCGGGGTCGAAACCATGAAGATCAGTCGTTTCACAGTGCTGGCGATATTTGTCGTTCTGTCGCTGGGTCTTCTGCTTGGACTGATGCTGGAACACCGTCTGTGGCCTCTGACCTTGCTGTCGGTGGCGATCACGGCCCTGGGCTTTTACGACCTGATCCAGACCCGTCACTCTGTGCTGCGCAACTATCCGATCATCGGTCATTTCCGCTGGCTGATCGAGGCGATCCGCCCCGAACTGCGCCAGTACCTGTTCGAGGCCGATAACGAAGCCACCCCCTATTCGCGCAGCCAGCGCTCGCTGGTCTATGCCCGCGCCAAGGGCGAAAGCAGCGAGCGGGCCTTTGGCACCCTGCTGGATGTCTATAGCGAGCGTTACGAGTTCATCGCTCCGTCCATGCGCCCGGCCCCCGTGGCCGACCTGTCGACCATGCGCGTCAGCATCGGCGGACCACAGTGCAAACAGCCCTATTCGGCATCCCTGTTCAACATCTCGGCCATGAGCTTCGGTTCGCTCAGCGCCAATGCCATCCGCGCCCTGAACCAGGGGGCCAAGACCGGCGGCTTCTATCACGACACCGGCGAAGGCGGCATCAGCCGCTATCACCGTGAAAATGGTGGTGACATCGTGTGGGAAATCGGCAGCGGCTATTTCGGCTGTCGCACTCTGGACGGCAAGTTCGATCCCGAACGCTTTGTCCAGAACGCCTCTTCGCCACAGGTGAAGATGATCGAAATCAAGATGAGCCAAGGGGCCAAGCCCGGCCATGGCGGCATCCTGCCCGGTCCGAAAGTCACGCCCGAAATCGCCGAAATCCGTGGCGTCGCCGTGGGTCAGGACTGTGTGTCACCGGCCTATCACACCGCCTTCAACACCCCCGTCGAAATGATGCATTTCATTCAGACGCTGCGTGAACTGTCGGGCGGAAAGCCTGTCGGTTTCAAACTGTGCATCGGCCACCCGTGGGAGTTTATGGGCATCGTCAAGGCGATGCTGGAAACCGGCATCCTGCCCGACTTCATCGTCGTGGACGGTGCCGAGGGCGGCACAGGTGCGGCCCCGCTGGAGTTTGCCAACCATATCGGCACGCCCCTGCGCGAAGGCTTGCTGCTGGTCCACAATACGCTGGTCGGCGCGGGCCTGCGCGAGCACATCAAGATCGGCGCGGCAGGCAAGGTCATCAGTGCCTTTGATATTGCCAGCCTTCTGGCCATGGGGGCCGACTGGACCAATGCAGCGCGCGGCTACATGTTCGCGCTGGGCTGTATCCAGTCCCTGTCTTGCAACACCAACAAGTGCCCCACCGGCATTGCAACGCAAGACCCTTCTCGCCAGCACGCCCTGGTGGTGCCGGACAAGGCCACGCGCGTTGCCACCTATCACCGCAGCACCATGCACGCGCTGGCCGAGATGCTGGCCGCCGCCGGTATTGCCCGCCCGCAAGATCTTGGCCCGCAGCATCTGGTCCGCCGCATCAGCCAGTCCGAAATCCGGCTCTACTCCCAGATCCACACCTATCTGAAACCGGGCGAACTGCTGGAACAGGGCGAGCAACACCCCTTCTACGGCCTGTCATGGAAACTGGCCGACGCGCACAGTTTCACGGCGGAAAAGGGTTATTCAGCGTTCAACGAACTGGAACTGCACTAGGTCCAGCTAAACGCCTGTTCCAACGGTACGCCGAACACATCGGCAATCTTGAAGGCCGTTTCCAGCGAAGGCGAATACTTGCCCTGTTCGATGGCGGCGATGGTCTGGCGGGTCAGGCCGACACGCATCCCAAGGTCGGCCTGCGTCATCTCGCCTGCATGAAAGCGCAGGGTGCGGATGGTGTTGTGGATTGTCTTAGCCATGTCCGCCTCGACGATAGCCACGGATCACCAGAACGTCCTGAACGATTTGGCAGATCACGATCAGGGCCAGCGACATATTGACGATCTTGTAGGGGGCCATGGTGAACGGACCGGCCACACCGACAAACATCACACCAACCATCATGATGTAATAGGCCACCATCGTTGCCTTGCGGTTGATGGCGTGATCGCGCTCGTCGGCCATGTTGCTGGCATCACGACGGGCGGCAATGGCAATGGCGGCGCTGCCGATGGCCGAGATCAGACCATGTACCACTGCCACGGGGCCAAAGCTCCAGACGATGTCCAGCATGTTGTTACGGCCGAAATCCACTGCCGGTGCCGCTATTCCGAAATAGAAAGCATAGGTCAGAACAAAACCGATCAGCGTGAACCACGCCATTTTTTCACGAAAAGCCATGTGCGCTTCCTCCCTGCTGACGCAACAAGAATACCCAAACGAACATGGAGTCAAATTTATTTAACATAGAGGCAAAAATTATTGCCAACCATCACGCCTGCATCAAGCGATGGCGCGTTACTCCAGACTATGAAATTCACAGTCCTTTCCAGTCATCAGCGCAATATCGGCATCATGACGGGTCCCTAGCGCCCATCCTCGCGCGCACCGGCCATGATCATGCCACCGGCAACAACCGCCAGAAGACACACCGTCCACAACGTCGCAAAAAGCCAGATGCGATAATCGCCCATATCCCATAGGCCCTGCCCGCACAGCCCCTGATTACAGGCCTTCACGAACGGGATCACCGACAGGACCGACACACCGCCCCCGACGACCATCAATGCCACGCCAAGTCCCTTGAGCGATTTCGTCTCGCCATTCAGGGACGGCGAAACAGGCCGCGTCTGCGGTGCCGCTTTTTCGGCATAGACCACGCCCGAACGGGTTGTGGCAGGTTGCAAAGGCTGCGCAACCTTGGGTGGCGAGGTCCGCAAAGGTGCCACAACGCTACTCGGCGGGGCATGTCTTCCCCCCGCATAGGCCACAGCACGTTGATGATAGTCACTGACATGGAGCAGCGCCCCGACAAGGGTCACGCCCCACAAGCTCTTGTCATCCAGACACCAGTCAGTGCCCAGCGCCAAACGGCGGATTTTACCACCGTCAACATAGTGCAGCACCAGCAACTTGTTCTTGGAGCCCTCGATGGCAAAGTCGCGCACAGCAGACCAGGGTATCTTTGGATGCGCCGCCTTGAACGAGGGATGGAACGTCACCCCGCTGTCATCCAGAACCAGTTGTCTGGGCCGCACCAGATCACCTATGCGCGCGATCCCCAGCAACAGAAAAACTGCGACAATGAAAAAGCTGGGTCCGCTGCCAGTGCCCCTGAACACCTGACTGACGATAAACAGCGTCACCAGCAGGGGAACCAGACTGTGAAAGGCTGCCTTGCCTCTGGAGCCGTAAAGCGTTTCAGCCTGCATAATGTCCCCCTAGACCGGCAGTGCCGTCGTGTACTTCACCTGACTGAGGGCAAAGTGCGATGCGGCCGTGGCGACGTTGGCATGGTTGAGCAGGTCACGCATCAGGAAACGCTCATAGCCCGCCACATCCTCGGCCACGATCCGCAGCAGATAATCCCATTCACCGGACATGGAGTGCGCCTCCATCACCTCGGGCTTGGTTTGCAAAAAATGCTCGAAGGCCAGACGGTCGTTCAGGGCGTGTGATTTCATGCGCACCTGACACATGACATTGACGCCGCGCCCCACCAGATCGGCATCCACCAGCCGCACCGAGGCGCGCAAAATCCCGGCCTCTTCCATCGCCTTGATCCGTCGCCAGCACGAAGCCGGAGACGAACCCGCCGCTTCGGCCAGCGCCGCATGGCTCATGGACGCATCCAGTTGCAGCAGGCGCAGGATTCGACGATCTACATCATCAAGAGAGGTTTGTTTCATAATATCGCCAATGCTGAAACAATCTAATCAGATCACAGTTTTTCACGGCCCTTTTTGAAAGGCAATCGCGTATTCTGTGATGGCAAAATGTAGTCATCCAAATTTCGGCACAGATTTCCGATAAAGGAAGCGGCAGTTTGGATGTATGGGAGAATACGCCATGGCCGGTCATGTGCTTCAGACACCACCCGAAGGCGCGTCAAGCGACTGGACGATCCCGCAGAACTGGTCCGCCTATACGCCCGAGGAGCATGCCCTGTGGGATGTTCTGTACGAGCGTCAGACCAAGATGCTGCCCTCGCGCGTCACGCCCGCCTTCATGGATGGCCTTGATCGTCTGAAACTGTCCGACAGCGGCATCCCTAATTTCGAAGACCTCTCCGAGCGCCTGCACAAGCTGACCGGCTGGCAGGTTGTCGCCGTTCCGGGTCTGGTCCCCGACGAGGTGTTCTTCGAGCATTTGGCCAATCGCCGCTTTGTCGCCGGTAACTTCCTGCGTACGCCCGACCAGATCGACTATCTACAAGAACCGGACGTCTTCCATGACGTGTTCGGCCATGTGCCTCTGCTGGCGAACCCTGTGTTTGCCGACTACATGCAGGCCTATGGCATGGGCGGCATGAAGGCCATCAAGCACAATGCCATCCACAACCTGTCGCGCCTGTACTGGTACACGGTCGAGTTCGGCCTGATCCGCGATGGCGACGACATGAAGCTGTATGGCGCGGGGATCGTGTCTTCGCGCACAGAATCCATCTTTGCGCTGGACGACAAATCGCCCAACCGCATCGGTTTCGACATGAAGCGCGTCATGCAGACCCGCTATCGCATCGACGACTTCCAGCAGACCTATTTCGTTATCGACAGCTTCGAAGACCTGCTGACCCAGACGGTCGAGACGGACTTTGCCCCGATCTATGCCCAGATCGCCAGCGAAGCCGAGTACGAACCCGCCGACATCCTGCCGACCGACCGCGTTTATGACCAGGGCACGCAAGCCTGGGCCAACCGCGTCAACGACAACTGATTTCACCCGATTTTAGCGCGCCCCTAAAATCGGGCGACGAACAGCAAGGAAAGACCAACCCCATGGCCATTACCGCTGAAAACCCCATCGGTCTCGACGGCTTCGAATTTGTCGAGTTCACCAGCCCTGATCCAGCCGCCATGAAGGCGCTGATCGAACAGCTGGGCTTTGTGCCGACGCACACCCACCCCACCAAAAAAATCACCCGCTATAAGCAGGGCCAGACCAACCTGCTGGTCAATGACGAGCCGACCGGTCAGGCCGCCGATTTCCGTGCGGCCCACGGTCCGTCGGCCTCGGGCATGGCCTTCCGCGTGGCGGATGCCCAGCAAGCTTTCGATCTGGCCATCTCGCGTGGCGCACAGGCGGTTGACGCTTCGGTCGGCGCTCTGGATGCCAACGCCAAGGTGCTGCAAGGCATCGGTGGTTCCTACCTGTATCTGGTTGACCAATATGGCGACAAAGGCAGCATCTATGACAGCTGGACCGAGATCGCCGGTTGGCAACAAGCCGAAGCCGAGAACGCCGTCGGCCTCGAGATTCTCGACCACCTGACCCACAATGTGAAGCGTGGCCAGATGCGCACATGGTCGACCTTCTACAACCAGATCTTCGGCTTTGAAGAGCAGAAGTATTTCGACATCAAGGGCAAGGCCACCGGCCTGTTCTCGCAAGCGATGATCGCGCCGGACAAGGCCATCCGTATCCCACTGAACGAGAGCCAAGACGAGAACTCGCAGATCGAAGAGTTCATCCGCCAGTATAATGGCGAAGGCATCCAGCACCTCGCCATGACCACGCAGGACATCTACGGCACCGTAGAAAAACTGCGCGCGCGCGGCGTCAAACTGCAAGACACGATCGAGACCTATTACGAGCTGGTGGACAAGCGCGTCCCCGGCCACGGTGAAGACCTCGAGCGCCTGAAGAAAAACCGTATCCTGCTGGACGGCAATGTCGGCGAAGAAGGTTTGCTGCTGCAAATCTTCACCGAAAACCTGTTCGGCCCGATCTTCTTCGAGATCATCCAGCGCAAGGGCAATGAAGGCTTCGGCAACGGAAACTTCCAGGCCCTGTTCGAGTCCATCGAACTGGACCAGATCCGTCGCGGCGTCATCAAGGTCGAGGCCTAAAGGCTTTCGGGCGGGGCCGTAACGCGCCGCCTGTTTAGCTGTAGATTTTTACACCTCTTCTCCCCGCCTGAAGCCCCGTCATCGTCCGCGATGGCGGGGCTCTTTTATTTTTGGCGAGGGGATTAGTACGGGCCTGCGTATAAGTCTGAAGGGACAGCGCCTTTTCAGGCAGGCAAACCATGACTTCCAAAACGATGAACGACATCGACAGCGTCCTTGCGGCGCAAAGCCCCATCGGCTCTGACCTCCTGCTGGACGGGATGGAAACGCGCGTCTGGCAACGGATCGAGGCCCGTATCGAGCGCGCCCGCACCGTACGGATGCAAGGGGCGGCTCTGGCCGTCGCGCTGGTGGTCGGGATCGTCAATGGCGGCATTGCCGTGCGCCATTTCCAGCCTGCGCCCGATGAAATGCAGGCCTTCAGCCTGTCATCCGGCCTGATCCCGTTTAGCCAGACGGAGCTGGGATAATGAACAAGGGCCTTAAATCCTTTATCCTGATGGCCCTTGTGGCCGTGGTCGCCGGTGCCGCCGGTGCGTGGGGTTGCGCCAGCCTGATGCTGCGCAAACCGGACAATCCCAGCCTGCATGCCATCGTGCATCAGGAACTAAAACTGGACGCTGCCCAGACTGCCCGCATCCGCGACATCGAAACCCGTTTTGCCCCCCAGCGGACCACGCTGGAATCCGAGGTCCGCAACGCCAACCGCGAGCTGGCATCGGCCATTTCCGCCAGTCAGGGCAATAGTCCCGCCGTTCAGTCGGCGGTCGATCATTTCCACGTCGCCATGGGCAATCTGCAAAAAGCGACCATCGCCCACGTCTTTGAAATGCGCGAAGTTATGACGCCCGAACAGGCCGAAACCTTCGATGCCCGCGTGGTCGATACCCTGCTCGAAGAGGGTGGCCGGTAAGCCCTCGTGGTTACCGGTCCCGAAATCTGTGCGCGCGCGGCGGGTAAAGACCGCGCGGCCTTTGAAACCCTGATGACCGCCACCAAAGGCGGTCTGTTCCGCTTTGTGCGGCGCTATACGGGTGACGACGAGGACGCGCTTGATCTGGTGCAGGAAACCTATGCCTCGGCATGGCTGGCCATCCACCGCTATGATCCGCAACGGCCGTTCGATGTCTGGCTGCGGGCCATTGCCCTGAACAAGTGCCGCGACTGGGGCCGCCGCCGCACAGTGCGGCGCTGGATGCGTTACACGGTCGGACTGGACACCCCCGAAGCGGCCCATGTCACAGATGGTACGCCCGATACCGACACCCTGATTGATGACCGCCGCAAGATCGAGCGCCTGAATACGGCCCTGCGCGACCTGCCGGACACCCTCAAGGCCCCGCTGTTGCTGACCTCGATAGATGGCCGCAGCCAGCAGGAGGCCGCGCGGATACTGGGCATTACCGTCAAGGCCGTCGAAACCCGCATTGCCCGCGCCCGCCAGAAACTGGCCTCTGCCCTGTCGCGCGACATCTAGCCGAAGAAACCTGTAATCTTCACGCGGGTTTATGAGGGGCACGCTCCAGTTCCGCGTATTCATGGATAGACAGGGCGTCACACACGCCCTCCCCCGTGACTTCAAGACCGAGACCAGAGGATTTCCCTATGACGCCGATGCGCCTTGATCGCCGCACCCTTTTACGCGGAGCCGCCGCCGGTGGCGGTATAGCCGCCCTCAGCGGCCTTCTTCCGGCATGGGCGCAAAGCGGATCGGCGGGCATCCGTCCCGACATGACGACGCTGAACGGGCCGAATGTGGACCTCAGCGTCAATCACGGCGAGTTCACGGTCGGCGGTCGCACCGGCCATGCCTTTATGATCAACGGCACCCTGCCTGCGCCGCTGATCCGTCTGCGCGAAGGCCAGAATGTGCGCCTGTCGGTGACCAACCATCTGGAAGAGGACACCTCGATCCACTGGCACGGCCTGTTGCTGCCGTTCCAGATGGACGGCGTTCCGGGCGTCAGCTTCCCCGGCATCAAACCGCACGAAACCTTTGTGTACGAGTTCCCCGTCAAGCAGTCGGGCACCTTCTGGTACCACTCCCATTCAGGGCTTCAGGAAGCCATGGGCCACTATGGCCCGATCATCATTGATCCGGCCGGTGCCGATCCGGTTGCCTATGACCGCGAGCATGTGATTGTGCTGTCGGACTGGAGCTTCCTGCATCCGCACGAAATCCTTGCCAAGCTGAAAAAGAGCCCCGGCTATTTCAACAACCAGAAGCTGACGCTGGCGGGCCTGATGGACGGTTCCGAAGGCATGGGCCTGTCGGAACGCCGCACATGGGCGGGGATGCGGATGGACCCGCGCGACATCCTCGATGTGAACGGCACCACCTATACCTATCTGGTCAACGGCCACGGTCCCGAAGAGAACTGGACCGGCCTGTTCCAGCCGGGCGAGCGCGTGCGTCTGCGCATCATCAATGCCTCGGCCATGTCGATCTTTAATGTCCGTATTCCGGGCCTGCCGATGACCATCGTGAATGCCGATGGCGAAAACGTGCAACCCGTAGAGGTGGACGAGTTCCAGATCTCGGTCGCCGAGACCTATGACGTCATCGTGCGCCCGACCGAGGACCGGGCCTACACCATCGTGTCGGAAGCCATCGACCGTTCAGGCATGGGGCGGGCGACCCTGGCCCCGCGTCTGGGGATGACCGCCGAGGTCCCGCCGCTGCGCAAGGTTCCCAACCTGACCATGGCCGACATGGGGATGGGGGGGATGGATCACGGCTCAATGGCGGGGATGGACCATTCGGCTCATGGTGCAGCGGCGGGAGCCGCCGCCGCGCCGATGGACCACGGCGCCATGAGCATGCGCGACCCGAACAACGCCCCCGCCGACATGGCGGTCGGCGTCGGGGTGGACGCCATCGCGCCCGCGCCCGCCAACCGTCTGGGCGAGCGGCCTCAGGGCCTTCAGGACGTCGATCACCGGGTGCTGGTCTATACCGACCTGCGATCCCTTGAACCCAACAAGGATGCGCGCCCGCCGTCGCGTTCGATGGAAATCCACCTGACCGGCAATATGGAACGGTTCATGTGGGGCTTTGACGGTCGCAAGTTCTCGGAGCTGGTCGAGCCGATCCGCTTCGAGCTGAACGAGCGGGTCCGCGTCACCCTGGTCAACGACACCATGATGGCTCACCCGATCCACCTGCACGGCCACTTCTTCGAGCTGGTCAACGGACACGATGGACATCAGCCGTTGAAGCATACGGTCAATGTTGCGCCGGGCTCGAAGGTGACCTTCGACCTGACCGCCGATGCGCCGGGCGACTGGGCCTTCCACTGCCATCTGCTGATGCAC
>NZ_JAVXCU010000085.1:0-9650 GCF_036659295.1 Brevundimonas sp. | reverse complement strand
CCGCCGACAGACAGGGTCAGGTTCGGCATCAGATCATATTCCAGATCGCCAAAGATGCCGTAGCTGTTGGTGGTGCTGGACGCGACATACTGGTTGTCACCATCCAGTGTGTCGCGGGTGCTGCCCGGACCGCCCGGCAGGAACGAGATCGCGGTATTGCGCGAGCTGCGCTTCACCTTCTCGTTCAGATAATACAGGCCGGTGGCCCAGCGCAGACGCTTGTCCGGATCGGATTGCAGGCGCAGTTCCTGCGTGATGCCGGTGTATTTTTCATACTGGGTCAGGGTCGAGTCGGTGATCGAAGGCGGTGAACCAACACCGGCCTGCGTCCAGCGGACATTGCCCTCGCCATTACGCAGACCTGCCAGATAGATCAGGCTCATATTGCCCAGTTCCCACTCCATACGGGCGCTGACACCGCTGGTTTCGCGGTTGGCATACTGCTCGTAGGGCGAGAAATTGGTGCGCGGATCCTGCGAGGGCAGGTTTGGCGTAATGAAGCCGAAACCCGGTACGTTGGGGTCATCCACGGCGTGACGGGCCGAGCCACCGCTGTCCGACTTGCTGTAGTCCGCTGTCATGGTCAGGTTCAGGTTGGGGGTCAGTTCCCATGCCAGAACGCCGCGCACAGCGGTCGAATCGATGTCTTCCATCTTTTCGTTGCGCACGAGATTTTCGGCATAGCCGTCATTCTTTTCGTGCAGAACAGCCAGACGGACGCCGATTTTTTCGTTGACCGGTACAGAGACAAAGGCCTCGGCATTGATGCTGCTGTAATTGCCCAGCGCGACCGAGCCACCGGCATCAAACTCTTGCGACGGCTTGGCCGAGATCATGTTGATCGCGCCGCCGACGACGTTCTTGCCGAAGATGGTGCCTTGCGGGCCGCGAAGCACTTCGATGCGTTCGAGGTCGAAGATCGGCGGGGTCGCGGCACCGCGACGGCCGATATAGATTTCGTCAAGGAAGGTGCCGATCGAGGGGTCGGCGGTCGCGCTGTTCAGGCGCGCCGAGCCGACGCCACGGATAAACATTTCCGATTCAAGGGCGTTCTGGGCCTGGAAGGTAAAGCTGGGCACTTGCGATGCGACCTGCGACAGATCGGTGATCAACTGTGTGCGCAGTTCCTCTGCGCCCATGGCGGTGACCGCAAGCGGCACTTCCTGCATGGCTTCCTGACGCCGACGGGCCGTGACGGTGATCTCTTCGATGGCGTAGGATTGCTCGGTCGAGGCGGCGGGTGCCGTCTGTGCCGAGGCAATAGCAGGCAGGCCGGCAGCAATGGCTATGGTTGCCACGCCGAGGCGCAACCGCGTTGAAAGCGGCTTGTTCATGTGTCTCTCCTCCCGAAGCCAACCGGTGTTGGTCTTTTTATGCAAGTTATATGGAGGAAAGGGCTTGTCAATCACGTTATCAATCGCTGATATCGCTTTTACGAGATTTCGAGCACCGTAATTATTCGAAATCATCGCTTTTATAACGAGATGAATGATTTCAAGGGGAGAAGTGCCATGACTGACAAGGATGCAAAAAGCCTGGAAGTGGTCCGTACGATGGTTCAGGCGTGGAACGATCAGGACTGGGACAAGGTTGGCGAACTGTTCGCGCCGGATGGTGTCCTGCATTCGATGATGCTTGATCCGATCAATGGTCGCGAGCCGATTGCCGCGCGCCTTAAGGCTTTAGGAGCCGGTGTCGAGTGGATCGAACTGGAGCTGGAACATATCGGTGTGATCGATGGCCGCGTCTATATCGAGCGTATGGATCGCTTTATATATAACGGCCATCGTGGCGATGTGCCGGTCATGGGCGTTCTGGTCATCAACGATGATGGACTGGTTCAGTTGTGGCGCGATTACTATGACCGCGCTCAGCTTCTACGCGGAATGGGCGTAGAAAGCTTTGACCACTAAATGAATACATGAGGCGGGCTTAGGCCCGCTTCATTATATTTAGGGGTAAGCTACGAAGGCATGGGCGTGAACTTTGGGCGGGTGCGCGGCTTGAAAATGTCTTCGATAAATCCGGCTCTGGTGACGATTTTATCTAGTCAGTCCTGTTGAGCAAGTTACAGTGGCTGCGACTGCTGGCAAATGATTGCGCCGCTAAAAAGCGCAACGGCCCGCACGGGGAGCCCGACTGGGAAGAATGCGTATGAACGAGAGCCAAGCACCGACGGCAACGACGGCACCCACCAAGCTGGGTGTCTATCCCTATGTGGTCGTTCTGATCCTGGGACTGGTCTACACCTTCAACTATCTGGATCGTCAGATCGTCGCCATTCTGGCGGAATCGATCAAGGCGGACCTCGGCCTGTCAGATACGCAAATCGGCATGTTGTCTGGCCTGATGTTCGCGCTCTTCTATACGGCGTTCGGCATTCCTATTGCCTGGCTAGCAGACCGCATGAACCGCGTGAAAATCGTGGCCGCCGCTTGCTTGTTGTGGAGTGTGTTCACCGGGATATGCGGTGTGGCGCAGAATTTTACGCATCTTGTACTGGCCCGCATCGGTGTGGGCATTGGCGAGGCGGGTGGGGCGTCGCCATCCATGTCGCTTATCTCCGACTATTTTCCACCCCATAAACGGGGCGGTGCGATTGGCCTGTTCTCGCTTGGGGTGCCGCTAGGGGCGACGATTGGTGTCGCATTCGGCGCTTGGGTGGCCGCAGAGTATGGCTGGCGTATCGCCTTTATGGCGGTGGCGGCACCGGGCGTATTACTGTCGGTCCTGTTGTTGCTGCTGGTGCGCGAGCCCAAGCGCGGCCGTTATGATCCGGTCGCGGAGATGGAGGCCAAGCCTGCATCCCTGAAAGAATGTCTGCAGACCTATCGCAAGACACCGACCCTGTCCTTGCTGCTGCTGGCGGCAGGCACATACAGCTTTGTGTTCAATGCTTTCGGGGCCTGGGCACCGGCACTGTTGATGCGTGCCAAAGGGGCCACCATGGCCGATATCAGCCTTTGGTATAGCGTGGTGTTCGGGCTGGCGATGGCGGTGGGCATGTTCGCCAGCGGCTTTCTTGCGGACCGTTTTGCACAGCGTCGGCCCAGTGCCTATGCTACGCTGCCGGCTGTGGCACTGGCGATCGGCGTGCCATTCTTTGTTGCCGGTGTCATGGCGGACACCTGGCCGGTGGCTCTGGCCCTGCTGGCTGTGCCGATGGGCATGAACATGATGTTCGTGGCACCGGGCTTTGCCATTGTCCAGAACGTGGCCCCCGCCAATCAGCGAGCAACCGCCTCGGCCATTCTGATGTTCGTGAACAATCTGGTGGGTATGGGCCTTGGTCCGTTATTCGTAGGCATGCTGAGCCAGCACTATAGTGCTGACATGGATGCGGCGGCTGCGCTGACGCGGGCCATGTTGTGGGTCACGCCCTTCTATATTCCGGCTATCGGGGCGCTGGTTCTGGTCGCGCGGGCGTTGGAGCGCCGTCACAAGCAGGCATAGGCTGACAGGCCTAAGCCATCCCCGACTTGGCAGGTGCATGCTGCTAAACGGGCGGCTATGCTGGCCCTGTACTCAGGGAGCGGTCGGTCATGAAGCGTTTAATCTCGGGAACGGCAGCGTCGCTGGCCTTGTTGATGGTCGCAGGGTGTGCAGCGACGCAGGGCACATGGGATTTCTTTCGCGGCCATATCGGGGCTTCGTCCGATGTGCTGGCGGGATGGACGCCTTCGGGTGATGCGCTCGAGCGCGGGGCGATGCAGTTTGCCTTTGGTGACTATGGCGGGCTGAACTCTGATGCGATGGATACGGTGGCGGTGCCGTGGAAGCTGACGGCGGCGTCGCTGGTGCTGCACCAGTCGCCAAACGATATCTCGCAAGACGCGCTGAGACGGATCATGCGCGATTACGGGTTCTTCTATCCCGACCGGATCGAGAACTGGCCCTCTAACCGCCCGCAACCGCCCATGCCCGAAGCCGGTATGGGGATCATTCTGGGCACCGGTACGCGCTCGATCCCGCGCATCGAGGTACAGATTGCGGGCATCGGCTGTGCCGCCTGTCACTCCGCACCCGTCTATGATGGGGACGGCAAGCCACAGCCGGAACGGATCTGGATGGGGGCACCCAATCCGTCTCTGGATATGGATCGTTATACGCAGGGTATCTATGACGGCATGACGTCAGGGATGCGCGACAAGGCGCGACTGATGGCGGCGGTGAAGACCCTGTTCCCGCAGGTGACAGAGCGCGAACTGAAAACCATCAACGACTTTGTCCTGCCGATTGTCGAGGAACGACTGGCGGCGATTGCGGCTCAGGGCGGTCGGCCCTTGCCCTATACCAATGGCCATGCGGGCGTATCGAATGGTCTGGCGGCGCTGAAACTGCAGCACGGTTTGCTGGAGGGCGATGCCGGTGCGTATGAGCGTGAGCGGGGCCTGACCTCCATTCCGCATCTGTCGGACAGGATGTGGCGCAGCATGCTGTTGTGGGATGGTGTCTATGCGCCCGCCAATGCCGTTGAGCGACAGCGCGAAATGCGGGCCGAGGATTTGACCGAGGCACACAAGGCCGACCTTGCAGCGATCGCGGCCTATTTCACCGTCCCGACCATGGCGATGTCGGGCGAGGGCGCTGTGCGGGCTATTCCGGCGGTGCGCGAGGCGTTCGGCTTTGTCGGTACGGTGCGACCGCAAACCTTCCCGGGGCATGTGGACATGGCGCGGGCCGAGCGCGGGGCGCGGCTGTTCGCGCAGAACTGTTCGACTTGCCACGGCACCTATCAGGAGACAGCCGAAGGGCCGCGTCTGAACAGCTTCCCGAACAAGTTGAGCAATGTCGGCACCGACCCTGTGCGGGCCGAACTGGCCGATGATGTTCTGGCCGCCAAGATCAATGCCAGCCCGATGCGTCGTTATATCCGTGCCGAACATACGGGGCGCTATGCGCCGCCGCCGCTGACCGGCATCTGGCAGAGCGCGCCTTATCTTCATAATGGCTCGGTGCCGTCACTGGCGGCCCTGCTGGGGCTGGAGGAGCGGCCGCAGACCTTCAGTGTTGGCGGTCATGCGATGGATCTGGATAAGGTCGGTGTGGCGTATCCTGCGGGCTATCAGCCCTATAGCCGTCCTTCACAGGTGGATACGCGCCAGCGCGGGATGGGCAATGGCGGCCATACCCGCATGTTTGCTGATCTTAACAATGAAGATAAGCGTGATTTGCTAGAGTATCTGAAGCGACTCTAAACGGGTGGCGAGGCGTGTCTGTGACGACAAGGTGCGCTGATGTGTCTTTACGTCGTCACAGAGGCATAGCCATGAACGAGTTGACCGAACTTAACGAGTTCCCCGAACGCATTGAATATGCCGATCTGGACGATGAAGATTTGGTCGAGAGCATCGAGCAAATCCAAAACCTGATGCAGGCCAGCCGTAAGGGCGGTGACGACACTTTCGCCAATGGACTGCAAATCTCGGTCGACCGTATGGCTAAAGAACTGGCCGGACGAAAAGAACGTAGCGCCGACTAAGGCACGATCAGTTCATCGACGGGCAGGCGAGCGGGTGGGGGCAGTTTGCTAGCGTCCACCATGCCTGCTCGCAGGACTGTGACCACACGCTGATGAGGGGGCAGGTTCAGGCGGCGAACCATCTCGGACGCGGCCGTTTCATCGTCGCCCAATATGGTCAGAGGCGCGGCGTAAAGGCCAAGTGCCGTTAATTCCAGCCATAGTCGGTGCCAGTCGCGGCCTGTCTGGAACGGGTCGGTATCGCGGTCCTGTACGAACGCTACCAGCACGGCGGCAGAGTTGGTGACGGCGGCCTCTCCAGTCAGGGAGGCGGCCAGTTGCAACTTGTCCAGTATCTCGAACATGGGATGGCCCATGACCACGCCTGCGGCCACGGCCAAGGGGGGCGACATTTCCATCGCCCGCGCGTTCAGGCCGTCTCGGTTCCAGTTTGGATCTACCTTGGTCAGCCGCATCCATGATGTCAGTTCGTGACGATAGGGACGGTTGCGGAAGAAACGCATCGTAGCCTGATCGGTCAGGCGGGCGATGTCCTTGATGGCGGCGTCATCGGCAAGCAGACGCACGTCCGAACGCTGTGACAGATTGTGGGCCGCGCTACGGGCGGCGTCCTTTCGGCGGTTGTCGAACTTGCCGCGATAGGTGCGTCGTGTGGTCAGGAACGCGGCGAGGGGATCGGGCGCACAGGAGCCGTTTTCAACCAGTCTGGCGATCTCGCCGTTTTCGGCGGGAGCGGCGGTTAGTTGAATGCCATGGGTGCTGGCGGCGATTATCATGCCTTCGAAGGCTGCGCCGTGGCTGGCGGCGGCATCGCGTCCTGTCGGGTCGCCAATGGCCAGATGGCGGTCGGGGGCCGCGATCTGGGCTATGGTGGCATCATCCACAAGCCGCCAACGGGTCGGCTGGATGTTATGGACATTGGGCGACAGACAGGTATCGGCCACCAGAGCGCGGAACATGTCAGGCGTCATGTCATCGCCTTTCGGAACAGATGCGTCCGGTGCAGGACCTGCGCGTTCAGGCGCTTGAGTTGGGCCAGGCTGGCCCCGTTCACATCGGCGATCCATGTGCCACCGCAGGACTGGTATCCACCCTTTTTGAGGACCTTGAGCACACGGTGAAGCAGTGCGGCATTGACCCCTTGGCCCTGATGTTCGGGCATGACCGAATAGAGGATGATAACGGCGCGTTTGGGCGCAAACAGCCCGCGCAGCCATGACCAGATCATCCGCAATCCGTAACGCGCACCGGCATGCTTTACGAACGGATTAAGGTCGGGAATGCAGATGACTACGCCCGCCGGTTTGCCTTTGTGGTGAAGGATGGCGGACAGGTTCGGGTCCATGACCCACATCATCTCACCGGCCTGAAACTGGAACTCTTCGGAAGTCAGCGGCACGAACATCGGGTTGGTGTCGAACCCGCCGTTCAGGCACAGGCGGCCTTCCTCCATCCGCACCTTGAAATCGCGGCGGGTGATGGGGGCAAAGCTCCAGTCCGGTGAGCCGAGGATGGCGCGGGCCTTGTCGGTCAGGGGCTGATCTTCCGGCACGGTTTGCGGGTTGAACTGCCATGTGGCCATCGGAAACTCTCGGCCATAACCCAGACGCTCCAGATGGACAGGCAACCACGGTGGCGACCACACCATGTCCGTATAGGGGGCGTGTTCAAACCCGTCGGTGACAAGGCCAACCATCTGCATGGCGGTCAGGTTGAAGGGGCCCATGATTTCGGTATCGCCATGGCGTTTTGCGAAATCCTCGATGGCCGAGAATAACAGGTCGATGACCTCGGCATCATCGGCGGCATCGAAAAATCCGAAACAGGTACGCGCCCAGCCATAACGCTCATTGGATTGTCGATGGCGGTGTGCCGTGGCGCGGGCCACAGGTTTGCCATCGCGTTTGACGACGTAGAATTCCAGTGGACTGCCCGCCTTCATCAGCGGGTTCTGCGCGGCATCCAGATATTTTTTCAGGTCCGAACGCATGGGCGACACATAGGGCGTGTCTTTGCCATAGGCGTTGAAGGGCGTGGCAAAGAAGGCGTCGAAATCGCCCTGAACCAGTTCGAGGGCCATCAGGCGGCTCCGGTGTTTTTGACGATCAGGGCGGCCATTTTCTGGAACAGGGCCAGGTCGCGTTCGTCCTCGTCCAGCATGGCCGAACCACCAAGGGCGACAAGGCCGATCTGCAAGGGATGGTCACCGATCAGGATGGCGTGGGTGGAGTTGTGACGCAGCAGCAGGTCGCGCAGTTGTTCACGGGCATCGGCCATCGGATGCGCGCCCCACAGGCTGGACAAATGTATAACCGCGCGGCCGTCAAACGCTTGCGGCAACAGGTTGATGTCATAGTCCTTGAGGTCGGCATCCTGCACCAGAACCAGCCCTTGCAGCGGGGCGACACGGCTGGCGTCACCGATAAAGCCGGACAGGGTGTCAGTGCGGGCATCGGTCAGCGTCTGGTCAAACAGGCGGCGTTGCTGGTCATTGCCGCCCGAGCGCAGGCGCAGCAGCACGGACAGGGCCAAAAGCGCCGCTATCGTCACGACCAGTACCGAGGCGGCATCCAGCCTGCTCTCGGGGCGATGTAGCAGCAAGAGTGCGCCCGCCAGCAACAGTGCTGTGCCAAAGGCCAGCGACAACTCCTTGGCCGTTTCCAGCCAGCCCTTTGGCGCATTGGCCCCTGCGGCGGCGGCATAGGCCAGACCCAGCATGCCTAGCGCCGACAGGCCGAATGGCGAGACAATACCAAAATCGGTCAGGGCCAGAACGCCGGTGGCCAGCAGGGCGCGACCATAGGCGTTGAGGGTGGTGTTCTCCATCGGCGACAGGCTGTCGCGACGACGAAATACAATCAGGCCCAGCACCAGCAACAGCGCACAGGGCACATAGATGGCGAGGCTAAAGGCCTTTTCGATACCGCTGCCGGCCAGTAGCGCGGCAAAGATACCCAGTAGAGTGCCGCCGCCGATGGTGATCTTGATCCAGAGCGGCGCATGACGACGCAACAGGGTTTCTGCCAGCAGCAGAGCGCCCAAAGGCAGCGCGCAGGCCAGCAAAAGCGTGAGTGCGCCGAATATCTCGAAGCCCGTCGCTCGTACCAGCGCCCGACAGGCATAGAACAGGCCCGACAGGCCAAACACCAGCAGCAGCACATTCTGCACCGTCGAGCGGCGGGCGCGTTGCCAAAGGACCAGCGCAACCGCCAGTGCCCCGATGGCCCCGAAGCCATCAACCAGCATGCGTGTGGTGTCTGCCAGTGAAAGCTCCATCATCCGGCCAGCAGCTTTTGCATCAGACGGCGCACCACGATGGCTTTCAGTGCGCCGATCGGTGCGGGCAGGGGGCGCTCGCATTTGGCATCGCGCGTATTCAAGAACCAGCCGCGATAGTCGGTGCGGGTCTTGCGGGCCATCAGCAGAGACAGAGCCTCGCCCGCCATCAGGCATCCGGCGGTGGTGACCATGGGGGCAAAGCTCATGCGCTTGCGCTTACCCGCGGCCATTTCGGCGGCGGCGGTCAGGTCGATATGGGTGTGGGACGACGAATGGGTCATCACCCATTCCAGTTCTTTCATAAAGCTGTCGGCCGCCTGTTCCTCGGTGATGGCCTTCCAGTCCACGCCCTTGATCGGATAGCCGAGACGTTCCTCGGGGCGCGGGTCGTTCGGGCGCACCACGATCACCGAGGGCAGGGGCGAGGCATAGGCGTCGATGACCGTCGCGCCATGCTGTTTGGCCTTGCGGTACAGTTGCGCCGTGGCGGGGATGTCGTCGCAGCCATTAATGATGACCGGATAGTCGCGGGCCAATTCGTCGAGGCGATCGGTCCATTCGGCCCCCAGAACCACCAGTTCCAGATCGGGATTGATGCGTTTCAGTCCCTCGGCGGTGACCTCGGCCTTCAGACGGTCAACCGTGTCGGTAAAGGCAAACAACTGGCGGTTCAGGTTGGACACCTCGAACGTATCCAGATCGGCAATGGCGATCTTTCCGACACCGGCCCGCACCAGCATCTGCACCGCTGCACCACCCATGCCGCCGACACCCGCGACAAATACCGCGCCACCTTTCAGGCGTGCCTGTTCAGCTTCGGTGATGAAGCCGATATTGCGGGTGGTCATTTCGGAATAGAATTCTTGGGTCATGATTTCTGCTTTGCAGG
>NZ_JAVXCU010000084.1:0-9852 GCF_036659295.1 Brevundimonas sp. | reverse complement strand
GATCGGTCGCGGCGACCTTGCTGCCCACCAGACCGAGTGGGTGGAGCCGATCAAGACCACCTATCGCGGCGTAGAGGTCTATTCATTGGGTCCAAACACCCAGGGCCTTTCGACCAACCAGATTCTGAACATCTGCGAAAACTTCGACCTGAAGGCCATGGGCTTCCAGTCCGCCGCCTCTATCCACCATCAGGCCGAGGCCAAGCGTCTGGCGTTTGAAGACCGCGCCAAATGGTTTGCCGACGAGCGGTTCAGCAAAACCCCCGTGGAATATCTGAACTCCAAGCCCTATGCGGCGCAGCGTGCCGCCCTGATCAACCCTAACCGCGTCATGGACCGCGCCTTCCCCGGCGATGCCCCTACACAAGGCGACACCACCTATTTCAGCGTGGCCGACAAGGACGGGATGATGGTCAGCTGGATCCAGTCCAACTATCGCGGCATGGGTTCGGGACTGGTGCCTGCCGATCGTCGCGGGCGCACGTTGGGCTTCATGTTCCAGAACCGTGGCGAACTGTTTGCCACCACTGACGGCCATCCCAACATCTATGCGCCGGGCAAGCGCCCGTTCCACACCATCATTCCGGGCTTTGCTTGCAAGGATGGCAAGCCGTGGATGGCTTACGGTGTCATGGGCGGCGGCATGCAGCCGCAAGGACAGGCCCAGATCATCATCAACATGGTCGATTACGGCCTCGACCCGCAAGAAGCAGGCGATGCCCCCCGCTGGCAGCACTATGGCTCCTCGGAGCCGACCGGCGAACCGCAGGAAGGCGTTGGCAAACTGCATCTGGAAAACGGCGTGCCAAGCACCACCAAGCTGCGCCTCGCCGATATGGGCTGGAGCCTCGGCCCCACCGACGGCGGCTTCGGCGGCTACCAGAACGTCATGATGCAGCAAAACCCCGACGGCCGCTGGACCTACGGTGCCGCGTCAGAGATGCGCAAAGACGGGCTGGCGCTGGCGTATTAAAGCATCTTCGTCATCCTCCGGCGCTTCGTAGACGCGACCGGGGGACCCAGCGGCACCGGAGGTGATCTTTACGACACCCGTAATGCCCGCCTGTTTCGCGCTATCGCGCGCCGCTGGGTCCCCCGATCTGCGCCGCTATGCGGCTTGTCGGAGGATGACGGCAGTTTTCGAAAATTTGAGCCTTAACCCAAAGCCTCGATCGCCTTGGCGGCGATGTGCTTGGCGTTGAGGCCAGCCTCGTCGTACATGGCCATGGGGCTGTTATGGTCCTGGAAGATGTCCGGCAGGTGCATGGTGCGGATCTTGAGGCCGCGGTCCAGAGCGCCCTTTTCGGCCAGCATTTGCAGCACGAAGGCGCCGAAGCCACCCATAGCGCCCTCTTCCACCGTGATCAGCACTTCGTGGTCCTTGGCAAGACGCAGGATCATGTCCTCGTCCAGCGGCTTGGCAAAGCGGGCATCGGCGACCGTGGTCGAGATACCGGCCTGTTCCAGCGTATCTGCGGCCTTCAGGCTTTCCTGCAGGCGGGTGCCCAGCGACAGGATGGCAACCTTGGTGCCTTCCTTGACGATGCGGCCCTTGCCGATTTGTAGCGGCTTGGCCAGTTCGGGGATTTCCACGCCCACGCCGTCACCGCGCGGATAGCGGAAGGCCGAAGGGCGGTCATCGATTTCCAGCGAGGTGGCGATCATGGCGGCCAGTTCGGCTTCGTTGGCGGCAGCCATCAGCACCATGCCCGGCAGAGCGCCCATAAAGCCGATATCGAACGATCCGGCATGGGTCGAGCCGTCAGAGCCGACCAGACCCGCACGGTCCATGGCAAAACGAACCGGCAGCGACTGGATGGCCACATCGTGGACCACCTGATCGTAACCGCGTTGCAGGAAGGTCGAATAGATGGCGCAGAACGGCTTCATGCCATCCGCAGCCATACCAGCCGCGAACGTCACAGCGTGCTGTTCGGCAATGCCCACATCATAGACGCGGTCCGGATAGGCCTGACCAAACAGATCAATGCCCGTACCCGACGGCATGGCCGCAGTAATGCCGACGATGGTCGGGTCATTGGCCGCATGTTTGATCAGCTCAGTGCCGAACACCTTGGTATAGCTGGGCGCATTCGAGATGGCCTTGGCCTGCTTGCCCGACTCCACGTCGAACTTGACCACGCCGTGATATTTGTCGGCGCTGTTCTCGGCGGGGGCATAGCCCTTGCCCTTTTGCGTCACGACGTGAACCAGAACCGGCTTGTCGGTGATCTTGAGCGCGTTCTTGAGGATCGGCACCAGATGGTTCATGTCATGGCCATCAATCGGCCCGACATAGTAGAAGCCCAGCTCCTCGAAGAAGGTGCCACCGGCAACCATGCCACGGGCATATTCCTCGGCCTTGCGGGCCGTCTCGCGGATCGGGCGCGGCATGTGGTCGACGAACTTCTTGCCAAAGTTGCGAACGCGCTGATAGGCGTCGCCCGAAACCTGCTTGGCCAGATAGGCGCTCATGGCCCCGACCGGCGGGGCAATCGACATGTCGTTGTCGTTGAGGATGACCATGAACTGGCCGTCCGTCGCCTCGATGGCGTTGTTCATCGCCTCATAGGCCATGCCCGCCGTGATCGAGCCGTCACCGATAACGGCCACAACCTTGTTGTTCTCGCCCTTCTGGTCGCGCGCCGAGGCAAAGCCCAGCCCTGCGGAAATAGAGGTCGAGGCGTGGGCCGCGCCGAACGGGTCGTATTCGCTCTCGGAACGCTTGGTAAAGCCCGACAGACCACCGCCCTGACGGATGGTGCGCATACGGTCACGGCGTCCCGTCAGGATTTTGTGCGGGTAGCACTGGTGACCCACATCCCAGATCAGGATGTCCTTGGGCGTTTCCAAAAGGTGGTGCAGCGCGACCGTCAGCTCGACCACGCCCAGACCGGCACCCAGATGCCCGCCCGTCTCCGAGACGGCATCAATGGTTTCAGCCCGCACTTCGTCCGCCAGTTGTTTCAACTGGGGAATGTCGAAATCCCGCATGTCGGCGGGGATGTTTACGGTGTCGAGCAAAGGAGTATTCGGCATAGGTTCTGAAATAGCCTTCAAAGGCTGAAACACGAAGGTCGATTATGTCTAACCCGTCACGGGACGGACAGTTCTCTTACGACCGGCGCTTAAGGACTAGATCCACGCTGGCTTTGAGGATTTCGGCATCGGCACCGAAAACATCAAGGTGTGAGCGGGCCTGATCGGCCAGATGCGCGACCCTCTGTCGCGCCGCCTCGACACCCAGCAGGGTTACGAAATTGGTTTTACCGAGAGCCGCATCCTTGCCCCCCGCAGCCTTGCCCATTTCCTCGGGCGAGCCTTCGGCATCCAGCACATCGTCAACGATCTGATAGGCCAGACCGATGTCATGGGCGAAATTAATCAGGGCATTGCGCTGGGTATCGGTTGCGCGGGCCATGATGACGGGGATTTCGAACGCATAGGCAAACAGCGCGCCGGTCTTCAGGCGCTGCATGCGTGCCACGCCGCCAAGGTCGTCGCGCACGCCCATCAGATCGATCATCTGGCCACCGGCCATACCCTGCGCGCCCGAGGCAAAGGCCAGTTGCTTGACCAGCTCGCAACGGATGGACGCATCCTCGTGGGTGTCCTCGTCGGCCAGAATATCAAAGGCCGCCGTTTGGAGGGCATCACCGGCCAGAATGGCGGTCATCTCGTCATATTCGATATGCACGGTGGGGCGGCCACGACGCATGTCGTCATCGTCCATCGCCGGCAGGTCGTCATGCACCAGCGAATAGGCATGAACGCATTCCAGCGCACAGGCCGCCCGCAACACCTGATCCTCGTCCAGATCAAACAGACGCGCCGCCTCCAGCGCAAAGAACGGGCGCAGGCGCTTGCCCGGACCCAGCGCCGCATAGCGCATGGCCTCGGTCAGACGGCTTTCAGGGCCGTCGCCACGCGGCAACAGGCGGTCCAGCGCCACCGTGACCTGATCGGCCACTTCGGCCACGCGGTCCAGCACGGCCTGTTCAGGAGAGTTTGCAGCCAAGATAGTCAATACAGTCTCCCGCCCAAGGGCAGGTCACGATCGACACCGACCAGCACCACATGGCCGTCGGCATCAGGAAAACCCAGTGTCAGAACCTCGGACATAACCGGTCCAATCTGGCGGGGCGGGAAATTCACCACCGCTGCGACCTTACGTCCAAGCAGTTCCTCTAGGGTGTAATGATGGGTGATCTGGGCCGACGAGCGTTTGACGCCGATCAGAGGCCCGAAATCGATGGCCAGCTTGTAGGCGGGCTTGCGGGCCTCGGGAAAGGCTTCGGCCACGACAATCTGTCCGATGCGGATATCGACCTTCAGAAAGTCGCCAAATCCGATCAGAGGAGCCAGCGCATCGCCCGACATCAACCGAAGTCCGCAGCCTGCACGCCCTGCGCCTGCTGGTCAGGACCGACCACGATCTTTTCGACGCGCAGTTGCGCAGCCTTCAGACGGGCCTCGCAATGGGCTTTGAGCTGGGCGCCCTGTTCATACAGGGTGATGGATTCTTCCAGCCCGGCCTGACCGGATTCCAGTCGGGACACGATACCTTCAAGGCGCTGCAAAGCGCCCTCGAAGCTGAGGTCGGCGGGGATGGTATTGGGCGAAGCTGCTTCGGTCATGGGCGCAACCTAGAGCCCGCGCGGCAAGGGTTCAATCCTTGCTTCGCTTGCCGTGACAAAGGATCAGCGTTCAGCCTTTTTCAAAGCGGCGCTGGCTCCAGTATTTAAAGCCCTGATCCAGCGTCAGACGCCATCCGCGCGCCTTCAGTTTCTGGCCGATCATATGGTTGAAATAGCCGTGGGCCAGCACCAGAACGTCCTGCCCCCGCTCTGCCCGCTCGATCAGCATCTGCGCCGCGCGATCGGCACGGTTTTCCGCCTCCGAGCGGTTTTCATGTCCATCGCGGCGGTTAAACAGATGCCACCAGATACGCGCCGTCACGCCCCATAAGCGCGGCGGCATCTTGAACCATGACGGCGTATGCGGTGGCGGCAGGGGCGCTTCGACAAAGATGGCGTCGGTGATGATATCTCGGCCGCCCGTCACCGCCTGTGCCGTTTCCTGCGCACGCCGCAAGGTCGAGACAAAGATCACATCGGCCTTGCTGGCAGTATCCACCAGTTCTTGTGGCGCGGTCTGGCCCGCCTGCAAACCGCCCAGATCATAGCGCCGCCACCAGTCGCGATAACCGTCCGATGTCAGCCAGCATTTGCGTGACAAGGCCGGTCGCCCGTGCCGTGCCAGGGTGATGGTGCCGGTTTTAGCGCCCCCGTCACGCGCTTGGGTGGAAACAGGGCTCTGTGTAGTGGAAGTCATCATATCGGGATGCAAAAGCTTTGATATCCAGCCTGTTGCGCCCCATGCCCCCTGTCTGGACCTAAACAAGTTTGCGACTTTTGTCGTATTCGACTCTCTGGTTAGCCGCCTTGAAAAATCACTGCAATCACAAGCCTGTGACAGTGAGGCCCATGTTTTCCCCATCTCGTGCTTAAGGTCTGGAGATGAAAGCCATCTGGCGCTAATCCAGCCTGCATGAACCAGATCATCATCCGTGACGCCGAAACCCGTGACCTGCCTGCCCTGTCAGAGTTCAGCTGCCGCACCTTTACGGAAACCTTTATCGACGGTTTCAAAGTGCCCTATCCGGCAGATGATTTGGCCGTGTTTTACAAGGACAGCTTTGGCGAGGCCGCGCTGGCCAAACGCCTTGCCGAGCCGAACTGTGTGTTCTGGGTGGCGGAACGCGATGGCGAGATTCTGGCCCTGTGCCATCTTGGCCCCAACGGCCTGCCCCACCCCGATGCCAAGGATGGCGAATACGAACTGCGCCGCCTCTATGTCTCCAAGGACGCCCAAGGTCTGGGCCTTGGCACCACACTGATGAAACAGGCGATGGACTGGATGCAGGAGCGCACCTCGGGTGCCCTGTGGATCGGCGTCTGGAGCGGCAACGAAAAGGCGCAAAAACTCTACAACGCCTATGGCTTCGAAAAAGTCGGCGAATACCAGTATCCTGTCGGCACATGGATGGACGACGAGTTCATCCTGCGCCGCGCATAGACGCACCCAAGGCTGCGTGGTCTATGTGGGCCACGCTTTTCATCCGGTCCCACGCCCATGCTCCTGCCCTTCTTTACAGCCCTGCGCGATGCCAAGGTGCCGGTGACGCCCAAGGAATGGCTCCATCTGATGGAGGCCATGGACCGCAATGTGGGCGAGCACAGCATCGACGATTTTTACTATCTGTCGCGTGCCGTGCTGGTGAAAGACGAGAAGCACTATGACCGTTTCGATCAGGCCTTCGGCAAGGCCTTCAAGGGCATCGAAAGCGCCGGTGCGGGCGAGGACCTGACCACCGACATTCCCGAAGACTGGCTGCAACTGCTGAACGAGAAATTCCTCTCCGAAGAGGAAAAGGCCCAGATCGAGGCCATGGGCGGTTTCGACAAGCTGATGGAGACGCTGAAACAGCGTCTGGAAGAACAGAAAGAACGCCATCAGGGCGGCAATCGCTGGATCGGTACGGGCGGCACCAGCCCGTTCGGCAATGGTGGCTATAATCCCGAGGGCGTCCGCATCGGCGGCACCGGCAAGCACGGTCGCGCCGTCAAGGTGTGGGAAAAACGCGAGTTCAAAAACCTCGACGACAGTGTCGAACTGGGCACCCGCAACATCAAGGTCGCCCTGCGCCGTCTGCGCCGCTTTGCCCGTTCCGGCGCGCCGGACGAGTTGGATATCGACGGCACTATCGACGGCACCGCCCGTCAGGGCTGGCTGGACATCCACATGCGGCCCGAGCGCCGCAATACCATCAAGGTGCTGATCCTCTTTGACATCGGCGGCTCGATGGATGGCCATATCAAGATGTGCGAGGAGCTGTTCTCGGCAGCCAAAACAGAGTTCAAGAACCTTGAATTCTACTATTTCCACAACTGCCTCTACGAGGGCGTGTGGAAGGATAACCGCCGTCGCCATAGCGAACGCATTCCGACATGGGACCTGATCCACAAATATGGCAGCGACTGGCGCGTTATCTTCATTGGCGACGCCAGTATGAGCCCCTACGAGATCACCATCCCCGGTGGCTCGGTCGAACATTTCAACGAGGAAGCGGGAGCGGTCTGGATGAAACGCGCTCGCGAGCAATGGCCCAAATCGGTGTGGCTCAATCCTGTCGGAGAGCGTCACTGGCACTATACGGCCTCGGTCACGCTGCTGCGTGAACTGATGGAGGAACGTATGTACCCCCTGACGCTGGAAGGTCTGGATCAGGCCATGCGTGTTCTGACTAAATAAGCAGAACAAAGGCCGCCCCTTACGGAGCGGCCTTTAAGAATCTGTGATGGGACCTTGAGGGCCTATTTGCCCTTGAGGGTGTCCTTAAGGCCGCCAAACGCATTCTGGGCCTTGCCCTCGATCTGGTCGGCCTTGCCTTCGGCTTTCAGCTTCTCGTCGCCCGTCAGATTGCCGATGCCTTCTTTGATCTTGCCACCGATATTCTTGGCGGCACCTTCAATGCGATCTTTATCAGCCATAAGACGTCTCCTTGAGTACGACCGCACGGGAAGTTGCGGTTATGAAGAAAACGTCCCGAGCGGAAGAGCGTTCCTGAAAATCAGGCCTGCGACACCTGCGCACGCCAACGCAACCATGCCGAAACCGCCCAAACATGGGCATCGTGACGCAGCGCCACCAAGGCCTCTTCAGGGAGCAACCAGACCAGTTGATGGTCTTCCTCGCGCTTGTTGGCAGGGGTTGAGCCGCTGATCGTCAGGCTCCAGAAACCGCAGACATTATTGAGCGCCTGACCGTCCGTGCGGACGAAATACTGGGACGCCTCGGTCAGCCGGTCCACCGGCACCACATCCAGTCCCGTTTCCTCGCCGAACTCTCGCACCAGAGCCTCGGCCTCGGTTTCCTCGCCTTCGACGGCACCGCCGGGAAGATCGAAATAGGCCCCTTTGTCGCGGCGGATATGCACGCACGCAATACGCCCGTCGCGCTCGGCAATGCCGAACACAGCAGCGCGATGACGATACTCCAGCCCCGCGCGGGCATTACCGAATTGTAGCTTCATAGGACGCTTTTACAGGTCCAAAGGTGATTTGCGAACGCCTTGGGCCGTGAAAACCAGATGCGCACGCGTGCCTTGCGATGAACTGTCGAAATGGATCTTCGATCCCAGATCCGTCGCCATTGCCGCCAGTATCTGGCCGCCCAGTCCCGTGCCCTTCGGGTTGGCGTCGCCCATCCCCACACCGTCATCCTCGACGCTGAGCCGCACCGAAGCACTTCCGTCATGGCCCAACAGCACGCGGATTTCCCCGCCTGCCCCCGGCAGATAGGCATATTTGACGGCATTGGTGACCAGTTCGGCCACGATCACCCCGACCGCCACAGCCTGATCGGTGGAGACCCAGACCGGATCGGCCCGCAAGATTGTGCTCGGCCCCTTGTCCGCCGCCATCGAGAAGGACAGCTCGTCCACCAGCCCTTGCAAATAACCGTCCAGTGCCACGCCCGTCACATCACCCGAGGTGTAGAGAAGGCGATGGACCTGCGACACGGCCTCGATGCGCGCCTGCACACGATCCAGCGCGTCGCGCGCGGCCACATCGGTCAGTTGACGCCGTTGCAGGTGGATAAAGCTGGTCACCAGTTGCAGCGAGTTACCGACACGGTGGTTGACCTCGCGCAGCAAGGCTTCGGCACGGTCGCGCTCTCGCAGCACCTCGGCCTGCACGCGCTCGGCCGCCAGCGACAGACGGCGGCGCTCCAGCGCATCCTCGACCGCGCGCAGCAACAGGTGCGGGAAGTCTTCAGTCGCATCCTTGATGACATAGTCAGCAGCCCCCGTGCGCAGAGCCGCAACCGCGATACGGCTGTCTTGCGCGCCGGTCACATAGACGACGGGTGGTGCATTCTCGATGGCCAGAATTTCCGGCAGCACATCCAGCCCGTCACGCCCCGGCATATGGTGGTCCAGCGCACAAACATCATAGGTGTGCGTGGACAAAAGCCCCAGACCCGTATCGCCGTCGATAGCCAGATCAACCTTGTGACCGGCCCGCTCGAGCTGTTTCTGGATCAGGCGGCCAAGGCCCGGATCATCATCAATATAAAGCAGGCGAAACAGTTTAGGACTCTGCACTGATTATGGGGGCCTGCATCACAGACAGGAACAGGCCCAATTGGCGGATGGCCTGAGCAAAGGCTTCATAGTCCACCGGCTTGGTAATGTAGACATTGCAGCCCAGATCATAGCAGTGCTGTATTTCGGCGCGATCATCCGTCGTGGTCAAGACCACAACCGGAGCGCGTCGTAAAACCTCGTCACTTTTGACTTTTGCCAGAATGTCCACGCCGGACATATCGGGCAGGTTCAGGTCCAGAAGGATCAGGATCGACCCGTTCTGTTGCCCGCCGTCTCCCAACAGATAGGCCAGGCCCGCCTCGCCACTGTCAAAGTGAACGATATCGTTGGAAATATTGGCACGGCGGATATTTTTCTCGATCAATCGCGCATGGCCGTGATCGTCCTCGATCATCACGATTTTCACGGAATTACTCATCAATCCTATCCTCAGACTACACGTACGGGCTGGTGCTGTGGCAGATGGACAAGGAAGGTCGTTCCCTTGCCCAGATCGGACCTGACAGTGATCTGGCCACCCAGGCGGCGCACACTGCTGCGGACAAAGGCCAGACCCAGACCTTCACCCGGACGGTCCTGACGCCCCGAGCGGCGGAACAGCTCGAAAATCCGTTCATGGTCCTTGGGCGCAATGCCGCGTCCATTATCCGTGATCTCGAATTCCACCATATTACCGTCCA
>NZ_JAVXCU010000083.1:0-9985 GCF_036659295.1 Brevundimonas sp. | reverse complement strand
AACACTCGCTGTGGCGCCGGCATCATCGGCGATATCGATGTACAGGGCCGAAAATTCCTTGTTGCGCGCGGTTTTGCGTGACAGGCCGCTCATGCGCTCGTAGGCCGGATTGATGTCCACCACGCGGCGGTTGGCATCCAGCACCACCAGATCGGCCAGTTTGCCGACTTCCAGCGAGCCGACGTCGCGGTCCATACCCAATGCCTTGGCACCATTGATGGTACCGGCAGCGAGGGCCTGGATCGGGGTCATGCCGCCTTGCTGGTACATCCACATATCCCAGTGCGAGCCGAGGCCTTCACGCTGGCCGTGGGCACCGATCTGGACAGTGACGCCGAGGTTGTTCAGCTTGGTGGCTTCACGCGCGACGTTGATGTGGTTCAACTCCTCGACCGGCACCTTGGTCGGGCGACGGGCGACAGCATCCAGCATCGGACGCGGGACGTACTGGGTCAGGATCGGGTCTTTCCAGACGTCGGTGGTTTCGTACCAGTGCATCTCGCCCCATGCACCGCCAAAGGCCACGACGAGGGTCGGGTTATAGGCGGTCTGGGTCTGGGACCACAGTTGCATGGCATCGTTATACATCACCGCAACCGGAACCGAGTGCTCGATGGTGGTGTGACCATCGACCAGCATGGACATGTTGTGGTGATACAGGCTGCCGCCTTCCGGAACGACGCTCATGCCCAGTTCGCGGGCCGCCTGAATGATCTGCTGGCGTTGGTCACGACGAGGCTGGTTATAGCTCTTGACCGAGTTGGCACCGGAGGTCTGTAGGCGACGCATATGGCTGCGGGCATCGTCGATATTGTTGACGACAGCGGTGGTCGGCGTGGTGGCTCCGTACAGGATGGTGCCTGTCGAGAACATACGCGGAGCCGTTACCATACCGGCACGCGCCAATTCGCTGTGGGCGAAGAAGTTCGTGGTTTCCGATGACGGGTTGTGCAGGGTGGTGACGCCGAAGGCCAGCGAAGCGTAGTTGATCCAGCTTTGCTGCGGGATGATGTCGCCTGCGCTGACGCCGCCGTGCCAGTGGGTGTCCACCAGACCCGGAATGATCGTCTTGCCTGCCATGTCGTGGGTGGTGGCGCCGGCAGGGAGGGTCACGCTGCCGCGTGCGCCGATCTGTTCGATGCGGTTGCCGTTGATGACGATAACGCCATCCTCGATCACCTCGTTACCCTTCATCGTAATGATGCGGGCACCGGTCAGGACGGTATAGCCCTGCGGGACTTCCTGTTGGGCCTTGAAGCCGAGCTGGATGCCTTGTTCCGGCGGCTTGGGCAGATCGGCCTGTGCGCCCTCGACGAAGCTGAAGCTGTCCGACAGCTTGCGCTGGAACAGCTGTGGCCCGTGCGACCATTGCAGGGTGCTGGAATCAGCCGAGAAGTGCATCCATTTGCCTGCATCGCGCGTCATGCGGGTCTGCGGCAGGGCCTTGCCGTCAGCCGACAGGGTGATCGGACGACCCGAAGAGGCGAACGGTGCCACATAGGCGTTGAAACGCTCGTTCCATGCGACCCATTGCTCGTCCGGCGATACGGTGAACTCTGCGGCCCATTCCGAGACCAGATGGTCGCGGCTGTCGGAGCCATCAATGTCCATCGAACGCAGGACGCGCTTGCCGTCAGCCGAAGCGGTGACGAACAGGCGGTCGTTGCGCGCACCGAACTGGGGCTGGCTGCCGCTGACCGTGACCAAAGCGGCATCACCGCCGCGCACCGGCACAGCATAGATGCCGGGGTTCATGCTCCACAGCGGCGTGGTCAGATAACCGCCGGTGGCTGCACGATAGACGACAGTCTGGCCGTCCGGCGAGAAGGTCGGCTCGACATAGTGACCCGGCTGGCGGGTAATGACGCGGCCTTCGCCACCCGAGGCGGGGGCGATGCGGACGGTACCGAGGTTCTGGTCGTTCCACGTCGTGAAGACGATGTTGCGACCGTCACGCGACCATTGCGGCTGGCTTTCGAAATTGTCGGTCTGGCGGGTCAGTCGGCGTGCCGTACCGGCCGTGCCGTCTGCACGCAGATCGCGCACATAAAGGCGACCCAGAGCTTCGAACACGACCTTGGTGCCGTCCGGCGAGGTCTGGGCAAAGCGGACCTGCTTCACATCGAACTCGTTCGGAGCCACTTCGACCGAAGCGCGGACAGCGTTTTGGACGGTGCGGGTATCGTTTACCTGGAACGGGATTTCGGTGGCCTGACCGCTCGCAGCATCCACGCTGCGGATTTTACCGCCAGCCCAGATCACGATCGACTTGTTGTCCGGTGTCCACGAATAGGTCGGATAGACGCCGTGAACGGCCCAGGTTTCCTGCATGTCGCGGTCAAGCGCGGCATAGAGCGGCGTCTCGCGGCCCGATTCCAGATCCTTCAGGTACAGGACCGACTGGTAGCGGTCACGACGGATGAAGGCGAGGGTCTTGCCGTCCGGTGACGGGGTAGGGGCGATCGAGCCACCCGGACCGGTCACGAACGGCGCGATGCGGCCGGTTTCGCGATCAAGGCGCTGGATGACATAGATCTGGCTGTTTGGGTCTTTCGAATAGTCGAAAGTGCCGCCCGGGGTCGTATCGTCGCTGTAGTACAGATAGCGGCCATCCGGCGAGAATGCGGGTTCGCCCGTATCCTTTTGCTGGGTGCGGCGTTCGGTCAGTTGTACGCCCGAGCCACCGCCGTTGCGGTGCCACATCCACATTTCGCCTGCGCCCAGCGAGCGCGACGAGGTGAAGTGCTTGCGACCAACAATATACTGGCTGTCGGGGGTCCATTCCGGCTGGGTAATCAGGCGGAAGGTTTCGCTGGAAATCTGGCGCGGATTGGAACCGTCGCGGTTCATCACCCAGATATTGTCGCCACCGCCACGATCGGACGTGAAGGCGATATAGCGGCCATCAGGCGAATATTTCGGCTGCATGTCCCATTGCACACCCGACGCAATGGCGCGGGCTTCACCGCCGCCAATAGGCATCACATAGATGTCGCCCAGCAGGTCAAAGATGATTTCGCGGCCGTCAGGACTGACATCCAGCGACATCCACGTGCCTTCGTTGACGTCGATTTTGACATCATGGGTAGGCCCGGTCAGGGTCTGGACATCCCATTTGGCGGGTGTTTCCGCGGCCTCATAAGCCGTGGCGTGTGTAGCGATGGCCATCATGGCCACTGTCGCCAGCAGAATATGCTTCATCGAAGCCCCCCTCTAAACCTCGAAAACTATTCGATGGAGCGAAGCTAACGGGACTATGGCGCGTGTGCGAGGGGGATGCGGCGAAATAACCTCCACATTTGCGACCCCAATGATGAAGAATCATCGGGCGAAAAGCGAAGTTAATTCAGCGGGGCCGTAAAATGGAACAGGCCTCTGTGGGTTACACAGAGGCCTGTATGGTGCCGTCGGGCAGGATTGAACTGCCGACCTCAGCCTTACCAAGGATGCGCTCTACCACTGAGCTACGGCGGCGTCTCGCTGAGGAGGCGGCTTTTAGCCAACGACTCTTGGTGGGCGCAAGAGTAAAAATGCAAGCTTGATCAAAATCTTTGCACGATGTCTGGTACACACATGGATATGTCAGATCACGATATCAACGGTTCTCCAGCGGCAGATACAAATGATGAAGCGGCGCAGCTTGCCGTCGAGGCACCTCCAAAGCCGTCCGATCCCAAGGTAGAGCGGGCTTTACAGCTGGCTGCGGTGCTCCGAACCAACCTTCGGCGACGCAAGATGCCGGGGGCGGCGAGCCGTCCTTCACCCAAGGATCAAAACTAGCTCTTTCAACCTGCGTATCGGGCTTGCTAGATATCCGGTCCACCGGACCACAGTGGTACTGGTTCTGAAGGTTCCCATGGACAGCATTGTCATCCACGGCGGCAATCGCCTGAACGGCTCGATTCCCGTCAGTGGCGCTAAAAATTCCGCCATCAAACTGATGGCCGCATCGATTCTGACGCCGGAGCCGCTGCGCCTTACCAATATGCCGCGTCTGGCAGACACGCGCTTTTTGGGCGCGTTGCTGCGCGAGTTCGGCATATTGGTGACCGAAGGTGACGGCGCGGACGGTCAAGAGACCCTGTTCGATGCCAGCCATCTGACATCGACGTTTGCCCCGTATGATCTGGTTCGCCAGATGCGGGCCTCGTTCAATGTGCTGGGGCCGCTGCTGGCCCGCACCGGCGAGGCCAAGGTCTCGCTGCCGGGCGGTTGCACCATTGGAGCGCGCCCTGTCGATCTGCACCTGATGGCTCTGGAAGCCATGGGCGCACATATCGAGCTGGAAGAAGGCTATGTGACCGCCAGCGCGCCCAAGGGCCTGCAGGGGGCCGAAATCGAGTTCCCGTTCGTATCTGTCGGTGCGACCGAGCATGCCCTTCTGGCGGCTGTGATGGCCAATGGCACCACGGTCCTGAAGCGTGCGGCCAAGGAGCCGGAAATCGGCGATCTGGCCCGCTGTCTGATGGCGATGGGAGCCAAGATCGAAGGTCTGGACACGGACCAACTGGTGATTACCGGCGTGACCTCGCTGAAGGGCACGGACTGGTCGGTGATTCCCGATCGTATTGAAATGGGCTCCTATGCTCTGGCTGCGGCCATGGCTGGCGGCGAAGTGCGCCTGACCAAGGGCCGCGCCGACCTGATTACGGCCCTGACCGATCCGATGCGCCGTTCGGGCGTCGAAGTGATCGAAGAAGCCAATGGCGATGTTATTATTCGCCGCGATCCGGCCCAGCGCCTGCAGGCCGTCGATGTGACGACCGAAATCTATCCGGGCTTTGCCACCGATCTTCAGGCCCAATTCATGACCCTGATGACGCTGGCCGATGGCGAAAGCGTGATTCACGAGACGATTTTCGAGAACCGTTTCATGCATGCGCCGGAACTGATGCGCCTTGGGGCCGATATTACCGTATCGGCAGGCGAGGCGCGCGTGCGGGGCGTAGAGGCTCTGCACGGGGCGCAGGTCATGGCGACGGACTTACGAGCCTCGATGTCTCTGGTGATTGCGGGCCTTGCTGCCGAGGGTGAAACCACGGTGGGGCGCGTCTATCATTTGGATCGCGGCTTCGAGCGTATGGAAGAAAAACTGGGTGCCTGCGGTGCAGATGTCCGGCGTATCAAGGGTGAAGGCCCCGAGCACTGATGACCAGCGAGATCGACAGCATCGGCGATCAACACAGCCATGACGGTTCGCAAGGCAAGGCGGAAGCCCTGCCTCTGCGCCTGCTCGCCGCCGATGCTATCGATCTGCAAATCATGTCTGCGGCCCTTCAGGACGCCATCATGCGTCCTGTCGATATCCGCTGGGAGCGCAAGGCGCGCCGCCTGACGCTGGTACTGTCGCGTTTCTGCTGGGAGTGTGGCGAGACGCGCGTGATGTCGGCCATGCAGTTCGGTGATGTGCATGCGGTCAAGAGCCGTCGCCTGCCGCGCGCGCCGGAAGGGGCGCTGGAACTTCTGGCCATGGACTTCATCCCGACCGAATCTCCTTCGGGGCGGGTGATTATGATGTTCGCCGGTGGTGGTGATCTGCGTATCGATGTGGAATGTCTTGATGCGGTGCTGACCGATCTGTCGGATCGTTGGCCCGCAGGGGCGGAGCCGGAACATCCGGCCGCCGAACAAGAAGCTTGAGGGGATGACTGTGGATCTGGCCCGAATCGATATCGATAATGGCAGCCTGCCTGCGCCAACCGCAGAGATTGAACACGAGCGCCGCGTCGCCATCTTCGATCTGGTCGAGGCCAATATGTTCCAGCCGGAAGGCGGGCAGTGCGGACCTTATGCCTTGCGCCTGTCCTCGCAGGACAACCGTCTGGTGTTCGAGATTTCCGGTCAGGATTATACGCGCACCCACGCCATGTCCCTGACCCCCCTCAAAACGGTCATCCGTGACTACGGCCTGATCTGCGAAAGCTATTACGAGGCGCTGAAAGGCTCTTCGCCCAGCCAGATCGAGTCGGTGGATATGGGCCGTCGCGGCCTTCACAACGAAGGCGCGGAACTGCTGAAAAACCGCCTTGAAGGTAAGGTTGAACTGGACAAGGAGACGTCCCGTCGCCTGTTCACACTGGTTTGCGCCTTATATCGACGTGGCTGAACTCGACTAATCCTAGTTTTTGGTGCATTAGAGCGCCCTCCTATGAGAGGCTCGCGTCCAGCCCGCGCGAGCTTATTGCTGTTTCAACGGGCGAGAGAGGCCGCATGGCTAAGGAAGAACTACTTGAGTTCCCCGGCGTGGTCAGCGAACTGCTGCCGAACGCGACGTTCCGCGTGACGCTGGAAAACGACCACGAGATCATTGCCCACACTGCAGGCAAGATGCGCAAGAATCGCATCCGCGTGCTGGCTGGCGACAAGGTTCTCGTCGAAATGACCCCGTACGACCTGACCAAGGGTCGCATCACTTACCGCTTCAAGTAAGGACGCGGATTGTCGCGTTCTGACGCACCGGCTCGGAGGCTGATTTTGGCCTCCTCGAGCCCGCGCCGGGTGGAACTCCTGGCGCAGATCGGCATCACACCCGATCAGATCGATCCCGCCGATATCGACGAAACACCGCTTAAGGCCGAAATGCCGGCGCGGCTGGCCCAGCGTTTGGCCAGCTCCAAGGCAGCGGTTGTGGCGGAACGGCACCCTGACGATGTGGTGCTGGCGGCCGATACAGTCGTGGCTGTTGGTCGTCGTCTGCTGGAAAAGCCCGCTGACGCAGCCGAAGCCCGTCGTTTCCTCAAGCTTTTGTCGGGGCGCAATCACCGCGTGTTCACCGGTATTGCTGTTGTTGCCCAAGGGCGCACGGCGTGGCGTGTGGTGGATACCCGCGTGACCTTCAAACACTTGTCCGATGCCGAGATCGACGCCTATGTCGCGTCTGGCGAATGGCAGGGCAAGGCGGGTGGATACGGAATTCAGGGCCGTGCGGCGGCCTTTGTCCAGCGCATTGTCGGCAGCCATCCTGCCGTGATGGGCTTGCCGCTCGTTGAGGCCAGTAATCTGCTTTATGGTACTGGCTGGCGTCCGGCAGCATAAGGTGGTGGCCGGGCTGGAATTTTATCTCGACGAGATGCCCGGCGAAACCCGCGCTGTCGTCACACAGAACGGCGAAGTCCACTCTCTATATATAGAGCGCGACACTGACCGCTTCGAGAACCGCCTCGGCACCCAGTTGGTCGGTCGCGTGGCCCGGGTCGAACCGGGCTTGAAAGCCGCCTTTATAGATACAGGCGCGGGCGAGCCGTTCGGCTTTATGTCGCTGCCCAAGGCGGTTCACCTTACCGAAGGCCAGAAGGTTCGCGTGCAGGTCTCTGCGGAGATTCGCGAATCCAAAGGTCCGGCCCTGAAATATCTGGGCGAAGGGCAGGGGGATGCCCGAATCCTTTCGGCTGGTCCCGGTGTTACGCAGATTTTGCGCGAGCTTGCGGGAAGCGAAGAGATCATTACGGGGCTAAAGGCCGTGGAAATGTCTCTGCATGCCGAAGAAGAAGCCCGCAGCACATCCGTTATACGATCCGATGTCGGTCTGGATCTGGCGATTCAGCGTACACGCGCCCTGATTGCGGCCGATATCGACTATGCACCCTTGCCTGGGCGGGATTCGCGCAAGGGCCGCGACGCGGTGAATCGTTTTGGTTTGAACGAGGTGGCGCGCCAGTTGCGGTTGAAGCACTGGGGCGGAATCGTTGCCATTGATCTGGCGGGCGTCGCTTTTCAGGGCGATTCTATCGTGAACCTGGCCAAGGCTGTGTTTTCGGGATGGAATGGCGTGGCGATTGGCCCGCTAAGCCGCTTTGGACTGCTTCAGGTTTCTGTGCCGTGGTCGCATACGCCGCTGGACGAGAGACTGGCCCATAGAGACACGGTGCTGCTTGATTCCGTGCGCCGCTTGCATCACGCGCTGTTAAGCGATCGGGCTACGCCCGTTTACGAGCTGGTCTGTGGTGCAGAATCCGCAAAAAGGCTTGCCCCGCTGGTGGCGGCTCTTGGCCCGCGCGCGCGACTGTCTGCGGATGGTCCGGCGGGGGCGTTCACTATCAAACAGGGATAAAGATTATGGCGAAATGCCCGATTTGCCGCCGTAACGAGGCCGAGGCCCAGTACAAACCTTTTTGCTCGCGTCGCTGTGCGGATGTTGATCTGCAACGCTGGTTTTCGGGTAGCTATGCTATCCCGGCCGAGGAAGTTGAGTTTGATGAAAAAGATCGTGGAATTGAGTGAATTAGCCTCTAGACAGGCCGAAACACTGCCCCTATAGACACACACCTCGCCGCGGCGCAGACGCCCGCAGCGAAGAGAAGATGCCCGGATAGCTCAGCTGGTAGAGCAGTGGATTGAAAATCCACGTGTCGGTGGTTCGAACCCGCCTCCGGGCACCATCTTCCCAAATATTAAGATAACAACAATACCCCAAGCGGGCCGCTTGGGGTTTTTCGTGTTCGCGAAGGTTTGCCGCGAAATGGACTTAATTTAAGCCAGAAATTTGTCCGCGAATTAGGCGCTCAGCTGCTGATTATCGTGCTGGTTTGGTCTGGTAACAGCAATTTTATTGCGTTGCCGCTCTTCTGCCCCTCTTCAAACAGGTAAAAGCTATTTTCCGGCCTTGACGCTCCGTGACCCGTTCGTCAAAGGGTCTTTAACTGCATTCAGGTCTTGCGGGGGTGGAGGGGTGAGTTATTGTTCATTCCGCTGTCTCGGCCTTGGCGCTTAGGCGTAAGTTTGGGGTGCGGCGCCTACCGGCGGGGGAGAAATCCGGCGGTGGTTACGATTTCATTTGAGAGGCGTTCGACTGACGCGGGCGTCTCTTAGGTTCCACGAGTCAGACCAAAGCAGGAACTGGCGAAACATGCTCGATAGCAAGAAGACTAATATCCTCCTGGCCATGGCCGGCGCTGCCGTCCTTATGGCTGCTTCGCCGGCTCTGGCGCAGGACGCCGCTCCGGCCGCTCCGGCCGCCGCAGCCGCAACCACTACTGCCGCTGATGCAGCTGCCCCGGCTTCGACTGAAGCCCCGGCTGCCGACGCTGCCGCAACCGCCGAAGAACCGGCATCGCTGAACGAATCCGTCGGCGGTGGCCACGGCAAGCTGACCCCGATCGGCATGTTCCTGATCGCTCACCCGGTCGTTAAGGTTGTGATGCTGGGCCTCGTTCTGGCCTCGATCGTCACCTGGACTCTGCTGCTGATCAAACTGGTTGAATTCGGTTCGCTGAAGAAAGCCACCAACAACTTCCTGGACGCCTTCCGCGGCGCCCGTACCATCGCTGACATCCGTCGCGTTGCTACTTCGGAAGAGTTCGACGGTAACCCGCTGGCCGACATGGCTGCTGCAGCTACCGAAGAACTGGAAGTCTCGCGCCAAGCTGGCCTTGACGTTGCCGGTGCTCACCGCGGTTCGACCGTCGGTCGTATCGAAACTGCAGTTGCTGCTGTTCAGTCGACCATCGCTGGTCGCCTGTCGGGTGGTCAACAGTTCCTGGCTTCGGTCGGTTCGTCGGGTCCGTTCATCGGTCTGTTCGGTACCGTTTACGGCATCATGAACTCCTTCATCGGTATCGCCGAATCCAACACGACCAACCTGGCCGTTGTTGCTCCGGGTATCGCTGAAGCTCTGCTGGCTACCGGTATCGGCCTGTTCGCCGCTATCCCGGCCGTTATCTTCTACAACTTCTTCAGCACCAAGATTGCTGCTTACGGCACCCGTGCCGACGGCTTCCAAGCTGAACTGCTGAACACGGTCTCGCGTCAGCTCGACAAGGGAGCATAAGACGGATGGCCGCCAAACTTTCCGGTTCCGGCGGCGGCAAGTACACCGTCCAGGCGAACAGCGAAATTAATATCACGCCATTCGTGGATATTATGCTTGTTCTCCTGATCATCTTCATGGTGGCGGCTCCGCTCGCCACTGTGTCGGTGCCGGTGGAACTTCCTCGTGCCGTCGCACCGCCGGCTCCGAATCCGCCTAAGCCCATCTTCATCTCCATTC
>NZ_JAVXCU010000082.1:0-10143 GCF_036659295.1 Brevundimonas sp. | reverse complement strand
AAAAGCAATAGGTTGCGCGAACTTAGCGCCTCAATAAACGCAAGCTGGCTTAGAAGCTGCGTCCATCCACGCGCGAGGCCGTCCAGTCCCAAGGTTCGACATCGGTCAATGTGCGTATATTGATCGCCGCAACCTCGGATCCGTCAGGGGCAACACCATAGCCAAACGGCTGGACGCCGCAGGTCTTGCAAAAGCGGTGTTCGATCTTGTGGTGATTGAAAAGATAGGAGGTTGTCGCCTCCTCGCCTTTCAACAGACGAAACGCCGAACGCGGCGCAAACGCCAAGACGAAGCCTTTGCGATAGCAGTGCGAACAGTTGCACTCGATCAGGCCGTCCATTCCGACCTCGACCTCGTAAGCCACAGCGCCGCAATGGCACGAGCCTTTATGTGTAGCGGTATTCGTCATCAGGCATCCTCCAGCATGATCACACCCGGAACCGTTTTAAGCGCACCGCGCAAGGCGGCATCCAGACGATATCGGCCGGGCAGCTTCACCTCGACCTCGGTGCGTCCCTGCAGGGTTGTCTGAAGCCAGACCTCCCCACCCTTGCCATTGGCGCGGGCACGCTCCAGTCGCGATTTGAGCGCGTCAGGGTCGGCACCATTTGACGATATAATAACACGCAAGCCGATATTGGCATCATCCAGCAGCACATCCATGCGGCTGGCATCATCGCCAAAGAAGCGCACCTCTCCGTCCGACGCCTTGGCTCGCACCTTGACCAGAACCGAGGTGCCAACTTCGAGGACTTCGCGACAACGCCGCAACTGCTCCGGCGGGAACATACATTCGAACTCGCCCGTCGGATCAGAGAAGGTCACGAAAGCGAATTTTTCGCCAGATTTCATACTGGCACGTTCCTGTTTGCGGCGTACCACGCCCGCCATCTGGAAAGCTTCGTGTCCCGCCTCTGCCAACCCTTGAGCCTCGGCGACAAAGGTCACACGCTTGCGTTTCAGCGCAGGCGTCAGTTCCTCAAGCGGGTGGCCCGACAGGTAGAAGCCAACAGCTGCCAGTTCCTGATCCAGCTTTTCAGGGCCCGCCCAAGGCTCTACATTTCTAAGGCGAGGCCTCGACGCCCCCGCTTGGTCCGCCCCGAAGAGACTGACCTGCGACGATGCCCGTTCGGCAGCAACGCTTTGGCAATAGGCCACCAGCACATCGGCCTGCTCGAACAACTGGCGACGGTTTTGATGGATGCCGTCAAACGCGCCCGCACGCGCCAGACCTTCCAGAGCGCGCTTGTTGACCACCTTGGGATCAACACGTTCCAGAAAATCGAAGATGTCCACAAAAGGTCCGCCTTCGTTGCGGTTCTGAACCACATGGTTCATCGCCTCTAGCCCAACATTGCGGATGGCCCCCAGCGCATAGAGCACGCTGCCCTGCCCGTCTTCCCACGCAACATCAAAGTCACCAGACGAGCGGTTGATATCGGGCGCTAGAACCGGAACTTCGAACCGGCGGCAGTCCTGATAGAAAACAGCAAGCTTGTCTGTGTTCGACAAGTCCAGCGACATCGAAGCCGCAAAGAACTCGACCGGATGGTTGGCTTTCAGCCAACCCGTCTGGAACGAGATCAGCGCATAGGCCGCAGCGTGCGACTTGTTGAAACCATAGCCCGCAAACTTGGCCACAAGGTCGAAAATGGAACCCGACTGTTCTTCAGGAACATCCTTTTCCGACGCGCCCTTAACGAAGCGGAGGCGCTGGAAATCCATCTCCTCCTTCTTCTTTTTACCCATGGCGCGACGTAGAAGGTCAGCTTCACCGAGGCTGTAGCCCGCAAGAACCTGCGCGATCTTCATCACCTGTTCCTGATAGATGATGACCCCATAGGTTTCGGTCAGCACATCTTTCAGGCTCGGGTGCAGATAATCCACCTCGGCTCGACCAAACTTACGGTCGATATAGGTGTCGATCATCTCCATCGGGCCGGGGCGATACAGCGAGATCAGAGCCGTGATCTCTTCAATCGAACCGCATCGCATTTTGCGCAGCGTGTCGCGCATGCCCTGCGATTCAAGCTGGAACACACCAACCGTCTGGCCAGAAGCCATCAGTTCGTAGGTCTTGGCATCATCAAGTGGCAGCAGGTTCCATTCCGGCCCTGCTCCGCGACGATCAAGGAAGCCTTTGGCGCGGTCCAGCACCGTCAGGGTCTTCAGACCAAGGAAGTCGAACTTCACTAGACCCGCAGGCTCAACCCATTTCATGTTGAACTGGGAGGCCGGAATCGTCGAACGAGGGTCCTGATACAGCGGAACCAGTTCCGTCAGTGGACGGTCCCCGATCACGATCCCTGCCGCGTGGGTAGAGGCGTTCCGGTACAGCCCTTCAAGCTCTAGCGACGTATCAAGCAGCGTTTTCACCGCCGGCTCCGCGTCGCGCATTTCGCGCAAACGCGGCTCCATATCGACAGCCTGAGCCAGCGTTACTGGATTAGCCGGATTAGCGGGCACCATCTTGGCCAGACGGTCCACCTGACCAAATGGCATTTGCAGCACACGGCCGACATCGCGCAACACCGCGCGGGCCTGAAGCGTACCGAAGGTAATGATCTGGGCGACGCGGTCCTTACCGTAGAAATTCTGGACGTAGTCGATGACCTCTTCGCGACGCTCCTGACAGAAGTCGATATCGAAGTCGGGCATCGATACGCGTTCGGGGTTCAAGAAACGCTCGAACAGCAAGCCAAAACGCAGCGGATCAAGGTCGGTAATCGTCAGCGACCACGCCACCAGAGAACCGGCACCGGAACCACGACCAGGCCCGACCGGAATGTCATGCAGCTTGGCCCATTTGATAAAGTCAGAAACGATCAGGAAGTAGCCCGGGAACCCCATCTGCTGGATGATCCCGACTTCCCATTCCAAACGATCCCAGTATTCCTGCTCAGGCGCGAAGGCCTGATTTTTGGACAGGCGCGCCTTCAGCCCTTCGCGGGCCTGGTGGGCCAGTTCATCATTCTCGGAACGCCCTGCCCCCGTATCAAAACGCGGCAGAATAGGTTTTTGCGTCTGCACGAGGAAGGCACAGCGCCGCGCAACTTCCAGCGTATTGTCGCAAGCTTCGGGCAGGTCCGAAAACAGCGTCCGCATATCTTCGGGCGACTTGAACCAATGTTCACCCGTGACGCGGCGGCGCTCCTCCTGCCCCGTGAAAGCGCCGTCAGAAATACACAACAGCGCATCATGGGCCTTGGCCTGAGAAGCCTTGGCGAAATAGACATCATTGGTCGCAACCAGCGGCACGTCGCGCTCATAGGCCCATTCGACCAGACCACTTTCGGCCGCCAGTTCCTCCGGCAGGTTGTGGCGCTGCAACTCGACATAAAAGCGATCACCGAAGACCAGCTTCATAGCCTCGAGGGCTTCGCGCCCTTCATCGGCCTTGCCTTGCGCAAACAACGGATCAACAGGTCCGTCAGGACCACCCGACAGCAGGATCAGGCCTTCGGACTTTTCCGCAATCATTTCCCACGGCACACCGGCCTCGGGCATGTCGATGGTATCCAGGAAGGATGAAGACGACAGCGCACACAGATTGAGCCAGCCCTGCTCGTTCTGCGCCAAGAGCATAATGGTCGGCACCTTGGCCCAGCGCTCGGTCTTACGGCCACCGATACCGAAGACCGGCAAGGCACAGCCGACAATCGGCTGAACCCCTGCATCCTTGACCGACTGGCTGAACTCCAGCGCACCAAACAGGTTCGAGCGGTCCGCGACAGCCACAGCAGGCATTCCTGCATCGGCGGCCATCTTGCCGATCTTACCCGCCTTGATCGCTCCCTCGAGCAGCGAATAGGCGCTGCGAACGCGAAGATGAACAAAGCCGGCGCTGTCAGTGGTCTGGGACACCCAACCTACTCCAAACACCCGCAAGTTCGGGCTGTATCGCTATTGTGCGCGGAGTCGCCCTGTCGCTCCAGCAAAGGGCAAAAGCATGGCCGCATCCATCACGATACCAAAAAGGCAGCGTGCCAGACCATCCACACAAAGCTCCCGCAGGAAGCAAGAGCCAAGAGATCTTTGAAACGTCGCGACATCGGCTTATCCCCACACATGGATTAAGTTCTTGATTTGTTCTGATCCAGATTTTTCGCGTCCGCAAGCAAAAACACGCAGTTTTATAAAAATTGTTCCGATTTTGTTCTCACTGCATTGCCCGATGCCGCAACATGGGCCTTATATGATGTTCCTATTTTGTTTCATTCATGCTCATCTCCCATGCCCTTCCCCCAAGCCAGAATACAGCCGAGCGGTCCGGGTGTGCCAGAGGGTGGCGCACGCGGACGCGGTGCGCGCTCTAATCGATCAGGGCGTTTTGAAACTTATGAGAAGGTCGAGTTCGATGATGGCTGGACGGGCAATGATGTCCCTGCCCAGATCGAGACAACGCTGTCTCCGCTAAAATCACGGACCATCATCAGCCGTAATGACAGCCCCGATATCGGATTTGACCGCTCCATCAATCCCTATGTCGGCTGCATGCACGGCTGCATCTATTGTTATGCTCGCCCCAGCCACACCTATATGGGCCTGTCCGCAGGGCTCGATTTCGAGAGCCGTCTTTTCTACAAACCTGACGGCGCAGAATTACTGGCAAAAGAGCTGGCGGCACCGCGTTACCAATGCCGCCCGATCCATATTGGTGGCAATACAGATCCCTACCAGTCCGTCGAGCGTGACACCCTGCTCACACGGCAACTTCTGGAAGTCCTGCAGCGCTACAACCATCCTTTGTCGATCATCAGCAAATCAGCCCTGATTGCCCGTGATGCCGATATTCTAGGCGATATGGGCCGTCGTAATCTGGCGGTAGCCTGTATTTCCATCACCACTCTGGACCGCAAGCTGGCCCGCGCCATGGAACCGCGCGCCGCCACACCCGAGCGCAGACTGGAAGCCATCAGCCGCCTTAGGGATGCAGGTTGCCCTGTCAGCGTCGGCTTCGCCCCCGTCATACCCGGCTTGAACGATCACGAGATGGAGGCAGTGCTGGAGGCTGCCCGCAAGGCCGGTGCGACAGGGGCTATGTATGTCACCTTGCGCCTGCCCCACGAAATCAAGGACCTGTTCCGTGAATGGCTGGACGAGGCACGGCCCGATCGTGCATCGCGTGTCATGTCACTGATCCGGCAGACACGCGGCGGCAAAGACTATGACGCCGACTGGTCACAGCGCATGCGTGGCACAGGCCCTGTCGCAGACCTGATTGCCACCCGTTTCAAGGCGGCGATCAAACGTTATGGTCTGGAAAAGACCTATCAGCCGCTGGATACAAGCCAGTTCCGACTACCGCCCGAAGCCAGACCGCAAATGGATCTGTTCGAAGGCTGAATGCGTGGCTCAGTCGTTGGCGGCAGACGGGTCGATGAAGTCCTCGACCAGTTTGCGCCATGCAGCATCGGTCGCATCCACCAGATCAACGTCTTCACTCAAGGCAACCGCTCCGTCACCGTCGGGTAGGATCAGACCGTAAACCTCCATCTCCTCGTCATCGGAGTTGGTATGGATTTCGGCCTGAACAATGATGACCGGCTTTTCGCCGTCTTCATCCCACCAGATGGCAGGCTGGGGCAACTCAATGTCCATAGGATAAGGACGCTCGGTATCGCCCAGAGCAAACACAGCCGCCTTGGACTGAACATCGTCCAGCGTCGCAACACGGCCTGTAAACGGTTTCAAACGATCCCAGTCATCGAAATCGAACCCGCCGCCATCCACATCGTCGACATCGTGCGCTTCAGTCATTTTTCAAACCCCTAGCGGCGGAAGATGCCGACCAATTCGATATGGGAGGACCAGATGAACTGGTCAATCGGGGTCACTTTTTCCAGTGTAAAACCGGCATCGACCAGAACGCGCGCATCGCGGGCAAAGGTCTGCGGGTTACACGACACGCCCACAACAGTGTGCACCTTGGTGCCCGGCAATTGCTGGGTTTGCTCCAAGGCCCCCGCACGCGGCGGGTCCATGACGATGGCGTCGCAACCCTTGAGATCATAGGGCGACAGCGGGCGACGGAACAGGTCGCGGGCCTGCGCCTCGATACCCTTCAAGCCTTGTGCAGTCGAAAGCCCTGCCTTCAGCGCGGCAATCGAGGACGCCGCAGAATCTGCTGCCATCACCGAGGCAACCTCGGCCAGCGGGAAGCTAAAGGTGCCTGCGCCGCAGAACAGGTCCGCTACCTTCTTGGAGCCTTTAACCGCAGCCACGGCACGTTCCACCATGGCCTGTTCCGCCGCAGGCGAAGCCTGAAGGAATCCACCAGCGGGGATCGGCACAGATGCCCTGCCAAACGTGATGCGCGGTTGGCGCTCCATGACCAACGTATCGCCATCAAGGCTAAGACGCGCCAGGCCACCTTCGGCAGCTGCGGCAATCGCCTTGGCAATCTGGTCTGCGCCCGGACCGCCCGAACGCTTTTCGACGCCCGTCACATCCAGATCGATACCCGTATCGGTCAGGGTTGCATGCAATGTCGGTGCAGATTTCGGATGCACCAGGAACGCATCGGCCACCCGCGCCAGCGCCGGAAACGCCACCACCAGCGCAGGATCGGACACCGGACAGTCACGCACCTCGACCAGACGCCATGAACGACGCGCCTTGAAACCCAGAAGCACGCGGCCATTGGGACCACGACGAGCATGCAGGGCAATACGGCGGCGCGTGGCGGGCGGCGTTGCAACCGTCGCCTCGATCTCGGTCTCCAGCCCTTCACGCTTGAGCGTGTGAGCGACGACATCACGCTTCCATTCCAGATAGGGCGCATCCGCCCAGTGCTGGAGAGGCGCTACGCCACATTCGGCATAGGCTTCGGAAAAATTAGGGCGGCGATCAGCGCTGGCCTCGATAATTTCAAAGCTCTCGACACGGCCATCCTTTACCTCGGCGCGGACAACCTCGCCCGGCAATGCCCCCGGTACGAAGACGGCACCATGCGGCGTATCGGCGATCCCGTCGCCCTGGTGGCCCATGCGGGTAATGGTCAGTGTCTGAGTCATGTGCTGCTTCTAGCGACAGAAAGCGGCAAAAACAAAGGTGAACGAAAATGAACAGCTTTCACTGCGTTTGTTCAAATACCGTTCAGGTTCATCCCGCTAATCCTGACATCAAGACGGAGCGGACCTCATGGCCGCTCCTCACAGGAGCCGGGTAAAATGATCGCCAAGAAATCTGCCTTTGCACTCGCCGCCATCGCATGTGCCGCAACGGTCATGCCGACCATGGCCTCGGCTCAAAACTATGGCTCCTACGGCTCCTATGGCCAGAACCAGGCCTATTACGACCCATGCGTTCGTGATCAGCGCCAGCGTCAGGCAGGCTCGGGCATGTTGGGTGCTGCCATTGGCGCTATTGCCGGCTCGCAAGTCGCCTCGCGCGGTCGTCGCACCGAAGGCAGCCTGCTGGGCGGCGTTCTGGGTGCCGCAATCGGTGCCGGTGTTGGTCGCAGCACGGCCGCCTGCACCCCTGGTGATTATCCGCCCGCCGCGCCGGTCTATTACGAAACACGCCCGACCGCCCCGACCTATGATCCGCGTGATAACCGCCGTGACGACAGCTACGACTATTACCGCGACTATCCTCAAGACTATGACCGCGGCTATTCCAAACCGGCTCCGGTCGATGATGGTTGCCGTCTGGCCGAAAGCGAAATTCGTATGCCGGATGGTCGCGTAGAAACCCGCCATGTCCGTACCTGCCCGGACAATAACGGCCGCTATCGCATCGTCGATTAAACTTCAGCCCCCCTGTCGATTGACGATGCGAAGAGGGCCGCCGGATCACTCCGGCGGCCCTCATTCTATTTCGGGGTATTGTTTCTAGGTTTTGCGTGCCCAGAGCAGGAATTCGGTATTGCCGTCTCCACCGGTGATCGGACTGTTCGCCACGTCCTGCACGGCCCAGCCAATACTTTCCAGCCAGTCACGCACCTTGGTCACCGCCGCCTGATGGGCCTCGGGGTCTTTGACAACGCCCTTCTTGCCCACACCCGATGGACCATCCGCCTCGAACTGGGGCTTTACCAATGTCATCAGATGCGCCCCGTCCGCCGCCAGAGACAGCGGCACCGGCAGCACTTTTGACAGGCTGATAAAGCTGGCATCACAGACGATCAGGCTTGGGGCCTCGGTGATCTGTTCTGTTGTCAGTTCACGCGCATCGGTCTTTTCAAAGTTCACTACGCGCGGATCGGCAGCGATCTTCGCGTGCATCTGCCCCTGCCCCACATCGACGGCAAAAACCTTGGCCGCACCCTTATCAAGGCACACCTCGGTAAAGCCGCCCGTAGAGGCACCGACATCCATCACAACCTTGCCCGCGACATCCAGCGGCCAAAGCTCGAAAGCCTTTTCCAGCTTCAATGCACCTCGCCCGACCCAGCGGTGCGCGGCGGTGTATTGAATGACGGCATCTTCCAGTACTTTCAGCGAGGCGGCCTTAGCCACCTCACCGTCCACGCTGACATTCCCCGCCTCAATGGCAGCCTTGGCCTTGGACCGGCTTTCGGCCAGTCCAAGGTTCACAAGGTGTTGGTCGAGCCTGATACGGCTCACGCCATTGCTTCCAGTCGAGCCAGAGCCGCGACCAGCTTGGCCTTGCCCGCTTCGGCATCGGCCAGTTTCTGGCGCTGTTCTTCGACCACTTCCGGTGCAGCACGCGACACAAAGTTCGGGTTGCCCAGCTTTTTGTTGTAGTGGCCGATATCGCTTTCAAACACGGCAACTTCCTTGGCCAGACGTGCCTTTTCGGCGTTCAGGTCAATGAAGTCGGCCAGCGACAAGGCCACGGTCGCACCACTCGACACACAGGTCACAGCGCCCGACGGCGCAGCATCCAGCACCGACACTTCGGACACACGGCCCAGCGTCAGGATCAGCGGACGGTGACGCTCGACCAGCGCCTTGATGCTGTCATCGGCACCCACGAAGGCCAGCGGCGGCTTGGCCGACGGCGGCACATTCATTTCGGCGCGCAGACCGCGCAGCTCGCCGATCAGATCAACAACCCAACCGATTTCCTGCTCGGCCGAGGCGTCGATATAGCTCTCCGGCAGTTCCGGCCAAGCCGCACCGATCAGCAGGCTTTCACGCGCCGGACCGGTTTTACCCAGTTCGGCCCACAGTTCCTCGGTGATGTACGGCATCACCGGATGCAGCAGCTTCAGAGTCTCGTCCAGAACCCATGCGGTCATGGCGCGGGTCTCGGCCTTGGCGGCTTCGTCAGTACCCTGGAACACCGGCTTGGCCAGTTCCAGATACCAGTCGCAGAACACGTTCCAGATATAGCGGTACAGTGCGGTGGCAGCATCGTCGAAACGGCCACCTTCGATCGCTTCCGAGATCGAACGCTGGGCCTTGGTCAGTTCGCCACGGATCCAGCGGTTGATGGTCTGCTCCACGTTCGACGGGTCGAAACCGTCAATGCGGGCGCATTCGTTCATCTGGCTAAAGCGTGCGGCATTCCACAGCTTGGTTCCAAAATTACGATAACCTTCAATGCGTTGCTTCGACAATTTAATGTCGCGCGTGCCCGACAGGATCGCCATAGTAAAGCGCAGCGGGTCAGCACCCAGCTCGTCGACGATCTCCAGCGGGTCGATGACGTTGCCCTTGGACTTCGACATCTTATGGCCCTTCTCGTCACGGACGAGGCCATTGATGATGACACGCTTGAACGGCGCATCGCCCATGAAGTGCTTGCCCATCATCATCATGCGGGCAACCCAGAAGAAGATGATGTCCGCTGCCGTGACCAGATCAGCCGTCGGATAGAAACGCGCCAGATCGTCGGTCTTTTCCGGCCAGCCCATGGTCGAGAACGGCCACAGAGCCGAGCTGAACCAGGTGTCCAGAACGTCTTCTTCGCGGGTCAGGACAACGCCAGCACCCAGCTTAGCCTCGGCTTCGGCGCGCGCCTCTTCCTCGGTTTCAGCAACGAAGATTTCGCCGTCAGGACCGTACCATGCCGGAATCTGGTGGCCCCACCACAGTTGGCGCGAAACACACCACGGCTCGATATTGTTCAGCCACTCGAAATAGATCTTCTCGTAGGACTTCGGCTCGAAGACAGTTTCACCATCTTGAACGGCCTTTAGGGCTGGTTGGGCCATGGTCTTGGCATCAACCC
>NZ_JAVXCU010000081.1:0-10404 GCF_036659295.1 Brevundimonas sp. | reverse complement strand
GACGAGCGCACCGCCGACTTCACCTATGCGCGCCTGATGTCCAGCCGCGAGGACGAACCCACCGGCATGACCGACGAAGAGCTAAACGCCATCGCCGCCAAAACCCGCGAATGGGCCAAGAATGGCGACGTCTTCGCCTATTTCATCTCCGGCGCAAAGGTTCGCAATCCAGCCGCCGCCATGGCTCTGATCGAAAAGGTGAAGTAGGCGGCTGATCGCACATGCGCCCCAGACCGCTATCGAGCCATAGCGGTCATTTCGAGCCATTGCTGGTAGGTCGAGAATGAGACACTCTGCCCCCATGGACGAAGAACCTGCACTATCCGACCTTCTCGCTGACCGCGCCCACCTGTCCCACTTGCTGCAAGACTTCACGTCCGGCGTCGTGTCAGCGACGGCCGAAGACATCGCGACTCTGCGCGAGGAGTTGGGATTCGTCGAAGGCCAGATAAGCGCATCTACGGGAGGCGAGCCGACGTTCACTTGGAACGACTTAGTGGTCGTTGCCGATCATGCTCCCACTTGGCAACGCCCGGGGTCGACGGCATCAATTGTCGGGATTTCCCGTCAATATGAACGGTCTGGGACATACCTCGACGAGTTTCCGACCGGCAATGTCTACACCGTCGAGTACGACGACGGTGCCTCGGCAGATGTGCCCCAAGCTATGCTGCACGCTACGTAGCGGAAGTCTGCTAACCACCCTTTGCAGCCATCTAAAACGTCTGCCTTAAGAGTGGTCTTCTCTTGTCTCATTCACAAAGAGCGGAAGCACCAACAATGCGCCTCCGCCCTATGATGTCTTGATCGTTTTAGGCCAACTTGGCTTCGTGGCCCAGATCCAGACCCATCTGCCAGAAACCGGCTTCCAGTCGCGAGGCTCTGGCGAATATCTTCACCAGTTCCGCAAAGCGTTCATCCGAGACGCCGCGCTGGGCCAGTCGATCCAGATTGGCGCGGGCACCTGCGGCGGCGGCCAGATAACCCTCGCCTGCATATTCGCCGATCCATTCGCGATAAGGGTGATCCCCCAGTGCATCCGGCCCGTTCGGGGCCAGCGACTTGGCGATTTCGCCATAGCCGATCACGCACGGGATCAGGGCCACATGAAGGTCCAGCAGGTCGCCCGACATGCCGCAATCCAGCACATAGCGGGTATAGGCAATATTGGAGTTATGCTCCTCTGTCGCCTCGACATCAGCCGCCGATAGCCCCCAGCGCTCGCACAGACGCAGGTGCAGGTTCATCTCGTTCAGGATGGCGGCCATAGTATCCTGTGCCGCCTTGATGTCCTGAAGCGTGCGGCCCTTATAGGCTGCCAGCGCATAGGCGCGGCTGAACTGGATCAGGAACAGATAGTCCTGCACCAGATAGGCCTTGAACGCGTCGTGAGGGAGCGTGCCCTCGCCCATCATGCGCACAAAATCGTGGTCCACATAGGACTGCCAGTCATCATGGGCAGCCGCTTTCAGACGGTCGAAGAAATCCATTATGCATCCCCCTCATAGGCAGCATCAAAGAAGGCCAGTTCCAGATCGACAGCACGTTTAAAGAAGTCGCGCGCCATATCGGCCTCGGCGGGACCAACACGGTCCAGCTCGCCCTTCAGGAAGGTGACGAAATCGACGAAGAACGGGTTGTCGTGCAGAGTAATCCATTCAGCATGGATGAAGTTTTCAGGCATCGGACTATCAAGGCGTTGCGCCCAGTCCAGATAAAGCCCCTCGGCAACGTTCAACACCGCCATGATAGCTGCATAGGAACGGGTAGCCGCGGCTTCTTTCATCAGAGCTTTGAAACCCGCCGTCGGCGCGGCATCAGGAATATCGTGGCGCTCTTCACCAATACCCAACGCCGCGAACGAGCGGATGAAATAGTCGTTCTCGTCGCTGCACACCATGCCAAGGAAACGCCCCAGACGCAGACGGCTTTCGAACAGATCGGCCGAGGCCACCGCCGCACCGACCAGTGTCACAAAGGCATCAATGAAACGGTGGTCCTGAACCAGATAGCGGCCCATCACCTCGTCCGAGATGCTGCCTGCCAACAGTTCATCGACATAGCGGTGCCTGACGCAGCCATCCCAACCCGCTGCGTTTTCCAAACGCAGGCTTTCGACAAAGCCGGACATTCCTCACTCCCAACTGCCCTGCTGTGCTCCCGATGCGGGAATCGCAGATCGCCTATGGGGTCGCACCGATAGCGACGGGGGTAAAGCCATCGCCCTGACAGGTAACGAGAGTTGTCCGCGTGTGGTGGGTTAGCCCAGAGAGAAACGCGCCGACCAGCCGTCAAATCCAGCCTCGACACCCGCTGGCAGGCGCTTGTTCAGCGCCTCATAGTCCATATCGATATGCAGATTGGTCAACACCGCGCGTTTGACGCCTGCATCGGCGATCCAGCCCAGCGTCTTGTCCAGATGCGCGTGGGTCGGGTGCGGATGATAGCGTAACGCATCGACGATCCACAGGTCCGCACCGCGCACAGCCTCGATAGCCGCCTCGTCCAGATCGGAAACGTCCGGCGAATAGACCACGCCTCCCGTCCCGTTATGGCCACCGATACGATAGCCAACCGCGCGGATATTCCCGTGCGCCTGATCGAACGTCACGACCGGCACAGCCCCGCCTGCCCCGTCCACCGACCAAGGCGTGCCGTGCGGCGGGATCAGATGGGCCTCGGCAATGGCCGGATAGTTGTTCTGCAACTCGAACACATAGCCGAAACGCTTCATCAGCGAGTTATATGTCGCCTGATCCAGCCACACCGGAATGCGCTGCCCGCCCTGAATGAAGAAGACACGGATATCGTCAATGCCGTGGGTTTGGTCGGCGTGATCGTGGGTGTAGAGTACGGCATCCAGATGCCGCACGCCCGCCATCACCATCTGCTGCCGAAACTCCGGCGAGGTATCCACCACCACATTGGTCACGCCACCCGTTCCGATACGGCGGAACAGAGCAGACGAGCGTGTTCTTAGGTTACGCGGATTTTGCGGATCGCACACACCCCAGTTGCCATCGCCACGGGGTACGCCACCAGACGATCCGCACCCCAGAATGACAACTTCCAGCTCATCCACCATGATATCCACCATAGGGCGTTACGGTCTTGGTATGGAATGGAACAGACCAAAGAAGGCGTCTGTCGTCAAACGATCCGCCTCTTCGGGGGACCAGCCACGCACCTCGGCCAGCTTGGCCAGTACATGGCTAATATAGGCCGGCTCGTTGCGTCGTCCGCGATACGGGATCGGGGCCAGATACGGACAGTCGGTTTCGACGATAATCCGGTCATTGGGCATGATGCGGATCACTTCGCGCACATCCTCGGCGGCCTTGAATGTCGCAATACCCGACACCGAGAACCACGCCCCAAGATCACCAGCAATATCAGCTAGTTCTAGACCACTCGTGTAGCAGTGCATAAGGAACTTGAACGTTCCGACGGCCATTTCTTCTTTGAGAATGGCCGCGCAAACATCGTCGGCTTCGCGCGTATGAACGATCAGAGGAAGGCCCGTCTCGCGTGCGGCGATGATATGCTGGCGGAACACATTGGCCTGAATGTCGCGCGGACTGAGATCATAGTGGAAATCAAGACCGCACTCGCCAATGCCGACAACGCGGTCGCGCTGGGCCAGTTCGATCAGGGTATCGGCCTTCAGGTCGGCATAGTCCTTGGCCTCGTGTGGGTGAACCCCCACCGTGCACCAGATATCCGGATGCGCCATTGCCAGAGCATGCGTCGCCTCGAAGGTCGACAGCTTATCCGAAATCTCGACCATCATCTCTACGCCAGCCTCGCGGGCGCGGGCGATAACCTCGTCGCGATCCTCGTCGAACTGCGGGGCGTGAAGGTTGACGTGACTATCGATCAGCATGGTTCAGTGCAAAGCCTTGGTACGCGCAATGTCTGCCAGCGCACCCAGCAGCACATCACCTTTATCCATATTCAATCCGGTGGCCCGTTCAGGCAGTTCCGACAGACGGCCCCACAGTTCCGCCCAGCGCGCACCCTCGCGCCCACCGGTTTGCGCAGCATGGCGCTTAACTGTGGCAATCAGACGATCCATCAGCGCGTCAAATCGTACTGCGCCTTCTGCACCGCGGAAGCTGGAAGCCACATCCAGCTCTTCTTTGCGGTCAAGACCTGCGCCCTCGACGATCATGCGGGCCAGTTGGTCCATTTCGAACAAAGGCCCGGACGCCAGGCTCAGCGCCGCACCCGGCGAGCCACCCGCCATTGAAGCCGCGCTCTCGGCCTCTTCCCAAGACACCTGCGTGCGTTGCTGCACCAGTTCGGCCAGCTTCGCCTCGGTCCACACCGGAAAGCTCAAACGACGGCAACGCGAACGAATGGTTGCCAACAAGCGCCCCGGCGCATGGGTCACGAGGAACAGCACACCACTTTCAGGTGGTTCCTCAAGAATTTTAAGTAAAGCATTGGCTGCATTGATATTTAAATCATCAGCAGCATCAATAATCGCCACGCGGTATTTGGCTTGAGAAGGGCTCTTGGAAAAGAATTCCGGCAACTGGCGGGCCTGATCCACCGAGATGGCCTTCTTGGTTTTGCCACCCTCGATGATACGTTCCAGCACCAAAAGATCGGGATGGGCCTGTGCCGCTACCAGACGCGATACGGGATCATGAGGTGAGGCCCCCAAAGGCCCGCGCGACGGATCAGGCGCAGCCCCTAAAAGTCGACGGGCTGCCCGATAGGCAAACGACGCCTTGCCCGCGCCCTCGACACCGCACAGCAGCCACGCATGGTGCAGCCGTCCGCGTCCAAGCGCGTCAAGAAAGGCCTCTTCCGCCTTCAGATCGGGAACAAGATCGTAACGGTCGCGCGGATGCTCGTTCAAAGCAGCCGCTCCTCCACCACGGCCCACAGCCGCTCGGCAACCTCTTCAACCTCGCCGGTGGCATCCAGCACCACACAACGCTCGGGATGGCGCACCGCCACGGCAAGGAAACCCTCGCGCAGCTTCTGGTGGAACTCCAGCCCCTTGGACTCAAAGCGGGTTTCAAACAGACCACGGCCAAAGGCGCGCTCCAGCCCCACCTCGACCGGAATATCAAACACCACGGTCAGGTTTGGCTGGTTGTCGCCGACCACATGCTCATCCAGCGCCTCGATCAGGCTATCGGGCGCACCGCCGCCCGCGCCCTGATAGGCGCGGCTGGAATCGGCAAAGCGATCACAAACCACCCATTTGCCCTCTTCCAGCGCAGGAAGAATTTTGCGCTCCAGATGGTCCGAACGGGACGCATACATCAACAGGGTTTCCGTCCGCGCCGACCAGCGCTCTGCGTCACCGGAAACCGCTATGGCGCGGATCTCCTCGGCACCGGGGGATCCCCCCGGCTCGCGCGTCTGCACGGTGTCTATGCCACGCTCACGCAGGCGCTCTGCCAGCAGGCGCGCCTGCGTGGTCTTACCGGCACCTTCGCCGCCCTCGAATGTAATGAATCTGCCTCGCACGGGCGCACAATGGCCGCGCCCGCGCCGGAAGTCACCCCGATTCAGTCGGCTATCAACAAGGCATCCGCAAAACCGCGTGCGATGATCGCCTGACGCAGACGTTCAGCCCCTTCGCGATCAGCACCGGAGCCCACAACCACGCGATAAAGCGTGCGGCCGTTACGCTCGAAACTTTCCACAACTGCGTCACCGCCTACCCGTCGGGCAATACCGTCAGCGAACGCCCGCTCTTCGAATGACATGACCTGGACACGATAGGGGCCGCTGGCTTGCGTTGGCACAGGCGCGACAGGCGGCGGCGTGTAAACGGGCACAGGTACCGGAGCTGGCACAGCGGCCGATGCCACCAGTGGCGCGTTACGCGCCGGCATCAATGGCGGTAATGGCTGATCGGGGATCGGCACATCGCGGCGAGTGCGCGGATAATTGGTTGTCGTTGCTGGACGCGTTGCTGCCTGCGTACGCGCAGGCTGGCGCGGTCGTTCGCGAGCCACTTCATTATACGGGCGCGCGGTCGACGAAGGCGCATTTTGCACCGACGATGGCTGCTCTGCCGGTTGGTTCGCGCCACGGCTACCGACATCAGCCAAGCGCATCCCGCCACCCGAGCGTGGGGCACGACCTGCATAGCGCACCCTCACCTCGCCCACACCCTGATTAAGCAGGCCCAATGCATCAGCGGCACCACGTGACAGGTCAATGATGCGGCTGTCGACAAACGGCCCGCGATCATTCACCCGCAGCAAAACCCGCCGTCCGTTGGCGGGATTGGTTACCTCGACCATGCTGGGCAGCGGCAAGGTCTTATGCGCCGCCGTCAGCGCATTCATGTCGAACCGCTCGCCCGTCGAGGTCGAGCGTCCATGATGATACTGTCCGTACCAGGATGCCTGCCCCGTCTCGTTATAATCAGGCTGTTCAGCCGGACGATAGGTGCGCCCGCGGATCGTATAGGGCCGCATCGTTCCCGACACGAACGGAGCCGCATCGCTGACCGAAGGAATGTCACGCGGTAAGGCCCCGCCCTTGCCGCCCCCCGCTGACGCACAGGCGGACAACGTGACCAAGGCGGACACCATCAAGACTGTACGAAATGCCCCCTTGTGGAAGCTTAAGGACATCAAAGGCGACGAATGGGGGAAGGTTACCGACTGCATACCCCACCATGCACACGGCAAACTTGGAGTTTGGTTAACGCATATTAGCTGTTTTCGACTTGAGCCCGCGACACATTTCCCGCTAAGCACTGCGCTGCCTTGCGACTCGCCGCTGACTCGCAAGGTTCGCGCACCAAGCGCCTGACGGAAGAGTGGCCGAGCGGTTTAAGGCACCGGTCTTGAAAACCGGCGTAGGTGAGAGCCTACCGTGGGTTCGAATCCCACCTCTTCCGCCATCTATTCAACAACAACTAGTAAGTATAATTAAGTACACACTAGTCATGTTTACTTAAAATCTACATCAGAGACTGAGTAAGTTATGAATATTTCCAATAAAACTGGCTATATACTTTATCAAAATCTCTAAGGTAGATTCTGAATACTTTAAGCCGCGACATTTCCGTGGCTTGCAGCCAAAACTATATCTCAGCTTCGAATCCATATCTTCCCGCCATCTATTCGCCCGCTAAAGCGGGCTATGCGGGTCGCCCGCAAATACCCCCGACATTACCGCAACTTGCGCAGCCCACCTGGGCTATTTGCCGTCTCCAGAGATGGCTGATGGCGCAGTTATGCCCCTCATTCTCCCGCCCGTCTCCGTTTGCGCAGCGGCGCTAGAGTTTGGCGCGCCCTTTGCCTGTTTACAGGGAATAACAGGGAATATCGCCTGTGTTTTGATAGCGGAAGCCTGGCACCAAACCGACAAAACCCCGCTGTAGCGGGGCTTTTGATAGTGCGGCAGCTCATTTCCCTTACAAATTAACAGGGAAAATAAAACGGCCGAGCAGGGAATAAATCGACCGTATCAGGGATTCAAATCACGATATCAGCGAATGGATTCAGTCCATAAAAAGAGCCCGCTGATCATCCCAATCCAGCGGAACATCCTGCCTCATGATGTTTTGCAAAGTCAGACGCTCATCGGTTAAACCCTCAATGATCTTGGCCTTAATCTCCGGAGCCAGGAAAGCCACCCGTAGCATGCGCGCGGCATAGGTAGAGTTGATGTCTTCAGCCCGGGCCAAGTCTTCCAGACGAGTCACCTCGCTGTTCAAGAGTTTGCGCTTCCAAGCCTCGGCCCTAACCAGTGCGGAACTTAAGGCCGGATCCAGATTGCGCTTGATGATGGCCTCGGTGCCATTGGGCCCCAGCACTGTCAGTCCACCGCGTTTGGCGATCTTTATCGGGCAGAGGATGACCGGCTGGTTTTGCTCCTGATCCAGTTGCGCCAATCGCATGCGTCCTGCATCGCTGATGGGGCACTCGGTCAGGCGTGTCGGATCCAGCCTGATCTTCAGCCCCTCGCGCTGCACCTCGATGCGATCAATCACATCGCGCACCTGATCCCAACTCGGCGATGTCCTGGTCTCCAGCAAGGGAGCCACCGCCTTGAGCACGGCCTCTTCGATCACCGGCGCAGGCACGCGGGGATGCACTCCCGCTTCTAACTTTCGCCCCTTCTGTACCGCGGTCGAGACATAGTACCGGTAGGTCGCCCCGCCCTTACGGCCAGCATTGACCGGCGACATCACCTGCCCTGCACTATCAAAGATCAGTCCGCACAACGGTGCGCCGGTATGTGCGGGGCGGGCCTTGCCCGGTTTGCGGGTGCGGCGGGTTTCATCCAGCAAGGCCTGCACCGCATCAAAGGTCTCACGAGAGATGATCGCCTCGTGCTGACCGGGGTAGGATTCATCCTTGTGGGGGATCTCGCCAATATAGGTGCGATTGCGCAGCAGGTAGTAAATGGCCCCGCGCTGCAACGGCCCGCCACCGGTCTCAATCTCGTGGCGATTAACCCAGCGCTTGGCGCAGATGCCCTTAGCCGAGGCATCCTTGACCATCTGGTGCACCGACTTCACTTCCAGATAGCGGGAGAACATCCAGCGCACGGCGTCGGCTTCTTGTTCGTTGATCTTTAGGGTTCGCCCGTCAGGGTCATAGCCCAGCAGCGGGGTGCCTCCCATCCACAGCCCCTTCTTCTTGGAGGCGGTGATCTTGTCGCGGATCCGCTCTCCGGTCACTTCACGCTCGAACTGCGCAAAGGACAAAAGCACGTTCAGGGTTAGCCGCCCCATGGAGGTGGTGGTGTTAAAGGCCTGGGTGATGCTGACAAAGCTGGAGCCGGTCCGGTCCAGCACTTCCACGATCTTGGAGAAGTCGGCCAATGAGCGGGTCAGGCGATCGACCTTATAGACCACCACCACATCGATCTTCTTGGCCTCGATGTCTGCCATCAGCCGCTTGAGGGCCGGACGCTCCATCGACCCGCCCGAATAGCCACCATCATCATAGACCTCCGGCGACAAGCTCCAGCCCTCACCCGCTTGCGAGAGAATATAGGCGGCGCAGGCATCGCGCTGGGCATGCAGGGAGTTATAGTCCTGCTCCAACCCCTCTTCGGTGCTCTTGCGGGTATAGATGGCGCAGCGGATGGTCTTGGTCTGCATCAGGCCTGATCCTCACGCAGACCAAAGAAGCGCGGCCCGTTCCAGCGCGAGCCCGTGATCTCGCGGGCGATGGCTGACAAGCTCTTATAGCTTTGCCCCTTCCAGACATAGCCACCTTCCACCACTTCCACCTGATGGCGCTCGCCTTGCCATTCGCGCTGGATCAGCGAGCCGGTCTTGAAGCTGTGAGCCACCACGGTGGGCTTGGAGCCTGTCCGGTGCCGAGCCGCCAGTTGCGCCAAACGCTTGTCCAACGGATGCGATGAACTCTCCTGCTGCAACCGGTCAGCCAGCGCCCTTCTCATCATATCGGTCGATCGCAAGGCCGGCGGCTCGCCAAACCGCTCGCGCCAAACGTAGCGCACCTCTTCCAGAGTCATGCTTGCCACCGCCGCGACCAAGGCCTTGATCTCGTTCATTGGCCTGCCTCGGTTTGGATGGACCAGTAACGCGTGCCCTCATGCTTGTAGCTTTGGACCAGATAGCCCTTCTTGCGCAGTACGCCGGCGATTGCGCCTCGAACCGAGTGCGGCTGCCAGCCTGTGGCCTGGGTCATGGCCTTCATCGTGGCCCCACCCTCTTGCTGCAGGAGGGTAATCAGTTGCGCCTGTTTGCTCGGCACCTTTGCAACCGGTTGCGGCTCTATGTTGTGGAAGGTCAGCATGGTGTTCCTCGGATCATCTGGAGCGGCTTGCCCCTACTGATCCGAGCCCGGCTTGGCCGGGCGGAACACCCGCACTAACGCTCCGATTGCAGCGCTAGTCCACCGATGTTCAAAAACATTTAGCTGGCCCCATTGCCAAAGCTTGGGCTGCTTCCCAGCTGTGCCGTGTTGAACTCAGTAAGTCCCTCAGTTGCTCCTCTTGTGATCCCCTTCTCGGCTTCGGTCTGATCTCCTCTTCTTGGCTCCGGTCTTTTCATTCTCATTGGCTACGGCCCGTTCGAACAAATGTTCCAGCTATCCATAGACGCCAGAGCAGCCGGTGATGCCGGCCTGCCGTCACAACCTCCCACCCTCTTCGGCTGAGGCGGCATAGTCCTGCAGTGCGGGCGTGCGCCCTCACGCCTGCATAAAGGACTATGTTCATGACCATTTCTGCGCACGACGCTCCCGTTCCAGACGCCCCCAACCTTCCCGCATCCATTCAGCTGTCGATCGAGTATTTGCCGATCACGGCCCTGATTGCGGAAGGTCGCAAACTCAAACTCCACAAAGCCTCCGACATCACCGCCCTAGGCTCAGGACTCATAGCCAAAAGAGCACTGTAGCGGCGAGGGCTATGGCGGAGAGGAAGACGTTCGGGCACCGA
>NZ_JAVXCU010000080.1:0-10538 GCF_036659295.1 Brevundimonas sp. | reverse complement strand
TGCTGCGCGCACGCCGCCCGCATTCACATTCAGGTCGCTGAGGCGCACACCGTCGGGGATGAAGCTGTAGAAGCTGCGGGCATAGGCAGCATGGCCACCCATCGTGCCGCGCAGGTCGACAAAGCCATTGGTCTGGTTGGGATGCGGGCGCTTGCTGTAGTTGATGGCCAGCATGGCATTATCCAGCGACACATTGTCGGCCAGACGGATTTGCTGGAAGTCGGAGCGCAGATTGACGACCGGATAGTTCAGGCTGCCGGTCAGGGCACCCGAACCGCGAATGGCTTCGGGGATCGAGATCGGGCCGATCAGGAACTCACCCGCTGCATTCCAGTTCAGTTTCAGCGCCAGATTGCCGTTGTTGAACTGGCCCATGGCGTTGACGAAGGTGTTCTTGTCACCATCCAGACGGCCCTGCGTCACGGACAAGACGCCCTGATTCAGGCTACCTGCCAGTTTCAGTTTGGGGCGGTCGCCCAACAGCCGGTCAGCCTCGGCAAAGCCGGTTTTGACACGGTTGCCGGTGCCGTCCAGCGACAGGCTCCACGGCGCACGGGCGCGGGGAGAATTGGCCGAAATACGGGCATTGAATGCGCCTTGGGCCTTGGGCGACAGGCGTGAAAGGTCTTTGAGGACGATGTCGCCATCGAATTTCAGACCGCCGACCAGATTGCGCCCGCCCGATCCGGTCAGGCTGGCAGCCTGACCTTGCAGATCAACCTTGCGCAGCAGGATGGCCCCGTCTTTAAGCATTGAGACAGACAGGTCCAGCGCCGGTGCCGATCCCATCAGGCCACCGATCATACCGTCGGTCGAAGCACCCGCAGCGCGAAGCTGGCCTTGCAGATTATACTCACCGCGTGCCACCGACAGCTCCACCGGACCCGTCAGACGGGCCATGCGGTATTCGGAAACCTCGGCATTCTCTGCGGCCAGATTACCTTTTAGCGTAAAGTCTTTGGCATCGCCGTTGAACACGCCCTTGAAGCTGGTGGCATCGGCCAGTTTGATACCGCTGAGGCGCGACAAGGACGGGGTTGCGACCTCCAAAGCGATATTCTCGGCCTTGAACCCGCCCTTGGTCAGGATGGTGCCCGAGGCCGAGGACTGGATGTTGTCGGCAATCAGCCGCCAGCCGATATTCTGGGCCCCTTCGCGGTTCTTCACAGGGAAGGCGGCAAAGCCGATACGGGCGGTGCGGCCGATACGCTCAATGAACGGCGCCAGCAGGTCCGAGCCCGAAAAATCCATATAGCCGGACAGGCGCGAGCCTTCTTCGGCAAAGCGCCCTTTGACGCTGAGCGGGGTAAAGGCACCGGTTTTCATCACGATGTCGGCGCTGTTGCCATCCACCACAGCGATCGCCGAGAATGGCGCATCGGGTGAATAGCCCATGGCACCGGCCAGAGGCCCGCCCATGGCTTCTTGCGCCTGAAGGTTCAGGCGCAGTTCTTCCGGCTTGTCGCTGAAGGTTGCGGCCAGTTTCAGGAAGTCACCCGGGCGGCTGAGGCTCAGGGCGTCGACATTGGCTTTCTTGGCACCATTGCGCGGGATATTGGCATCACCGGTTAGCCGCCAGTGACCATATTCCTTGGAGAACTCCTCCATCAGGTGGATGTCTGTGGCGAACTTGTCGATGTCCACGCTGATGGGCATGGGACCGCCCGGTTCCGTCGGCGGCTCCAGCACTGGACGGCGCAGCACATTGATGCTCTTGGCGGTGATTTCGTCGGCGCGGAAACGGCGCATGACCAGCGGCCAGAACGACCAGTCCACGCGCACATCGTCCGCTGTTAGCCAAGCACCATTGATGTCGGTGACGGTGATCTTATCGATGGTGAAATCATCAAAGAGGTCGCCTCTAACGCCCTCGACCTTGATAGCGCCGTAGCGACCGATCTTTTTGCCGGCGATAAAGCTGGTGACCAGTTCGCGACCGGAATCGGACAACAGATAATAGCGCCCGCCAACAAGGGCGATCACGCCCACACCCACCAGTGCACCGATGCCGATGCCTGAAAAGACGGCAACAGTGCGCAAAAGCGAGCGCTTGCGGCGGCGCTTTTTCGCGCGTTCGGCAGGAGTCTGTTCTTCGGAAGTCGCGGCTTCGTGTTCAGGCTCTGGCAAGGAGGGCGTTTCGGTCAAAATGACTGGCCGATGCTAATATAGAGTTGGAATTCGGAGTCACCTTCACGCTTGTTCAGCGGGATGGCAATATCGGCACGGATAGGGCCGAACGGCAGCTTGTAGCGGACACCGACACCGGCACCGTAGCGCATATTGGTCAGGTTCGGCGTTGCTTCGAAACCGACAGCGCCCGCATCGATAAAGGCGACGGCCTGCCACTTGTCGCGGATGTCGCGACGGACCTCCATCGAGGCTTCGAACAGGCCAAGACCGCCGCGCGGTGTATTGTCCGGCAGGCGCGGGTTGATGCTCTGATAGGAGTAGCCGCGCACCGATCCGCCGCCGCCCGAATACATCAGGCGAGACGACGGGATAACCAGTTCGTCGCCGCCGACAATAGAGCCGATCTTCACGCGACCGGCCAGAACCGTGGCATCATTCTCGCCCAGCCCGTAATAGGCACTGGCCTCAGCTACGGTCCGCAGGAAGAAGACGGTGTCTTCACCCGTCACGGCGGTCGGCTGTGCCGACAGGCTGGCCTTCCAGCCGCTGGTCGGGTCCAGCGGATCATTGGACTGGTCGGTACGCATGGCCCCGCGCAGGGTTACAATGGCCAGATCGCGGTCCAGATTCAGCGCCTGCTGGGTGATCGGGTCATAACGCACCTCGGCATAGCGACCGGTATCAAGGCCAAGACCGACCGAGGCCCACCATCTGTCACCACGACGCTCTGAGACGTCGGCGTCAAAGGTCAGGGCCTGACGTTCATAGGCATCGGTGATTTCATTCACCACAAAGGCGCTGGCCGAAATGGTGCGGCCACGCTTGCGGAAGTGCGGGCGGGTCCAGTCCAGACCGATGCGGCTGTCGATATCGGCCACGCGGAGGATATAGCGCAGGGTATCGGCACGGCCAAAGCGGTTGAACTGGCTCTGCATCAGGTCGATACCGACGCCGTCCTGCGTGGCATAGGACAGACCCGCTTCAAGCAACTTCTTGTCGCGGTCCACCAACTGCACCTGAACTTCGCGCAGAGCGTCATCGGACGAGGTCGTATTACGGACGGGACCGGCAACGCCATTCTCGATGGTTTGCATCCGAAGCGGCTGACGCTCCAGATTAACCGAGACCGAATTGTAGACGCCGGTATCCGACAGGTCTTTTTCCAGACGGGTCAGCAATTCCGGCGAGTAGATGTCGCCTTCTTTCCATGTGACCAGAGACTGGACGAATTTTGCACGGGTGCGGGTTAGCGGGATGTCCTCGGCCACGCGGTTGGTACGCGGCGTGGCGCTGTCATTTTCGTTTTCGCCTTCCGCAGTCTCCGGCTGCGCAGGGCGCGTCCTACGACCCGAGGTCGAGCTGTCGTCGGAGCCGAGCAGGAGCACGTCTTCTTTCAGGCGGACCAGATCACCGGCCTGGATCACAAAGAAGGGGATGGCAACATTGCCTGCGTGACCGGCATATCGCTGGCTTTCCGGTACGGTGGCCGGAACTTCAGGCTCGTCGGCAGTGCCGGTGTTTTCACCGTCGGGTGCAGGAGGGGTTTCGGCGTTGTCTTTCTGGTCCTGAGGCGGCGGCGTCGAGCCGATCAGGCTCTGGTGCAACTGGTCCGCCAGACTGGCAATCGTTTCGTTACCCGGCGTTGTGGCCTCGGCATCTGCGGATGCCGCGTCCAGCACCTCTCCCGTCTCGGGATCAAGTTGCGGGGAGGATGAACCGGCCTGAGTGTCCGGATGAATGATGTGGACCTGACGCGGGTGTGCGCGGGCATCGGCATAGCCGTCTTCGCGCAGGGCACGCAGGATGCGGGACTCGGCGGCAATAATGTCTTCGGCGCGGGCAGGTTTGCCCTCTAGCTGTATAGCCTTGCGGGCATCTTCGACGACGTTGCGGGCTTCGTTACGGCTGTCAGCGGCCCGTACGGGCGCAGCGGCATCAAAAACGCGCGTATCGTAGGTGACGGTACGGTTGCTGTCGGGATTGTTGGGCGGGGCAATATCGCTGGCCGTTGCCGGAGGGGCATTGGCCTCTTCCTCAATGGAAGCGGGCTTGTCGGTGATATTCACCAACAACAGACTGTCCGACCACTTTATGGAAGGATCGACCACGGTAAACCGTGTGCCGGGATAGACGCACAGATGGGGCGGGGCATTGGTGTTGGTCGTGTCGGTCAGGCTGACATAACCGCCATAATAGCCTTCGGACCGCAAAAGCTCGGTGGCCAGTTCCATGGCGCGCTCCGCAGAGGCACGCTTGCGCGATGCGGTCGCTAATTCGGTTCCGCCCGCCTCGCCAATGGCTTGGCGCAGCCGGTCATCCAGATCGCCGTAATTGACCCTTTGGGGGGAGCAGAACTCGAAAGTGGCCCGCGCCTGTTCGGCAAGAGAAGGCGTTGCAGATACGATCAGGGCGCAGACTGCAACGCTGGAAAACAGAAGGCCGTGGCGAGCGGTCAAAATAAGTCCTTCCCAAAGGCAGTCCGTCGAGAAGTTAGTAGGGTAACTTTCTCGGGCTGCGGGAACAAATGCATTCGGAGGCTGCCTTGGCAGCAGCCCTCGTCATCCAGATTAATAGAAAAGCGTTTCGCTTTCGGGCTGCACCGATTCTTCGGAGCTTTGAACCGCAGGCGGCAGGGTCTCGGTCGGGGCTGTGTCCGGTGCGGCTTGCGGTGTCTCGGCGACGACCGGCGTAGCCGCTTCTTCGGCAGCAGGGGCGGCGTCCTCGACCTGTTCGACCTCCATGACCGCCGAGTCATGCTGGTCATATGAGTTGTCACAACTCGAAAGGATCAGGCCGCCTGCAAGCGCCAGTGCGATAGATGCGGTGGTGTAGGAGATGCGAATGGTCATGGTGTTCTCGAAGATTTCCAACGCCGGTCAGGTCAGGTTTACCAGCATATTATTACGCTTAATGAACCGCAGGCGATGAACCGTCTGTGAATCTGGAATTGCTAGCGCAATGAGAGGCAGATGGGGCATCGTTTCTCGTAACCTTTTGTATCGCTGAAATCCCGGCAAGGCTTCAGAATCGATCGTCGGCACGAATCGATCCGTAGAGATTTCAACGTCTTATGAAAGCCGAAAAGGGCGTTCTGGTTCCACCGAGGGCGTTTTGAATGTCAAAAACAGCCTGAAATCCGTCCGGGACCCGAAAAAAGCGCTTCATTTCGCAATAAAGCGCACTTGGACGCAAACTGGCCCTTGACCTTCGGGGCGGAATACAACAAAAACCGCCCTCACACGGAGCGGTCGCCCACGGGCTTCCTGAAGCGGCAGCTAAGTGTTTGATTTCGCAGTGTGCGCCCCTAGCTCAGTTGGTTAGAGCATCTGACTTTTAATCAGAGGGTCCTCGGTTCGAGCCCGAGGGGGCGTACCACTGCGGAAATCACTTTCCCGCACATTTGAATAAGCTACCCCTCGCATTGTTGCACGCGCGACAGTGTGGCTGTTTGCGCCTACGAAGATGGAACATCCTTCGCGGGGAGCGGTTAGCTTAACTATGAAAACATCATCCATCGCCACATTGGCCATTGCGGGCATCGCGCTTGCAGGCTGCGGTACCCTGTCGCCCAAGTCTGCGACCTCTTCGGCCTCCAGAGGGGTCGAGCAGGTCAATTCGGGTCTTGGCAGTGCCTTGCAGGCCCCGCTGGAAGACCTGAACCTGGTGCGTCAGGAAATACCGGCGGTCCTGAACGAGGCTGCGGCTGCGCCCTACAGCGTTCAGGGCATGGGTAGCTGTTCGGCCATTGCTGCCGAGATCGGTCGTCTGGACGAGGCTCTGGGGTCTGATCTGGACGCCGCCGCCAACACAGAAGAAGCAGATATTGGCGACAAGGCCGCCGATGCCGCGGCCGATGCGACACTGGATGCCGTACGCAGCACGGTGACGGACTTTATTCCGGCTCGCTCATGGGTGCGTCGCCTTACGGGCGCAGATCGCCATAGCAAGGAAGTGCAGGCCGCTGTTCGCGCGGGCCTACAGCGCCGCGCCTTCCTGAAGGGGATTGGCCAGCAAAAGAATTGCGCCCCGCCTGCCGCCCCCGCGGGCTATCAGCGCCACTAAGGATGCCAAATAGAAACGGGGAGCCGAAGCTCCCCGTTTTTGTATCTGGATCAGGCCTTGATGTGGCGAGCGCGGAAGTCCTTGCGGAACTGCTCGAACTCGCCCTTTTCGATGGCGTCGCGCATGGCAGCCGTCAGGGCCTGGAAGAAGGCAATGTTGTGCCAGCTCAGCAAGATCTTGCCGAGGATTTCGTCGGCACGGATCAGGTGGTGCAGATAGGCGCGGCTATAGTCCTGTGACGCAGGGCAGGGGACCATCGGGTCCAGTGCGCTCTCATCCTCGGCAAAGCGGGCATTCTTGATGTTGACGGGGCCATCCCACGTCCAGGCCTGACCGTGACGGCCTGCACGGGTTGGTAGCACGCAGTCGAACATATCGACGCCGCGATAGACGGCCTCTACCAGATCGATCGGCTTGCCGACGCCCATCAGATAGCGCGGGCGATCCTTGGGCAGGAACTCCGGCGCGAAATCCAGAACCTCGCACATGGCCTCGTGGCCTTCGCCGACGGCCAGACCGCCAAGCGCATAGCCGTCAAAGCCGATTTCCTGCAGGCGCTCCGAGCTTTCCTTGCGCAGGTTCTCGTAGGTCGAGCCCTGCTGGATGCCGAACAGAGCCTGCGTGTCGCGGGTACCAAAGGCGTTCTTGGAGCGCACAGCCCAGCGGGCCGACAGCTCCATGCCCTGACGGGCGCGTTTTTCCTCGGCAGGCCAAGCGACGCATTCGTCCAGTTGCATGACGATGTCCGAACCCAGACGATCGGCCTGAATCTGTATCGAGCGTTCCGGCGTCAGGACGTGCTTGGAACCGTCGATGTGGCTGGAGAAGGTCACAGCCTCTTCGGTCAGCTTGGAGATGCCCGACAGGGACATGACCTGAAAGCCGCCGCTGTCCGTCAGGATCGGCTTATCCCAGTGCATGAATTTGTGCAGACCACCCAGACGCTCCATGCGTTCCGGTCCCGGACGCAGCATCAGGTGGTAGGTGTTGCCCAGAAGGATGTCGGCACCGGTCTGTTTGACCTGATCGACCGTCATGGCCTTGACGGTGGCCGCCGTGCCAACCGGCATAAAGGCTGGCGTGCGGATGTCGCCGCGTGCGGTTTTCAGGACGCCGGTGCGGGCGCGGCCATCGGTGGCCTTGATATCAAATGGAAAGGGCAATGTTCTTACAGCGTCTCAGAGCAGGCGCTGAAGTTGTTCGGCGCGTTGCAGGTCCTTGGGGCGGCCAAACAGTTTGCAGGTCTCAATCTGCTCGGCGACGGAGGGGATATAGAGGCGTCCGCCGTCTACCGCTACAGGGATACGACTTTCAAAGGTCACCATATGCCAGTCGCCGCCATTGCGGACCTCCATCTCGGCCATGACTTCGACCGGAACAGGGGTGGTCAGGATCTGGCCATAGACGCGCGATCGGAACAGGCCTTCGCCCGGATCGGGGGTCACTTCGCCATAAAGGGCGTCGATCAGGGCCTTGGCATCGCGGGGGCTGCACAGCACATCCACATCCGGCACCCGCCAGTCGGTCAAACCGGCCAGCACCATGGCCGCGCCACCGAACACCCACCACGGATCCTGCATCACACCGGACGCCGAGGCGAGGATGTCTAGAGCGGCGGAAAGGTCTTCGGGCAGATCGTCATAGTAGGTAACCATGACCTTTCTATAGGCCGGTATGCCGCAGGAATAAAACGCTGTGATGATTTAATCTTGGCCATGCAGAACCGGCGGCGTTGGCGGGCGTTGCAGCTATGGACGATATCTGCGTCCTGACCCTTTTAGCCGCGTCTTTTGGAAAGACCACACATCATGGTTGCCCACACCCGCCCGATGTCGCCTATGGCCCGTTATCGTCGCCCGCTGATGTGGGGCGCGATTGCCGCCATTCTGGCTATTCCGGCCATTGCCATGCAGTTCACCCGTGAAGTCGCATGGGGACCGGAAGACTTTGCCTTTGCGGCCCTGCTGCTTGTCGGGGCGGGGCTGCTTTATGAGCTGGCTGTCTGGAAGCTGCTGACCGCCCGTGCCCGATGGATCGCGGGGGCGGTCATTGTTCTGGCTGTTCTGGTAATCTGGGCCGACGCGGCGGTCGGCCTGTTCTGATCGCTAGTCCTTGCGGAACAGCAGGCTGCCGTCACCATAGGAATAGAAGCGGTATTTGTTGTCCACGGCGTGCTTGTAGGCTGCCTGCATGGTGTCATAGCCTGCAAAGGCGCTGACCAGCATGAACAGGGTCGATTTAGGCAGGTGGAAGTTCGTCATCAGAATGTCCACGGCCTTGAAGCGATAGCCGGGGGTGATGAAGATGGCCGTGTCGTCGTGGAACGGGCGGATTACGCCGTCATCGCCCGTCGCGCTTTCCAGCAGACGCAAGGACGTGGTGCCGACGCAGACAATGCGGCCGCCGCGTGAGTGAACCGCGTTCAGGGCGTCGGCAATCTCTTGCGAGACCGTGCCCCATTCGGAATGCATCTTGTGGTCTTTGGTATCGTCGGCCTTGACCGGCAGGAAGGTGCCAGCCCCCACATGCAGCGTGACCGCATGGGTGGAGACGCCGCGCGCCTTCAGGGCTTCGAGTAGTTCGGGGGTAAAGTGCAGGCCCGCCGTGGGGGCTGCGACCGAACCGTCATGCTCGGCAAAGACTGTCTGATAGTCTTTCTGGTCCTGATCGTCCTCGGGGCGCTTGGCCGCGATATAGGGCGGCAACGGCATGACGCCGACATTGCGGATAGCGTCATCAAGCGCAGGGCCAGCCAGATCGAATTTCAGCGTGACCAGACCGTCGTCGCCCTTGGCCTCGATCAAGGCATCCAGCATGCCCATTTCGCAAGCGCGGTCGGTGTCGTTGCCAAAACGCACACGGTCGCCGACCTTGAGCCGCTTGCCCGGTTTCATAAAGGCCGACCAGACATCGGGGGCGTCACGGTGGTGCAGCGTCGCCTCGACCTCGACGGTCAGGATTTCGCCTTCCGGTCCGACACGCTCGCGGATACCGCTCATGCGGGCAGGTATGACGCGGGTGTCGTTGAACACCAGCGCATCACCCGCCTGCAGGAAGTCGGGCAGTTCATGCACGATCCGGTCTTGCAGCGTGCCGTCCTTGACGATCAGGAAACGGGCGCTGTCACGCGGAGATACAGGCCGCAGGGCAATGCGGTCTTCGGGCAGGTCGAAATCGAAATCTGAGGTTTTCACAGGCGGGGTGAACACCTGACCGCGCGAACGGTCAAGTGCTGCGTTTAGCCATTATAGCGCGAAAGGTTCAGGTCGTCGGTCTTGATGGCGGGGGTCTTGCCCGAAATCATGTCCGAAATTACGGCGGCAGAACCGCACGACATGGTCCAGCCCAGCGTGCCGTGGCCGGTGTTCAGCCACAGGTTCGAATATTTGCTGGCCCCGACAATCGGGGTGCCGTCCGGCGTGTTCGGGCGCAGGCCACACCAGAATTCGGCGTCCTTCAGATTACCTGCACCGGGGAACAGGCTGTCGACCGAATAGTTCAGCGTATCGCGGCGACGGGCGACCAGATCACGATTGAAACCGTTCAGTTCGGCCATGCCGCCTGCACGGATACGGGTGCCCAGACGGGTGATCGCGATCTTGTAGCTCTCGTCCATGACGGTCGAGACGGGGGCCTTGGCATCGTCGAGAATGTCGGCGGTGATGGAATAACCCTTCACCGGATAGATCGGCAGCTTCAGGTCCAGATTGCGGACCATCTGCGGCGACCACGAACCCAGCGCCATGACATAGGCATCTGCCGTCAGCGTTTCCTTGTCGGTCAGAACGCCGTCAATCTTGTCGCCATCGCGCGAAATGGCCGAAATGGTTTCGTTCCAGCGGAATTTGACGCCAGCGGCCTCGGCCATCTTGGTCAGGGTTTCGGTAAAGATGCGGCAGTCGCCGGTTTCATCACCGGGCAGGCGCAGGGCACCGACATACGGAACCTCCGAATGGGCCAGACCCGGCTCTGCACGGCGGCAGCCATCGGCATCCAGCAGTTCGTACGCCACGCCTTCGGACTTCAAAACCTCGACGTCCTTCTTGGCGTCCTTCAGCTGTTTTTCGGTGCGGAACAGTTGCAGCGTGCCTTGCTGGCGGCCGTCATACTGGATGCCGGTCTTCTGGCGCAGCAGGTCCAGTTCGTCGCGCGCATATTCGGCCAGACGCACCATGCGGCCCTTGTTCACCGCATATCGGGCAGGGGTGCAGTTACGCAGCATCTGCAAGGTCCAGCGGATCATCGCCATGTCGGCGCGCGTGTGCAGGATCAGCGGCGCGTGGCGCATCATCAGCCACTTGATCGCCTTGGCCGGAACGCTGGGTGCGGCCCACGGCGCGGAATAG
>NZ_JAVXCU010000079.1:0-10624 GCF_036659295.1 Brevundimonas sp. | reverse complement strand
AGCTTCAAGGCCGCGTGCTTGTTCCTTCGCTTTTGGACCAGCACATCAAGCACTTCGCCCTCATCATCAACCGCGCGCCACAGATACATTCGGCGACCACGTATCCTGACGACCGCCTCGTCCAAATGCCATCGGCCCGTCGGACGATCACGATTACGGCGGATGTTTGCGGCAATCAGCGGTCCAAACTTGTTCACCCAACACCGGATAGCTTCGCGGCTGACTTCAATCCCTCGTTCCGCCATCAATTCTTCAACGTCGCGGATGCTCAGCGTGAAGCGAAAATACCAACGCACCGCCTGACAAATGATCGATCCTGGAAACCGGTGACGCTTGAACGATAAGCCAGACATGAAAACCCCCACCCTTCAACCCAAGTGGAGACTTTTTAGCGTTAGACTGTCAGCACCACACGGATCAGCGTGCGCTAGCGCTGGCCTTCTTGCCCAGATGCGCCAGCAACTTCAGGCTTTCCGAATAGTAGTCATTCGAGGCTGACTTGTTCGGAAGCGCACGGCCAATCGTAATATTGGCAATCGACTGACCACCCCCTGACAAAGGATATGGCGCAGTCTCGCCGCTGACCACATCAATCCATGCCGGCCAGCCCGAAACCTTTTCCGTCTCGCGCCAATAGTCGCGAAAGGTTTTAAGTTCAGTGGTTCGCCCAGACCAAAGCAGATAAAGCGGCACACGCACAGCGTCGAAGCCGAAACGTGCTGGCTTGTCCGCTGCAGGCGACACAGAACCGTCATCACCGATCAGTGTCCAGTCGGGTACCAATTGCCACTGCCCAAAGCGCGAGCGGGTCAGCAGGTCCAGACCATCGCTGATGATGTCGTTCCACATTGGTTCGTGACGGGCAAAGGTATCCAGTGCGGGCCAGACATAATAGGACAGGTTTGCCACCACGCCAGCTTCGCCGGTGAAACCAATACGCCCCGGCAACAGCAGTCGTTTGCCCGCATGGCTAACGGTCACTTCGCGAAGGATCGCGGCGCGCAAGCTCATGGAGCGCTCGGCATAGGCTTGCTCGTTCCAGCGCTCGAACGCCAGCAGCAGCGCCCAAGCGATCAGAATGTCGCCATCGGTCGCATTGTTAGGATCAGACACAGGCGGCGTATTCGACGGGTGATAACGCCATGCATAAAGGCCGCTGTCGCTGCGAACCAGATGCGTTTCCGTCCAGCGTAGCATAGTATCGAAGGTGCTGCGGTCATTGGCAGCCAGCGCCAGCAACAGCGCAAACCCCTGCCCTTCGGAATGACTGACATTCCCGTTGCCGGTATCCATAACACGACCATCAGTCGCAATGAATGACTGCCGGTATTGCGTCCACAGCGCCTTGTCGAGGTCCTGCGCACAGGCCGACGGAGCCACAACCAATGCCGCCATCATCGCAAGAAAAAGCCTGCGATCACTCCGAAAAAATGAACTCAAGTTCGCTTCCTGATGAAGAGATACGTGATAAGGTGCCATGCGTGCTGAAGTGATGGAACCAGCTACGGTACACCCCTTCAACCAGCAATGGCAGAGTATCTCTCCATACCGAAGAATCCTGTCCTTGGTGCGGCAATTGGTGGCGGATCAAAAGTCCGCCCCGCTCCATGGACATAGACACCATTCCGAAGCCCAGTTCGGCCCAGATGTCATTCATGGCCACGGTAAAGGGCTCAAGCCCGCCGTTGAAATCAAACGAACAGGCCGCGCCTATGCGCTCGCCAACCGCCACGATAAAGTCATCTGACCCGTGGCCCAGCCGGCTCCTGATCACGGACAGTATGGCCACCGAGATCAGGGTTTCAGCAGAAGTCGAAATCAATAGCTGCTCCCGAACGGCTGTTTGATCTTCAGCTCCATCCGATACTCGTCGTAATTGCCGAAGGTGTTCATACGGGCCTCGCCACCCATGGAAGTCGTTCCCAGACGTTGCCAGACCTCAAGCCCGCCCGAGAAGGCAAAGCCACTGCGGTTCTGGCTATCATAGTAAGAACGCACATCATCATTCAGCGCCTTAAGCGCATCAAGCTGTCCCTGAGCCGCCGGATCCAGCGGATAGAGTAATGCCCTGTCCTGCTGGTAGGTCTGATAGCCCGGAGTGATGTTGGCATTGATCATCCAGTCACCCGACTGCCAGCGAACATCGACAGGGAACGACAAGCTGACAAAGCTCTGGGGGCTGAAATAGCCGCCATGACCGAGCGTGAAATAGCTCAAATTCTCGTCAAACGACTGATAGTTCATCGCCAGCCCCGCGGTGAAGCTCAGTTCATCACCCGAATACACCCGACGATAGCCCCCGAGATTCATCTCGAGTGCATTGTTGTCCTCTACGCCCTGCCCTACATAAACGCGGTAGGCCACATCGCCATAAAGCCCCGTGCCGTCACGCTCCCAACTAAGGCCAAAGCCGCCGCCGGTCTTCATGACCGAGCCCCAGACTTCGCCACTGACCGGATCAACTGCACCGGCATAAGACAGGACACTATCGGTTACAGGGCGACGCTCTGCAAAGACCTTGAACGCGCCATGCGCCCCTATGCGCGGACGCCAGGTGAAGCCGCCTTGCGCGTCGGTTCTCTCGAAACCCAGCGGCGTGGTGCCGACATCGATCTGGAAGTTTTCATCCTCATAGGAGGCACTGATAACAACACCCGACGCATACTGGCTGTCATTGGCAGCCAAAACCGTGGGTTCCTGTGCCACAATAGCCAGCGCTTCTGCCGTGGCATTACGGCCAAATCGTGCGCGAGCCGAGCGGTTCATGTCGCCGGCATCGATCACAGTGGGCTGTATCGCCAGACCGACGCGGCCACGACCTGCAGGCACCGTGCCCTTGATATTGACCGACAGGTTGCTGAGGTTGCTGAGACCACCCTCGCCCGAACGCGAACGCGCCTGGATATTGGCTTCAAGACGCGGAGCTTCGTCATCACTCAGGTCAGCCAGAGCTTGCTGAACCGGCGTGCGGCTTGCCACCTGCAGCGTTGAACGCGATGACGCACGCAACGTATCGGGCATGAAGGGGTTGGCTTGAACCGGTGTAAGCGACTGGCCTGCCGAGCGGAACGGATTGTTGACAGTGAAGGCACTTCCCTCGCCCAAGCCCTGCGGTGCCCCCAGACGTTGGGCCTGTTCCAGAAGGCGCCGCGCCGCGCCGCGATCACCCGCCGCCTGCTCGATACGGGCTGCCGTGAGATAGGCTTCAACATCATCGGGGCTTTGACGCAGCAGACGACGATAGGCATCACGGGCCTTGCCCGTTTCGCCACGGGCCGAATGGGCATCCGCCAGAGCTGACAATACCGCAGAGTTCGATGGCGAGCGTTGCAACGCCATGCCGTAAACCTGCACCGCCTCTTCACTCATATTGCCCGCCATATAGAGGCGACCAAGCGATATGAGGATGTCGGTATTCTGGGGGGCAAGGCTCCAGCCCGATTGCAGCACATCAAAGGCTTCGGCATGCATGCCTTGCTCGCGCAGGCGATCCGCACTGGCCACCGTCAAAACCGAATACAGGTTCGAGGCCGCTACCGATGAACTGTTACCGCCCGTAGAGCGCTGGATCACCTGAAGCGCCAGATCGTCCTGACCGGTCTGCGCCAGAAGGCGCACCAGAGGCTCCACCTGCGAGGACGCCAGTGCCGGTTGTTGCGCCGCCGAACGGGCCAATACGCCCGCACGGTCCGTCAGCCCCATAGACTGGTAAGTTCCGGCCAGACGCAGTTGTTGCCCCACCGAGGCACTGGTCGAGTCATAACGGCCCAGCATTTCGATGGCATCGGACATGCGGCCAGCCGCCGCCATGGCGTTGGCCTGACGTTCAATATCGATAAAGCGGATTTCGGCATCCAGCGCCCGCATTTCAGCCGTGCGAGAAGCCTCGGGGATACGGTTTAGTATGCGCGAAGCGTCAGACGGACGGTCGGCCTGACTGTAATAAAGTGCAGCGGCGTAGAGTCCATCAAGCTGGCTGGAGGTTTCCAACGGCTGGATAATGGCGGCGGCATCACTGCGACGGCCCTGCTCCAAAAGGAAACCCGCAAAGGCGTAACGTGCCCATGGATCGGTCGAACCACCGCTCTCGATGGCACGGCGATACGCCCCTTCGGCCCGCAGCGGATCACCGGCAGCAGACGCCTCTCCGGCCTCGGCTAGCGCGATCTTGTATGCAACCTGCGGCTGGCCAATGCTGGCCTGTGAATAGGCTGTCAGAGCTTCACCAAAGCGGCCCTGTTCAAGAAGCAGGTCACCGAGTTGCACCGCCGCCAGAGACTTTTGTTCGGCATCGGATGCAGACGCAATCAGGCCCTGAAGTGCCGTCTGGGCCTGTGCGATCTGGCCCGCATCGATTTTGCTGCCCGCATCTTCCAGACCGGCAAAGAAGCGAGCCGAAGCCAGGGCCTCGGACCAGCGTGACGCGCCGCCCGATTGGCTTGCGCGCTCAAGCAGATCACGCGCATCGCGGAATCGATCCTGACGAAGACGCACGATACCCAGACCACCCAGCGCATCGGCATCGCGGCTATTGATCGACAAAGCCTGTTCGAACTGGCTCGCGGCAGTATTCAGTTCTCCGCGTTCCAGCGCGGCATAGCCTGCAACACGCAAACGGCCTGCACGATCGGCAGCACTGGAGGTCGCACTTTGGCGGTTGCTACGTGGTGCAGAGACCGGAGCAGGCGCAGTGTCGACACGTGTATCCGTATCACGACGGACCAACGGCTGTGGCTCCTGCGAAACCGGAGCCGGACCGCTGAGGCCACGACGGGCCGCAGCATTGTTGGGATCCAGTTGCAGCGCACGGTTATAGGCTTGATCAGCCAGATCGTTTCGACCACGGGCACGCCAAAAATCACCCTGACGCACCAGTTCACCGGCCGTATTGTTCTGGGCTACAGCCTGATCCAGCGGAAAGCTGCTGGCCGCGGCTAAGACCCCCAGTGCGACCGTTATCGAAAGAATGGACTTCACTTTACGCATCCTTCTTACCTGTCAGTCGTCTACGGCCATGAGCCTTGAGTGCATAGTACAGCGGGAAGCCGACAATGATAGACGCCAGCAGGGCTGCCAAGGCCATCACGACAGGACGCTGGCTGAACCAGTAGCCAATCGCAAGCCACCACGGCAGGTCCCCCCGCCACTTGGTCGGCTTGACCTGGAAGGCTTTGAACTCGTCACCATTTCGGATGACAAGGTCCCCGCGGATTTGAGCCTTGGCGTCTGCGGTCGGCAGCAGGCTCGTCATCTGAGGAAGGGTCGAGGTCTGGCTACTCAGAACCGCAACCACGTGACGGTCTTTGGTAAACGGCGAGGCAAAGCTGGTAACACCCTCGAAGCCGCTGGCAGAAGACACGGCCAGAGTGGCTTCATCAGCCTCGTGACGGCCACCCGGAGTGAACCAACCGAAGAAACGCTCCAACGGCGTCAGATGGGTCACCTCAAGACGGCGCTCGCGAATACGCACAGGCGATTTCTCGAACAGGGCCTGATGATTTGCCAGATCGGAGCGGCCAATCACCAGAATGTCCTTGTCGGCCATACGGCTTGGCTGAACCGAACGCATCACCGTCAGGCGCGTGGTCGGAACACCGGTCGAGTTACCGAACTGACCCATCAACTGAAGGAAGGCCTCAACCTCGCCCGCGGTGATATTCTCGCCGACCAGAACAGCCGTATCGGCAAGGTCAGGCATACGGGTGAACGGGAAGCCGCCGCCGGTAAACAGCGCCAGGTTCGGCATGCGTGCCGCATGGTGCGCACTACGGAAGTCGACGGTGCTGTTCGGTTCGATAGACGTCAACACATTGTTCGGCAGACGCCCCACGCACTGGCCCGGATCGGCAACCTGCAGGTCGTAGTTGAAGCCCAGTTCGTTCTGGCCAAACAATGTATAGGCCGGAAGCGTGGTAACAGCCGTCGATTGGGCGGAGGTGATACCCTTTTCGGCAGCCAGAGAACTAAACAGGTTCTGGGTCTTGATCGGTAGCGAGCGGATATATTGACCGTTCACCGTCAGATCGAGGCGCGAACGACGGGTATCCAGCCACTCACCGCGCGGATAGCGGTAGTGGCTCTTGAGCTTGGCACCTTCAGACGGCCAGAAGAATAGGTCAGGCGGCAGACGGAAATTCGCTTGCAGGCGGCCCGGCTGGAGGCCCATCCCGACAAGATCGGTCGCTTCAACCAGTTCACCCAGTTGCATGACCTTTTTCACATTGACCCAGCGCGGGGCGCTGTTGGGCATGTAGGTCGGGATCGAACTGCCGGCCAGGTCTGCAAAATCACTTTTGAGGTTGCCCTGTGAATAGGCAACGCCCGCAGCGGCCTGTTTCAGTTCGGCAGCATCGCGTCCCATAATCAGCAACAGCGAGCTGTAAGGATCGCGAGGGTGGCGGACCACGGCGACAGACGGACCGTTGATGGTGCGCTCAAGACCCGGAACCATCTGGTCCGGCGTCATGAAGACTACAGCGTCGCCATCAGGAAGGGTGTTGAATGCTGCCGGGAAGGCAAAGCCGCGATAGCTTGCCATTGCGCCGAGGGCACTGGCCATGGTCGCAGCCGCTTCCAGATCGCCATTCGACGGAGCCGTACCAAAGACGAAAGGCAGCTTCAGCGGCGCGACGTCATACTGGTCAAAGAACGGCGCTGGGAAAGTCTGCAGATCAGGTGCAATACCCAGACGCTGCACGCGCAGGTCGAGGTAGGAGCGAACATTGCTAATGTTGGCCCAAAGGCTGCTGTGAAGCGGGTCTTCACAATCACGCGTATAGTGGCCGATCAAACGAAGATTCAGCCTGTTGTCGCCCGGAACGATCAGCGCCGGATCAAGCGGGATTTGAACCCGCGTGCCGTCAGCACCCGATTTCGGAAGAGGCAGGCTGCGCACCACCTCGTCATTGACCAGAACCGTTATGCTGCTGAGGTCTTCGAGCATCGACGGCGAATAGGCAAAGTCCAGCACCAGATTACCGGATTTAACGACTTCGTCGTTACGGCTGGTAAAGGGAATACCAACCTCGCCCTGAACACCCTGAAGGCGCACGCTCTGGCGAACCTGCAGATCGCGCAGGCTGGCGCGCAGCTGGCGTTGCCCCTGCCCCAGCCGTTCGACCATCGCCGGCGCTGCCGGACGGGTATTGACCGTCGTCGAAGCCCCCGTGCGGTTCTGCAAAGGCGTGGTTTGCGCCACGGCCGCAGTTTGCGCCGAAGCACTGACAACAGGGGTTACAGACAAGAACAGAGCCAGTGCCGAAACACCGACACGATGGGCCATACGTGTGTTTTGCTGCTTGCGGTCGGACATCACGCGGCCTTCACCATGGCATTTTCCAATTTAATATCAGCATCTTCCCAAGCGTCAGAGCGGCCAAATACCGCGACACTCAGAGCTCTGCGCTGTTCAAAGGTCAGATCGGCGAAGCTCAAACGCACCACACCGTTACTCTTGCCGGCCACCTTGACCGGCAGGACGAGACTCTCGCCCGCTGTGCGAATGGCGACGTCGGTCACGACCTTGTCGGCCATGTCCATATCCCTCGGAATACGAACAGCCAGACCGCCAATCGAGGCATCTTCGGTTTCGGTATCCACCAAAGCACCGCTGTCGAAATACAGGGTCACAGGCAAAGCCGCCTCGACGCGTACAGCATGACGCTGCTGCTTGGTCTCGCGCGCAATCAGAACCGCAGAAATAAGGATCAACAGGCTGAACACCGACCACGCCAGGTTCATCACCACAGTCCACACCTCGGCATAACCTGTGAACATTTTGACGAGGCCGAACACCACCCCGATGACCAGCAGCACAATGACAAACATGTGCGGCACGACACTGCTGTAGTCGAAGAAGGAGCGATCAATCACACCGCCCTTGGCCGTCACGTTAAACGAACCGCCCTTCGGGTTGATCAGCGTCTCTAGCGTCGGGCGCAGCAGGTGGAAGGCCAGAAGCGATTCATAGATTTCGCTCCAGAACAGACGGCGTTTGCCACCTTGAATACGATGCGTTGCGATCATCGCCCCGAATAGGTGCGGTGCCGCATAGGCAAAGATCATCGGAGCGGCGGCAAAGATCACGCTCTGGTCCGCCAGCAGGAAGGCCAGAGGCGAGGTCAGGAACACGATGCGCGGCAGCGGAAACTGGAAGTGCAGCATCGCATTCAGGTAGCAGAGCCGCTGAGGCAGGCTGAGACCCGGACCAAACAACGGGTTATCGATGCGCAGCATTTGCGTCATGCCACGCGCCCAACGCGCACGTTGACCGATATGCAGTGCCAGCTTCTCGGTCGCCAGACCTGCCGACAGCTTGATATTCAGATAGGCCGAACGCCAGCCCTTGCGCTGGAGCTTCAGTGCAGTGTGGGCGTCTTCGGTAACGGTCTCGCCGGCAAAGCCGCCGACATCGTCCAGAGCCGAACGACGGATAACCGCGCACGAACCGCAGAAGAACGAGGCGTTCCAGAAGTCGTTACCGTCCTGCACCACATCATAGAACAGTTCGCCCTCACCCGGCAGATCGCCGACAAGGGTAAAGTTACGCTGGACCGGATCGAGTGAATAGAAATGGTGCGGCGTCTGAAGAAGCGCCAATTGCGGATCGCGCTGGAACCAGCCCACCGTCATCTGCAGGAAGGCACGTGTCGCCACGTGGTCGCAGTCGAAGATGCAGATCAGTTCGCCATTCGTCTTGGGCAGGGCAGCATTCATATTGCCTGCCTTGGCGTGCTTGTTATCCGAGCGGGTCAGATAGCCACAGCCCGCATACTGGGCAAAACGTCGAAACTCCGGACGACGACCATCATCCAGAATATATACGCGCAACTTGTCGTGCGGATAATCGATCGCCATGGCCGCAAAGACGGTGCTCTGAACGATCGACAGATCTTCGTTATAGGTCGGGATATAGATATCGACCGTTGGCAGATCGGCGTCATCACCTTCAATCGACACCGGCGGACGACGCAAAGGCCAGACCGTCTGCATCAAACCCAGAACGTGGATCAGCCACGCAAACAGTTCTGCGAGGAACAGACCGCCACCGAGAAACAGTTCCAGAGCCTGATCGAAGGACAGCGTATTGGTTGCACGCCACCAGATGTAGCGCGTCGAGGCCAGAAGCGAGATCAGGCAGATGATCAGCGTCGCGCGCCGTGCAGGGCGAAACTGCAAAAGCGCCATAGGCACAATCATGCCAAAGGCAAAGATCCACTGCCCCTTCAGATCAAGCGGCGTCAAAATGACAGCGGCAGCCAGACCCGAAGCCAGCAACAGACCAACGCACAGGCCTACAAGGCGCAGCAACGCGCCTTTGTCTTCCGGTAATGCCCCCCTCATCGGCGCGAACCGGCGGCAGCCAGAGGAACCTCTTCCATACGTTGCAGCAGATTGGTCAGCGCCGTGCGCATATCCCCCCATGCCGCACTATAGGGTGCAGAGGTCGATAGCATTTCCAGATTGGCAACCGCTTCTTCAACCGTCTCATCCTGACGGATGCGGCCGATGACCCGATCTCGGAAATGCCTAGTCAGATGGTCTGCGGCAGCACGCTTCAGAGGAATACGGCTATCGTCGAAATTGATCAGCAGGTAGCGGTTCTCGCCTTCCGACAGAAAACGCTTAACACTGGCAGCCATGGTCACGGATGTGGCCGAAGCCGGAACGACCAGAACAACCGCACTGGCGCGGGCAAGTGCTTCAGCCTGCACATCACCGCTTGAACGCGGCAAATCCCACAAAAGAAGATCGCCCGAAAAATCATAAGCGGTTTGCGGGGTACCCAGTTTGATACGCGATGCCGTGCTTTCACTCTTCTCGCCCGTAGCCAGACCGACCAAGCCGAGATGGTATTTTAAAGAACCGTGGGTATCGGCGTCAATACAGACAACCCCGAGATCTTGTTGCGCCGCAGCCTGCGCAAAACCCGAAACAACCGCGCTTACGCCGGCCCCGCCCTTCAGGGCTGTTACAACAATATTGATCACGAAGAACGCTCCGCAGAAATGCGGTTAATCAACGACTTGATGTCATTTGCTTCTGTTGGGGATGAAGCGACATCAAGCTCGTTAGTGACAGTACGAGCCTCGTTAAGCTGTCTGTCGATGAGTTCGAACAAGGGCCAGCGAGCGGTGCTGGATTGGGTATCGACCTCGTGATATTCGCGGTACTTAAAGTCGGACTGCCCCAGGCGGTCCAAAAGTCTTTTCGTTTCAACGCGCACGCTAATCCCCCACTCCTCACTACGAACCAAAATTCGATTACGTATATATACGTATTCTAACGCGATTGGCGTTAAGCGCCACGTAAAAGGTGCGATAACACACCCCTTGCGGTGCTGTCAGCTTAACTAAGCGAAGTCGAAAGACCCCTACCCTGCGCGCTGGTGCTGTCAGCTTAACTAAGCGAAGTCGAAAGACCCCTACCCTCCACGCTATCAGACGGTAGCAGCCACCCAAGCGGAATCCGCATCGACGCGAAAACGACGAAGTGTGGGTCTGCTGATCAAATGGCGCTGGAAGTTGAAGGTGTTGTAGATCGCGGCGTGGGTGGTGAGAAATCTCTGGGCTGAGGCTTGGGATTTGAACCTCTGATGCTGCCGCTCCCGTCGTCGGATCGGCAG
>NZ_JAVXCU010000078.1:0-10799 GCF_036659295.1 Brevundimonas sp. | reverse complement strand
CCCTCGTTGACGCAGCCAAGGCTCCGGCCGGTCGCCTGATTGTTGATGGTGCCGCATGGCGCTGTGAAGGCACCTCGTGCACTGCCACGGGCGGTTCAGCCCAACCGGCACCGCGTGCCTGCCGCCGCGTTGTCGCCCGTATCGGCAAGGTATCGGCCTTTTCCTACAAGGGCACCGAGCTGACCGCCGAAGAACTGGCTGTTTGCAACGCTGACTGATTTGTCCCACCCAGCGCCAATAAGCTGAAAACTAAAAAGGCCGCTCCGGATGGAGCGGCCTTTCTTTTATTCCATAATCCGCAGATCAGGCCGTTTCGCCCTTCAGGCGCGCCACGAGGCGTTCACGCGGGATAAGCGGCACAATCGCACCCATATCCGGTCCGTGCGGTTGGCCCGTCAGCGCCAGACGCAGCGGCATGAACAAGCCCTTGCCCTTGGCACCCGTCTCGGCCTTCACAGCGCCGGTCCAGACAGACCAGACATCCGCACCGATTTCCTCGGGCAACAGCTTCAAGGCCGCCTCGGCAAAGGCTGCATCCTCGATGACCGGAGTGATCGGTCCGTTGATGATCGCTGCCAGTCCCTCGACATCCTTGAAGAAGTTCAGGTTTGGACGCACGATGTTCCAGAACTCTTCGCCCAGATCGACACCCATGGCGGCAAGGCGCGGTTGTGCCGTTTCATACGACATGACCTGCAAGGCCTGAGCATTCAGGCGGCCAAGATCAGCCTCGTCATAGCGAGCGGGCGAACGGCCCATCTTCGAGAAGCTGAAACCTTCACCCAGCGCCTGCATCGAAGGCGCAACTTCCAGATTGTCCGATGTACCGATCTTGCCAAGGTGGCTGGTGATCGCAATCGGCTCATAGCCGTCAGCGCGCATATCCATGATGGCCAGCGAGCCCAGACGCTTGGACAGGGCCGAACCATCGGCCCCCACCAGCAGCGGCATGTGGGCAAAGCCCGGCATCTTGGCACCCAGAGCTTCGAAAATCTCGATCTGCGCGCCGGTATTGGTAACGTGATCCTCGCCACGGATGATGTGAGTGATCTCCATGTCAATATCATCGACCACCGACGGAAGCGTGTAGAGGAACAGGCCGTCCTCGCGGATCAGGACCGGGTCCGACATTGAGGCTGTGTCCACCTCGGCATGACCACGCGCCAGATCTTCCCAGGCTACGCGCTTACCTTCAAGCTTGAAGCGCCAGTGCGGACGACGGCCTTCGGCCTCGTATGCAGCCTTCTGCTCGTCGGTCAGATTGAGGGATGCACGATCATAGATCGGCGGCATACCGCGCGACAATTGCACCTTGCGACGCAGATCCAGCTCTTCGGCTGTTTCATAGCAAGGATACAGGTGGCCCGACGCCTTCAGCTTGTCGGCTGCGGCCTCGTAACGATCAAAGCGTTTGGACTGGTTGTAACGCTCGTCCCACTCCAGACCCAGCCACTTCAGGTCGATCTCGATATTGTCTTCCGACTCCTTGGTGGAGCGAACAAGATCGGTATCGTCGATACGCAGCACGAACGAGCCGCCCTGCCCCTTGGCGAACAACCAGTTCACCAGAGCGGTGCGCACATTACCTACGTGCAGTTTACCCGTCGGCGACGGGGCGAAACGGACCTTAACGGACATGGCAGCCTTTGACCTCAAAACGAGGCGGTTTGGTCGCGCCGCCGTGAGACGAAGTCAAGGCATCAAGGCCATTATTGCCTCGACGGCATCGACAAAAAGAAAACGGCCGCCTCGATGTGAAGCGGCCGTTTGAAATCTTAGTCGTCGCGATGAACGCGCTCGCGACGCTCATGTCGCTCTTGCGCCTCGACGGACAAGGTCGCTGTCGGACGGGCTTCCAGTCGGCCAAGACCGATAGGTTCGCCTGTCTCTTCGCAATATCCGTAAGACCCGTCCTCGATACGGCGCAGCGCCTCGTCGATCTTGGAGATCAATTTGCGCTGGCGGTCACGGGTGCGGAGCTCCAGTGCACGATCGGCTTCGGAAGACGCCCGATCAACCAGATCAGGATGGTTTTCCGTTTCCGATTTGAGGTTCGTCACCGTCCCACGAGCTTCGTGGAGGATGTCTTCCTTCCACTGCAGCAGCTTGCCCTTGAAATAGGTTAGCTGCCGATCGTTCATAAACGGTTCGTCATCTGAAGGCCGGTACGTTTCCGTTTCTTGACGGATCAAGGTCGCGGTTGCGTTCATTGGCTTAACGCTCGTTTGGTCGCGCCCCCCTGTGGCGCAGTGCCGCCTATATTAAACGATTCCCTGCCGCGCAATCCCACTATTCACTCATTGATATAGCAACGCTATATAGATTGGTGGATAACTTCGCGATTCAAAACCTAAGATTGCACGATTTCGCCGGTAATTTTCGGCATCGCTGCGAAAAAACCTTAGGTTTTACGGCGACCTTCCGCCTTGGCCATTTCAACCGCAGCACGAAGATCGATCTGGTCAAGCACAGCCTTCAGGCCCGGTTCCTCATCACCATCGCGTGTCTCGCTCATGGCACGGGCCAATCCCTGAAGGCTGACCGGCGAGGTTTCTCCGCCCAAAAGCCCCAGTTTTAACTCGTCCAGCTTGTCCAGCAGGGTCGATCCACGACGTATGGCGCGACGGCGGCGCTCGGTCGGGTCTTCGATCCCCTGCAATGCCATCAGCGCAGATACACCTGCTACCCCCGCACCGGCACTGGAGGCACTGGCCGCACTTGTTGCTCCAGAACCGCCCGAGGCAGGCAGGCGGAAGCCGTCAGCGTTTTTGGACGCCGGTCTGGACGCAGAGGGGACGGCGGGGCCGCCTACACCATTCACCTTCATCAGACTTGCTCCTGATCTGACCCGCAATCTGGACCACGGGGCTGAAATCTTGGTTAACACCCCGGCACAATTTGCCGCAATGCCCACACCCGAATTTGAACCGTTATTGAAATTACTAAGCAATTTCTTCGGCATGAAGTTCGCATGGTTAACCACGAACACCTAACAGGGACGCCTGTCGTATGCAGAAGTTTCTTACCATCCTAATTGCCCCGGTAGCAGCCCTCGCCTTTATGGCCGCCGCTGCCCTGCCCTCGGACGCCCTATCACAGTCGCGCATCAAGGATGTGGCGTCGGTTGAAGGCGTGCGTACCAACCAGTTGATGGGCTATGGTCTGGTGGTCGGCCTCAACGGCACCGGCGACTCCCTTCGCAACTCACCTTTCACCCGCCAGTCGGTTGAAGGCATGATGGAGCGTCAGGGCGTCAATATTCGCGGCACCACCGCCAATACCAAGAACGTCGCCGCCGTCATCGTCACCGCCGAGCTTCCGCCCTTTGCTGTACCGGGTGGGCGTCTGGACGTCACCGTATCGGCCATGGGCGACGCAAAAAGCCTTCTGGGCGGCACACTGATGGTAACGGCTCTGCAAGGCGCTGACGGTCAGGTTTATGCCGTAGCGCAAGGCGCTGTTCAAACAGGTGCGGTATCGGCTTCGGGCGGTTCGGGCTCTTCCATCACGCGCGGTGTTCCGACCGCAGGTCGTATCTCTTCGGGCGCTGTCGTCGAGTTAGAAACAGGCTTCAATCTGCAAGACATGGACATTTTGCGCCTCGCTCTGCGCAATCCCGACTTCACCACCGCCCAGCGCGTGGCACAGGCCATCAACCAGACCTTCCCCGGCACGGCCCATGCGGAGAACGGCACCGTCATCGCCGTACGCGCACCGCAAGGACAGTCGGTCGCCGGTTTCATCAGCAGCGTCGAGAACCTGCCGGTATCTGTCGACACCCCCGCCAAGGTCGTCATCGACGAGGTCAATGGCGTGATCGTTATGGGCGAGGCCGTGCGCGTCTCTACTGTGGCGATTGCCCAAGGCAATCTGACCGTCTCGGTTCAGGAAAGCCCTATGGTCAGCCAGCCCAATCCCTTTGGTAATGGCCAGACGGTCGTAACACCGCAATCCTCGGTGACGGTCGAAGAAGAAATGGGGCGCCGGATGCAGATCGTCGGTGGCCAGACATCCCTCTCCTCGCTGGTAAACGGCCTGAATGCTCTGGGCGTCAGCCCGCGCGACATGATCTCCATCCTTCAAGCCATCAAGGCTGCAGGCGCCCTGCAAGCCGAAATCGAGGTGATCTGATGGGTACGACAGAAATCCAGCCTGGTCTGATCCGCCCGCTCGGCGGCTTTAACCCTCCCTCCAAGGGCAAAAGTCCCGAACAGATGCGCCAGATCGCGCAAGACTTCGAAGCCAGCTACCTGTCCCAGATGCTCAAACCCATGTTCGAGGGCCTCAGCACCGAAGCTCCGTTCGGTGGTGGCGCTGGCGAAGAGATGTGGCGCGGTTTTCTGGTCGAGGCTATGGCCAAGGAAACAGCCAAGGCTGGCGGTGTCGGCATGGCCGACAAGGTCATGTCGCATATGCTCAAGGCTCAGGAAGGCCTCGTATGAATTTGGATAGCGAAATGGCAGGCCTTCAGCTGCAAAAGCTGATTGGCCTGACAGAACAACTGGATGCCCGCCTGCTGAAAGAGCTGGAACTGGTGCGCAGTCACAAGGCTGCCGACATGGCACAAGGCATGGCCGAAACAGCCGAACTGGCCAACGAGTATCGCCGCGAGTCTGCCCGTCTCAAAGCCAATCCCGGTCTGGTCGCCAATGCATCGATGGAATTGAAGCAGGCTCTTATCAAGGCTACAGAACTGTTCGACGAAACGCTGGCCGTGCATTCCGAAGCCATTGAGGCCGCACGCCGTGTTTCCGAAGGACTGGTGCGTACGATTGCATCCGAAGTCGCCAGCAACCGCGCCATGGGCACAGGTTATATGGCATCCGGCCATGCCGCAGCCGGTGACGGTCGCGCCGTCGCCCTTGATCGCAAGGCTTGATTAAACGGGTGCGGTCATAATGACTTGCGTGTAAGGTGACGAAGCTTCAATTTAGAACTCGTTCTCCAGCCAAGGCTTTGATTCCACCGCATGACGCTTGCCACACGCCTTTTAGGCTTGGCCTTCGCTTCGGCAGATGCGTTGATCGAGCTGGACAAGCAAGGTGTCGTACGCTTCGCCTTGGGCGCTGGACCTGTGCCTACGGCCCCGATAGCGCAATGGGTTGGCCATCCGTTAGCCGACCGGCTTAGCCCTGAAGGCGCTGCGGCACTCAAAACTCTTATCCTGTCTTTGCCCGCGGGCCACCGCAGCCCGCCACTGGATGTTGCCATCGATTGCGGCGGCAACCATCAGCGCATGGCAAGGCTGCACGTCTTTCGACTGCCCGAACTCGCGCCGGCGGTTTCCTGCTCCTTGTCCTATACCGACAAGACCGCCTCCCTCCGCCCTGCCACGGTTCCGGCTTCAAGCTCTGATGAACTGCCCGAAGCGCAGGACATGCTGGCCAATCTCAGGTTCCGCCTTCACGACGGCACTGACAGTGACGTCCAGAAACTGGCGCTGGCCTTTGTCGATGTGGCCGGTATGGACAGCGTCCCCAGTGAACAACGCCCCGAGATTTATGCCGGCCTAAACGCCACCTTGCGGTCGATATCGCTGGATGGTCAGTCGGCGGGGCGTCTGGCCCATGACCGCTATGCCGTTGTGCATGCCCCCGATAATGGCCGCGATATTGATGCCGAAATCCGCGCCATTGGCGAGAACAAGGGCGTGCCTCTATCGTCCAAATCCGGCAACTCGCCATTGGGCAGTGATCCGGCATCGGCCCTGCGGGCTATGCGTTTTGCTATCGAAGCCTGCCTGCGCGAAGACAATCTGGAAAATCCCGAAGCGCACTTCGCCGAGGCGTTACAGCGCACGCTCAGGGACGCCGAGCGCTTCCGCAATATTGTACGTGACCGTGATTTCGAGCTTCACTATCAGCCTATTGTCGACCTGAAGACCCGCACGGTCCACCACCACGAAGCCCTGTCGCGCTTCCCGCGCTCAACCAGCCCCGGCCCCGCCATTCGCATGGCCGAAGAACTGGCTTTGATTGAGAGCTTTGACCGCACGGTTGCCGAAATGGCGATCAACCGCCTTAACCGACCGGAAAATACCCAGCTAAAAGTCGCGGTAAACGTCTCCGGCGCATCGCTGTCCAACGATTCCTACGTTTCGGCTCTGTTGGCCATGACGGCCGATACGCCGCAAACTCGCAATCGCCTTTTGATCGAGGTCACCGAAACCGCAGCACTGGCCGATATCGGATCTGCCAACCGTCGCCTGACCGCCCTCAAGAATGCCGGTGTCAGAATCTGCATTGACGATTTCGGGGTCGGCTCGGCCAGCTTTGACTATCTGCGCGGCCTGAATGCCGACATCGTCAAGATTGACGGCACTCTGGTCCGTGGCCTGACAGACAATTCGCGCCATCGCACCATGATTGCCCATCTGGTCGAACTGTGCCGGTCACTGGAAATGGTGACAGTGGCCGAGATGGTCGAAACCGAAAGCGAAGCCATCACCCTGCATTCGCTAGGCGTCACCCACGGTCAGGGCTGGCTGTTCGGCAAGGCCGAGCCAGAGCCGCGCACCCAGATCAACACCCCGCCTTCACGTCGCAAGGGCGCGATGGACAGCTGGGGTTAGGTCCCATACCTGCTCTATGCCGATCGCTTCCAGAAAACGGCGATCATGGCTGATGACCACAAGCGCTCCGTCATAATCGGCCAAGGCGGTTTCGATAGCTTCCACAGACGGGATATCCAGATGGTTCGTCGGTTCGTCCAGTAACAGATAGCGCGCCGGTTTCTCGCCTCCCAGAACGCAGGCCAGTCCTGCACGCAGGCGCTCGCCACCGGATAATTCTCCAACACGTTTCATCGCCGCCGTATTGCGAAACAGGAAGCCCGCCAAAGCGGCCTGCGCCTGTTGCGGTGTGCTGCCCGGATTTAGACGTAACCACGCATCGCGCACGGTCTCGTCCGGATGAAGAAGGCTGACATCCTGATCCAGTACCGCAGCCGGTTCCAGCACTTCTGCCAAACCTTCATCAGGCCCAATCTGTCCTGATAGCAGTGCCATCAGGGTCGATTTTCCGGCACCATTGGGTCCTGTAATAGCCAGACGAAACGGTCCGCCCAGACGCATGTCGACGGGCCCCACCAAGATCCTGCCACCGCGCCGCAGCACGGCCTGTTCCAGCCGCACAATCTCGCGCCCTGATCCCAAGCCTGTACTATTGATCCTGATATCCGGATTTCGGGTGCAAGCCACCGCGTCTTGCGCCTGTGACAAGTCGCTCTGGAGAGCATCCATCTTGCGATCCGCCAGTGTATTTTCGCGTCCGGAGCTTTGCTGGGCGATGCCTTTGCGGCGCCCGAGCAGGATTTTCGGCTGTCCACCCTGTAGTGAAGCACGCTTACCGGCACCATCGCGACGGTCGCGGGCCTCGCGCTGGCTTTGCGCTTCCTGTCTGGCGCTGTCCATGGCCCGTTTGGCCTGTGTCAGGGCCGCATCGGCCGACAGGCGTTCGGCATCACGCATAGTGCGATACAGGTCGTAATTGCCGCCATAGATGCGCGGCCCCAGAGGCGACAACTCGACGATCCGGTCTACATGCTGCAACAGGTCCCGATCATGCGAGGCCACAATCAGGCATCCTTCCCAGTCACGGACAAGCGCCATAACGGCCTCACGGCCTTCTGCATCCATGTGGTTGGTCGGCTCGTCCAGCAGGACAATGTCTGGCTGTGCCAGCTTTAATCCGGCCAGATAGACACGTGTGCGCTCTCCGCCGCTGAGGCTTGACATAGGACGGGCAGGATCAAGCCCTGTCAGACCAAGCGCCAGCAATGCCTTGTCCAGACGCGCTTCCAGACCCCAGTCTGCCCGTTCCAGATCATCCTCACCGGCAACACCTTCAAGGATGCGGTTAATCCGCGCCCATTCCTCGTCGACACCCAATGCGGTGGCGACGGACATGTCGGGAAATGCCCCTGTTTGCTGGTCCAGACGCACGACTGTCCCCGTGACGGACACATGACCGTCATCGGGCATACGCTTATGCGCGATCAGATCAAGCAGGGTCGACTTGCCGGAACCATTGGCACCGACAACCCCGATGCGCTCGGCACTGACCGTCAGATCAAGATTTTCAAATAGGCTGGAGCCGTCAGTCGTACGGGCGGCGACCGATACGAGGGTCACGCGTGCGGACACGGACGCGCTTGGCTTTAGGTTGGTTAGCATGGAACACCACGAGCATCATTGCAGACAAAACCGTTGCGGTAGCCAGTGCGATGATCATGATATTCAAGCCTCCTAAAACAATGTGGGCTGACCAAAACATGGGGGCATACGATCCGCCTTGCAAGTAGCTAAAAGTAACAACCGCACGCCAAAACGTCACAGAATGACGGGCGTCCGGTTGGGATTACAGCATTGCGTACCTATCTAGGCCCCTATGAAACCGACCCGCGCCACGCTCGACTTCGCCATCCAGACACCCGACGAACGCCGCGATGCCGAGGCTCGTCGTGCGAAATCTGTGGCACGTGTTCAGGCCGAGACAGGCATTGACGACGCCATGATTGATCGTCTGGTCGAGGGTTTTTACGAGCGTGTGCGTCTGGACCCGATGATTGGTCCCGTCTTTGCCGAACGTATTCATGACTGGGGCCCACACCTGGCCCAGATGAAACTGTTCTGGTCGTCCGTAGCCCTGCACAGCGGTGTCTATCAGGGTCGCCCCATGCCCAAACATCTACCCCTGCCGATAGATGCCCGCCATTTTGACCGCTGGCTCGAGATATTCGAGGCTGCGGCACTGGAAATCTGCGGCCCTGTCGCCGGTCCCCATTTCATTGTCCGCGCCCGTCGCATTGCCCAAAGTCTGGAACTGGGCATCGCCAATTCCAATGGCGTCCTGCTGGATCACGGCCAGCGTTTTATACGTTCCGACACAAACTGGACACCGGAAGAGGCATAAGCCCTCGACTAATGTTCAATCTTTGTTCTAGATACATCTCCTCCCTTCTGTTTGCGTGTTTGCGGCTTCCATGACCGAAAAGCATAACTTCATCCGCGTGCGTGGTGCTCGCCAGCACAACCTCAAGAATGTCGATATCGATATTCCACGTGAGCAGCTGGTGGTGATGACCGGCCTGTCCGGCTCGGGCAAATCCTCGCTGGCGTTCGACACCATCTATGCCGAAGGTCAGCGTCGCTACGTCGAGAGCCTCTCGGCCTATGCACGCCAGTTTCTGGAACTGATGGGCAAGCCGGATGTGGATCTGATCGAAGGCCTGTCTCCGGCCATTTCGATCGAGCAAAAGACCACATCGAAAAACCCACGCTCGACCGTAGGAACGGTCACGGAAATCCACGACTATATGCGTCTGTTGTGGGCGCGTGTGGGTATCCCCTATTCGCCCGTTACCGGCCTACCGATCGAAAGCCAGACCATCAGCCAGATGGTCGACAAGCTGGTCGCTCTGCCCGAGGGCGAACGCATCATGTTGCTGGCCCCCGTCGTGCGCGGCCGCAAGGGCGAGTACAAAAAGGAAATCGCCGAGTGGCAGCGACAGGGCTTCCAGCGACTGAAGATTGATGGCGAGCTTTATGCCATCGAGGATGCCCCTGCCCTCGACAAGAAGTTCAAGCACGACATCGACATCGTGGTGGACCGCATCGTCACCAAGGACGGCCTTGAGGGCCGGTATGCCGACAGCTTGCAAACAGCGCTGGGACTGGCCGACGGTCTGGCGGTCGCTGAGTGGCTGAAACCGGCCGAAGGTGAGACCGAAACACGCACCCTGATATTTTCAGAACGGTTCGCCTGTCCGGTATCGGGTTTCACCATTACCGAGATCGAGCCGCGCCTGTTCTCGTTCAACAACCCGTTCGGGGCATGTCCCAAATGCGACGGCTTGGGCGTGAAACTGGCTTTTGATGCCGATCTGGTCGTGCCGGATCGCGACAAGACCCTGCATGCCGGTGCCATTGCGCCGTGGTCGCGCGGGCAGTCGCCGCTCTATACCCAGACGCTACAGGCGCTCTCGCTTCACTACGGCTTCTCGATGGACAAGCCATGGCGCGAGCTTCCGGCCAGTGCCCATAAAACCATTCTACAGGGCACCGGCAGCGAGAAGATCAAATTCGTCTATGACGACAATGCTCGCAAATACGAAGTTTCCAAGCCGTTTGAAGGCATTATGCCGAACCTCGAGCGCCGCTGGCGCGAGACGGATTCTGCTTGGGTGCGCGAGGAACTGGGCCGCTATCAATCCGAAACCCCATGCGATGCCTGTGGCGGCAAGCGCCTGAAACCCGAAGCTCTGGCCGTTAAGGTCGGGACGGCAGATATTGCCGAGATATCGGAACTCTCGATCTCCAAGGCCTTCCTGTGGTTCTCCACGTTGGAAGACAGCCTGACCGAAAAACAAATGACGATTGCGCGGCGCATCTTGAAAGAGATCACCGACCGTCTGCGCTTCTTGAATAATGTCGGCCTTGAATATCTGAACATGTCGCGCGCCTCCGGCACGCTGTCGGGTGGCGAGAGCCAGCGTATCCGGCTGGCCAGCCAGATCGGATCAGGCCTGACAGGTGTGCTTTATGTGCTCGACGAACCGTCTATCGGCCTGCACCAGCGCGATAATACCCGCCTGCTGGAAAGCTTGCAGGGCCTGCGCGATCTCGGCAACTCGGTGCTGGTGGTCGAACACGACGAAGAAGCCATCCTCACAGCCGACTACGTCATTGATATGGGCCCCGGCGCAGGCGCGCATGGCGGTATGGTCCGTGCCGAGGGCACGCCTGAACAGGTCATGGCCAATCCGGACAGCCTTACGGGGCAATATCTGACGGGAACACG
>NZ_JAVXCU010000077.1:0-10894 GCF_036659295.1 Brevundimonas sp. | reverse complement strand
CATAGCCCTCGCCGCTACAGTGCTCTTTTGGCTATGAGTCCTGAGCCTAGCGACCCCAAGGCTGAACCTAGCCCTTCCAGTTCAACAGTCGAGATGCATTATACCGCTGCCACGACAAGAACGGACGCACCAAGAATGCCAACCTCAGAAGCATTTCAAACTATTTGGCGCGGCAAGATCCATCTCCTGCCCGTTCGTCTTTGATAGTCTTAATCCGCAGCCATCAGCGGATGTGAGTCAGTGAATTCGTCTAAATAAACCTTACGCGTGCGAGCGTGCCTCACCTACGCCAATAGCGGCACGATTCCTGTTGGAAAAATCAACATAAGCCATTGAAATTTATAGCCCACCATCATGCCGCTTTGGTAAAAATACACTGAAAAATCAATACTCGAACAGCGTCTCTTAATCAGCGGGTCCACGGTTCGAGCCCGTGATCACCCACCATCGTTTCTCTTGATAAAATCAATAACTTCCCCTCTCTGGGTTAGTTTTCCGCTCCCCAAATTATCGCGCGATAGCAGGTCACCTAGGTGACTTTATGCAAGTGCATATAATTTTATAAAGCAATATCAGTCAGATCCCGATATCTTCGCAGGTGACTTTAAAGCCCCCAAGCGCGCCCCACTGATTTCTCCACTTCCAGCGTTCACTTCTTACAAATACGATCACCGTTCGATAAACATCGAAGGGGAGTTCATATTCATGGAAGATCGCGCGTCGCTCACTTTTTCACAACGCACCGGCATAACCGTAACGCCACCACAGTTGAAGTTAGGAGAACTAGACGAAAAAGCTAGAAACCTTCTCCACTACGCGATTTATAAAGACCTCGAAAAGTCAACAATAAACAATTACAATGGATCATTTATATTAAAACCATGGGAAACAATTAATAAAGACGCGCACGTTAAATTATATTTCAACAATATTGATACCCATGACCCCTCTCACCATACTCAAGTTGGGCTAATAAAAAAACTAATAACCCGAGGATCATTCAATCAAATACTTGATTATGTTGAATTTTAATTAAATCACAATCTTTGTTGCTCAACTCTTCAGAACGACCTCCGAACCGCCCTTATCGACAGCAGGAGCGCTTATCGCATCCTCGACAATCAAACGGTCTCCGCTATCGGCACTGCAGAGGTAGCCGCCTCTCTTGAAGGTGCTATTGCTACCACTAAGGAAGTTGTACCCGGCGCAAGCCAGCACCTCCTACAGGCCTCAGTAGATTTGCGTCGCGGCGATTGGAGCGGCAGCGTACGCAACAGTATTCATGCCGTTGAAGCAACCGCTACGGTACTTGCTCCTGAAAGTAACACGCTCGGTAAAGCGTTGAATGCTCTTGACCAGAAGGGCCACATCCATGGCGGCCTTAAAGCCGCATTTAGTCAGTTATACGGGTACACTTCAGACGACGAAGGTATACGTCACGCGCTTGTATTCAAGGATAGCCCCACAGTCGACGAAAGCGACGCTCTATTTATGCTTGGGGCATGTTCGTCCTTCGTATCGTATCTACTCAGCAAGGGAGCTGCCGCTGGGCTGATTGGGGATGGATGACTTTGCCTTGTGATGCCGCGCCCGCATCGCCCCGCTCCCTTAATCCAGCGCTATATCCATAATATCGATGCCCGCATTGGGGCCCTGACGTGCGCGGATTTGCATCGCGCTGTGCATGGCTCCCAGCAGTTGTTCCAGCACGATAGGCTTGGCGACATAGCCATCGGCTCCGGCCTCGATGGCACGCTTGCGATCCTCGGCATTATCATTGGCCGAACAGACGACAATGGCGGCGGGCGATGCCCCCTTGGCCTGTTCCGCCATCCGGATGCGGCGTACCGCCTCCAGACCGTCCATGACCGGCATCTGCACATCCATCAAGATCACATCAAAGCCCCCCTTTGATGCCGCCTCGAGGGCTTCCAGCCCGTTTGCCGCATAGGTCAGCTGGTACTCGTCGCCGTTCAGAAGAATCCCGACGATGTTCTGGTTGATCGTATTGTCATCGACAATCAGAACCCGCAGCGCCTGCGTGTCGGCTACACGCTCTTTGGCGTGACCGGCGTCACTGGCTGGAAGCTCCACAGACCGGTCATGTGTTTGCGGCAGGGGCAGGCTGAACCAGAACTGTGCGCCCTCGCCCGGCTTGCTGGCTGCATTCAGCCGCCCGCCCATCATCTTTACCAGATTGCTGCTGATCGACAGGCCCAGCCCCGTTCCGCCAAAACGGTTCGAGATCGTCCCGTCAGCCTGACGATAGCGCTCGAAGATATGGCCGTTGCTGCCCGCATCAAAACCGATACCCGTATCGGTCACCACAAACAGGCATTGCTCGTCCGGCATCCTGACGACGCTGAGCAGGATACGCCCCTGCGGAGTGAACTTCAGGGCATTGCTGAGCAGATTGTTCAGCACCTCGCCCAGTCGGACATCGTCGCCCTTCACCCAGTAACTGTCTCCCAGATCGGTTTGCAGGGACAGTTTCAGATCGTGCGTTTCGGCCTTTGAGCGCCACAGAGCCACGACATCACGGACCAGTTGCGCCAGATCGAACGGCTGGGTCTCGATGGTCAGTTCGCCCGCTTCCATCTTCGCATTGTCCAGAACATCGGACAAAAGCCGGTCCAGCATCTCGCTGGAGGTCGCGATCAGACGCACCTTCTCGGCGACATCGTGCGGCAGGTCTTCCTTGCGCAAGGCATCTGCCATAGCCACCACGCCATTCAGAGGCGTGCGAATCTCATGGCTGACATCGGCAAAGAACTGGGCGCGGCGGGCATTCTCCTCGCGCTCGCGGGCATGGGCCTTTTCCAATGCCTGCGACATGCGGCGCTGGCGTAGCAACAGCAGGATCAGGCCTGCGATCAGGACGGTTATCGCCCCTATCAACCACCACTGGGTCGCAATCGTGCGGGCGCGCAGTTCGTTTTGGCGCTGTGCCTGCTGAAGCTGCTCGTCGATATCGACGACCACATCCTCCATCACCTGCGCAGACCTTTGGGTCGCCCTGCGGTACTGGCTCAGATGATAGTCTCGCAGGGCCTTGATCCCTTGCCGGTAATCGCCCGACGCCAGAAGCACCTCTGCCTCGGCACGGTGAACGGCGGGCGTGAACGGCATCTCGCTCGCATCGATACGGCGGCGGATTTCGCGAATGTCCTTGCGGGCCAGAGCCAGTTGCCCCGTCCGCGCATAACCCACGGCACGGCGCGGCAGCATCGATGGGGCCAAGGATGCAGGCACATCCAGCGCTGGCCCAAATGGCGCGTAACACGCCAGAACCGCCGGCCAGTCATCGCGCGTCACCGCCACATAGCCGCACAGACCACCGGCCATCGCCCGGCGCATCGGCGTACCCGTATGCTCGGCCAGTGACTGATAGACCCGCATGACCTGATAGGCCTCGTCATATCGCCCGACAAAGGCCAGTGTCAGCGACAGATTATAGACCGCCTCATAGTCAGGCCACGGATAGCCGCTGGCCTGCATGGCCCCTTCGGCCCGCTTCATCGCCTTCAGATAGCCGGACACATCGTGCAACTGGCTGTGGGCCAGTCCGATATAGCTCAAAAGGCGCACCTCGATGCCCCGATCCCCGTGCCGGTCAACCGGCAGGTCACGATAGGCATCGCGTAAAAGTGCCAGCGCGGCGGGCGCTTGCTGGTTGTCGATCAGCAGGCGGGCTTTGAGGATTTTCGCACGAAACCCAGCCATCGTGCCCGCATATTTGGCCACCAGCCTGTCAGCATCGGCCATCGTGACCGACTTGTCGCGCTGTTGACGGATGGTCGCGTCATTGACCTCGACCACCCCCAGATAAACATCGTCACCGCTCTGGAGTGCCATTTGGCGCAGACGCGCATTCCACTGGATCGCGGCCTCGTACTCGCCCTGATCGCCCATCAATACGGTCAGATGTTCGAGGCGACCCATATTATCGGGAGTGGCGTTGGCCATGGCCGCGAGGCCGTACCGGTCCAGTGACGCGAAGTCGGTGGCCATCGCCCGCTGCCTTACAGCCAAGGCATAATCCAGAGCAGACGAGTCCCTGCCCCGAACGGCCGCCGGTCCGCTCAGAGGCATCATATCGCCTACCGGACCTGCAGAACTGTGGGACGCTGATACCAGAAATACCGCAGCCGCAAGGGCAACTGCTCGGCTCAAGACATCGGCGCGAAACATGGAACCTACTACCTAGACTTGTGGCTAAGTGTGCGATCCAGCCGTCAAGGTCAACGCTTGGCCAGAATTATGCGTGCCTGCCCCAGCCGCCGGGCGGCTTCGTCCAGCACCGTTTCAGGCTTTGCAAAGCACAGACGCACGATACGCCCCTGCTCCGCATCGGACACAAAGGCCGATACAGGGATCGCGGCCACACCGAACTCGCGCACAATCGCTTCGCAGAAATCCGCATCGCCCATGGTTATGCCTGACGCCTGCAGATCGACATTCAGAAAATAGGTGCCGTGGCTGTCCAGACAGACATAGCCCTGCGCCATCAAGGCCTGTCGCAGATACTCGCAGCGGGCTGCCATCTCCTGCGCCATTTGCACATACCATTGCCCGTCCCAGCCCAGCCCCTCGGCCACAGCGGTCTGTAACAGCGGGGGCGTGGAAAAGGTCAGGAACTGGTGCGCCCGCGCGACGGGATCCAGCAGGTGCGGCACCGCACAGGCAAAACCGACCTTCCAGCCGGTCAGGCCGAACATCTTGCCCGCCGAGCCGATTTTGATCGTGCGCTCGCACATGCCCTCGATCGTGGCCAGTGGAATATGCGCCCTGTCGGTCAGACGCACATGCTCCCAGACCTCGTCGCTGATCACCACCAGGTCATGCGCCACACAGGCCTTGGCCAACGCCGCCAGCTCGTCGGCCCCGAACATCTTGGTGGCCGGGTTCATTGGATTATTGAACAGGATCGCCCGCGTGCGCGGCCCAATGGCCTGATCCAGCATCTGGGCCGTGATCTGCCAGTGCGGCGGCTCCAGCCGTACAGGTTTGACAATGCCGCCTGCCCGCTCGACCAGCGGACGATAGGCATCATAGGCAGGCTCGAAAACGATGACCTCATCGCCGGACCGGACCCACGCCATAACGGCAGCGGCAATGGCCTCGGTCGCGCCGGATGTCACCAATACCTGATCCGTCGTCAGGTCAGTGCCCTGCATACGATTATAATGTTCGGCAACGGCCTGTCGCAACTCGGGCAGACCGCGAGACGGCGCATACTGGTTCCAGCCATGCAGGGCAGCGTGCGCGGCCCGCTCCCTCAGCGCCAGAGGACCGGGGTCTTCCGGAAAACCCTGCCCCAGATTGATCGCCCCGTATTCGCGCGCCAGCCCCGACATCTTCTCGAATATGGTAACGGGCGCGTCAGCAAATACGGGATGGGGCGTCATCATCAGCGGGCCGGAAATGCCCCGCGACGTAACCAGTTCGTGAACAGACGAAACAGAAGGCTACCCTCGCGTGTATGGATCACACGACGTGCGTAGCGGCCCTTACCCTTGAAAACCTGTAGCGGCACGATGCGCTCCTCCCCTCGAATCAAGCAACCCATGCTGGACCTTTGATCGGAGAATAGGAAGAACATGGTTAATCGGTTTTAAACATTCCAAAACGCGCTCGGATAGCTTTGATCTAGGTTAAAGCGTTGTTCACCCTAAGCTTTAAAAGAGCGCTAAGCGTGTCTGATCGCCTCAGATTAACGGCTGCTGGTTAGAACAGACACAGCGATTGCAATGACAGAAGCGTCATAAAGGGGTCTGTAACCATGAAGAGTTTCGCTTTAGCCGCCGTATCGATGGCTGTGGCCCTCATGGCTATGCCAGCCACAGTTCAAGCCAAGGACACTGCCAGCGGAAACTTCCGCGTCCGTGCACACGTTCCGGTTTCCTGCTGGGTGCGCCCTGACCGCACGGTAACCGCAGAAGAAGGCGCAACCGGCGCTGTGATCGAGGCCTGCAACAATCCGGGGGGCTATACCGTTAGCGCCCAGTACCGCCAGCTTGGCACCGGCGAGAGCGCCCGCATGATCTATAACGATCAAGCTGTCGAGCTTTCCTCCAGCGGTCAGCAGGTCCTGCGCCAGTCGAACATGGCCACCATCCGCACCGTTTCCTACAAGTTCCAGAATGTAAATCTGGAACAGCCGCTGATCCTGGCCCTGACGATCCAGCCGATCTGATCGACGGTCACACCTAACGAAAACGCCCCGTCTTTATGGACGGGGCGTTTTTTGTTGTGCAACTGCGATCTTAAATCGCCGTCACGGTAAAGCGGATAATGTCTTTGTAACGGCCCGCACGTTTGGCGCCGATATCGCGTACATCGATACGCAGCGGATAGTCGTCAACGCGGGCACGCGATTCGCGGCTGCTCATAACGTGCGGAACGCCCAGATTGATATCGGTTCCACCCAGACGCAGGCCATAGGGAATGGCCCAACCCGGCTGTTCATGCAGCAACAGACCGCCATTCTGGGACGTGACCGTCACCTGATATCCGCTGCTGGCGCGCACATAGACCTTGGCATTCAACGGCACCACGCCGTTCTGGGTCAGATCGCCCAGATTCAGCGTCGGCGTTCCGTTCACGCGGGTAAACTCGCCAGCCAGACCGATAATCAACGACGGCGTGACCTCGAAGACCAGCGTCACATCGGTTGCCGAATGGATTTCGCCATTGGGCATACGGAACTGGACCGTCACCGTCTGGGTATAGCGACCCGCAGCAATATCTGCGGGCGGAATAACTGTGAAAGTAATCCGACCGGTTGCGGTACTGCCTGCACGCACAAGCGTGGTGCGGCCAACCAGATTTTCCGAAGAGCCCGGGGTCAGGTTATTGCGGTTAGATTCATCGCGCAGAGCAAAAGGTACAGTCTGGGCGCTGGTCCGGCTTTCCAGTACCCGCTTGTTGCCCACTGAAGTTACCTCCAGACGCCCCACGCAAGGTGTGCGGCCAGCGTTTGAGAACTGGATTTCGAACGGCGACGACACCTGGTTGTCCCCGAACGGATCGTGACGGATCACCCATTGCGACGGAGTGGTCATCGTCAACTCGCACTTGTTCTGTGCCAGAGCTTGCGGAGCCCACAGGGCCAGACCTGCCACAACAGCAAGGGCCGCGATTATCTTTCGGCGTAAAGCGGAGCGGATCATTTTATCGGACCCTCCTGTCATTGCTCGGTAACGATGATGGGTAAGGAAACCGTCTGGAGATCCAGAAGCCCCTCGTTGTCTTCTGGCACCTTGAACTGGAAGCCCTGCGCCGGAGAGGAGAACAACTCCACCCGATAGGTATGCCCCGGCTTCAGCTTCTGGATCGCGAAACGGCCCACCGAGTTGGTAAAGAAGATTTCAGGCTCGATCTCGGGTTCATCGACCGAGAAGATACGGCCTGACATCAGGCTGGCCGGAATACCGCCCTGCCCCACCAGTCGACCCATGGCCGAGACGAAGGCATCACTGCCCGCCACGATAACATAGCCACTGCGATAGGCCGGACGGACACGCTTGATGCCGTCACCGATGTCATAGCCCGCCGGAACATCGATCACGTCATAGCGGATCGACTGGTTCACATAGGAGCTAAGGTTGTTGGCCAGCGCCGGCCCCAGGGCACCGCTGCGCGAATTATAGCGCCCGCCTTCTAGGCTATCGCCGACGATAGCATCACGCCCGTCAAGGGATTCATGCGTATCGACAATGGCGAAGCTGTCATAGATGCGACGACCGACCGCGAACTTGCCGCCCGCAAAGGCCAGCGACGAGCCGACACTCAGCGATGTGATCTGCTGGTCGGTAATACGGCTGAAGTCCTGACCGAATGCGGAATGGGTCAAGGCACCGTCAAAGCGGTTACCGACATAGTCCACCTGAGCCGACAGGGTCGCAGGACCGTCATCATAGGTCGAGGCCACCGAATAGCCCAAAGCCCCCGCACGGTTCTCGCCCGACTGCTGGTAACGCACCGAGCCGGAATTGCGGGCCGAATTATAACGTGCCTCGCCGCGACGATCGAAGCGCGGCGTCCAGATCAGGGCAAAGGTGACACCAAAGCCTTCGGAAGTGCTGGCGAACGGCAGGCCGTAATCCGCATACTCCACGCCCACCTGCACACCCCATGCCGGAGTGAAATTATAGGTGCTGTAGGCGTTGATATTATAGGAGTCGTCAAAGCTGGAATTGCGGCTGATGCGATAGGCGGCACTGAGCGAGCCCATCCAGTATTGGCTGAAACGGCGGGTGTAGGCCCCCTGCATCGACCATTCTGTCGGGTTCTGGGCCATGGGATTTCCGATCGCGGAGAAATCCTCGGAAGTGTATTCCACCGCGACAGCCCATGAATCGTAAACATCGCCACGATCCACAAAGTGGTCGAAGCCGAGGGCCGTCATAAAGCCCTGCCCCTCGTCGGCATTGGTGCTGACTGCAGCATCCAGACGCAGGCGGCTTCCGTTTTTGAGAATGATCTGGGTTTGCCCCGTCAGGGTCTGGATGTCTTCGCTGGCCTGAAGTCCAAGCCCCAGCGCCGGACGGTTCTCGAACGCCTTGCGCCAATAGCCGCTAAACGCGAGTTGGCCGTCATCATAGTTGGGCGTACCGAATGTGCCGCTGCTGGTCATACCCAGAAAGGCACCGTACTCGTAATCGCCCGGATCCAGATCGATGGAATCCAGATAGGCGCTGTAGTTCAGGGTTTGGGTGCGCCCCAACTGATCACGAATTTCCAGCTGGATGTCGTTGGAACCGGTTTCCAGCGGCAGATTGGACAGATCGTACTGCCCTGCATCCAGCTGGAATTCGCGCACAAAGACGCCATTGCGCATGACCCGAACCGTCGAGCCTTCCTGAAGTACAACCTGACGGTTGCCGGACAGCACACTGTTGCGGAAGCTTTCGAAACGCTGGCGCTGGCGGGCAACGCCCACACCGCCCATCTGCACATAGCTTTGGCGGCCGCGGATTTCGGTATCCAGATCACCCGCCCACCAGCGGCGGAAGTTCTCGGGATCATCATAGACCAGACGGGCATAGCGGCGATTGAACTCGTACTCGCCCGTGCCAAAAGCCTCCTGCCCCTGATAGTCGGTTTCCAGAACCACACCGCCCAGTCGCACGGCACCGTTCAGGAACACGCTGGGGGCCTGCATGTCGCTGACATTATGGCGTTTTGAGACGCCAAGGCTGGTGTTCAGATAGGCCGAAAACCCTTCGGGCGCAGCAGCATGCTCTTCGGGTTTGCCTTGCTGGAACAGGTCTTCAATAGCCCGTTTGGACGGATCAATCCGCAGCACCATCACAGCCAGCTGTGTCGGATCATATTCCAGACGGATACCGCTGTTTGCGATTTCCTCGGGGCTAAAGCTTTCACTCTGCCCCAGAATAGCGGCGATCTCGGCCTGCGCCGCCTCGGTCAGCAACGGGTTGATCAGGGCCTTAAAACCGGACGCATAGACGATGAAACGATCGTCCTTCGTCAGCAGGACATCCATCTCGCCCAGAACACGACGATTAAAGTTCAACGGCACAGTCATGCCGATGTCGCGGTCATAAGGGTTGATATTGGGGCGCGCCGGAGCTTCTTGCCCCGCAGCATCCGTTGTCACCGCTTCCTGGGCAGCCGCCGGAAAGGCGATCGCCAGCAGCACAGCCGCCGAAGCCGCCATGCGCAAGCGCGCCGGATTGCTCAATCCTCTCATCGCGTGAACCGCACCTTGATAGGCTTGGTGCCATCCAGTTGCGTTTCGGTCGGCAGCTGGAAGGTGCGCTCGCCGCCCAGCGGCTGCAGATAGCCCACGCCAACGCTTTGCGAGATTTCGTCACCCGTATACTGGCGTGTGAAAGGCTTACCGGCCGTATCCGTGGCTTCGATAACCCAGTTCGCACCGCTCATCAGCGCATAGCGACGACCGGTATTACGCACCTTGACCTCGACACCGTGGGTCAGGGGCGCAGCCTCGGCCGTTCCCAATTCCGGATCGATTTCAGGGGCCATCGGTGCCACCATTGCAGGCGTCGCCGCAACCAGTTGCACGTTCGGCTCTGCACCCTGAGGGGCCACAACGATCAGGGCCTTCATCGTGTAGAGGACCTGAATCGAGGCCGTGCCGCCGGTCTCGGAATTCGGTGCCTCGGTTTGAACCGGCAACTGGCGTACCCATAGATAATAGGCTTGCGAGGCCGGCAGCTCCTGAGCGCCAACCCATTGCACGCGCACAATCTGACGGCCGCCAACAGGCACCACACCTTGCGGCGGGAAAATCAGAAAATCTTCGTCCGCAGGCGTTTCAACCACATTGCCTGTGGCATCCACTTCCATACGGGTCAGCAGCGTCTCGAACGGCAGGGCAGCACTGCCCACATTTCCCACTTCGATACGCGCGGTTGATCCGGCGCCCGACGTCGTCAGTTCCGAGACCATCGGGGATACGCGCATGGCCCATGCCACGGCAGAAACACCCGCAACGCCGATCACCACTGCGGCAAGACCCACAGCAAAACGGTTCAAGTATCGAATGGCAAAAGGCATTTGTGGTCTGTCCCCGGTTCCTCTGGTGCTCCGCCCGTTCCATTTCGGATCAGGCGGCACCTAACAGAACGATATTCTGCAAACGTTACGCCAAAGCTTATTCAGTCGCACGAATATGCAGGCGCAAACCAAGAGGCGCGCCCCGCCGAAACGGGGCGCGCAATACGCTTACTATTTTAAATCAGAAAGCCTGGATCTGGACGGCGACGGTGCCTTGGTAGTCACCAGCCAGCAGAGCCTTCGAGGCCACCGGAATGTTCACGGCCAGCGAGAAAGGCGACTTCCATGCACCGTGGTTAGCCACGTTGCTCAGAGCCGTCGAAGCGACGCTCAGGGTTTGCGAGCCACC
>NZ_JAVXCU010000076.1:0-10930 GCF_036659295.1 Brevundimonas sp. | reverse complement strand
AACGCGGAAACGGCCGAAACGGCCTATGCCACTGTTAGCCGTGCCTCGCACCGTGCTGCCTTTATGGCCCTGCGTCCGTTCACGGGCCGCACGCACCAGCTTCGCGCCCACATGGCCGGTATCGGCCATCCGATCCTTGGCGACCACAAATACGGGGACGACAAGTCGAGAGAATTGTCGGGCAATCTGAAGCTTCAGCTTCATGCGCGCCGCATCGAGCTGGATCACCCCGGTGGTGGCAAGCTGATTGTCGAGGCCCCGATCAGCCCTGAACTGCGGGCCGGTTTCGAGCATTTCGGCTTTACCGAGCAGGATGCCGACGAAGACGTCTTCGCAAATGTGAAACGTATCCGCTAAATGGCGGTACGCTAAACGATCTGGGGGGATCGGATGACGGGGATGTCGCTTCAGCAACGCGGACAACAGGCGCAAACCCTTGCGGGGGCGGGGCATCTGGAAGAGGCGTTGCAACTGGTCGAGGCGGCACCGGCATCCGAACGCGAGGCACTGATGGCCTTGAGGATCAATATCCTCAAGGCGCTGGAACGCCCCGAGGCGGTGGTGCCGCTGCGTCGCGCACAGGTCAAAGCCGCCCCGTCCAGCATGGTGGCCCATCACAATCTGGCCTCGGCGCTGGGCGATGCGGGCGCTGCCGTAGAGGCCGAGAGCGAGGCGCACAAAGCGCTTTCGCTTGGCGGCAAAGCCCCCGAAACATGGCTGGTTCTGGCGCGTGCTCTACAGGCCCAGCGCAAGGTGGACGAGGCTATAGGGGCCTATGGCGAGGTTCTGGCCCGTCGTAGCGACTATCTGGAAGCCATCAACGAACAGGCGCAGTTACTGTGGATGTCGGGTGCAGCCATAGAGGCGGCGCGTGAACCCTATGATCGTGCGCAGGTTCTGCATCCGGCCAATCCGGCCATTCTTCAGGCGCGGGCCGTGTTCAACACCTATGTGGGACAGGCCGAGCGCGAGGTGTGGCAAGAACTGACCGCAAGCGCCACCAATGCAGGTTTGCAAGGGGCGGGCATAGAGGTGGCAGCGGCCAATCTGGCTCTGGCCTTCGATGTGCAACGCGCCATCATCCACGGGCGCAAGGCTGTGGCGCTGGCCCCCGACGATGTTCCGGCATGGGCGGCATTGGCCAAAACCTTGTTGGTCGCCGGTGAAGTGACCGAGGCTAGAGATATCCTGTCACGACTACTGCCGGTGGCCGGGCAACAGCAGCTTGTACTGGCGCTGCATGCCACGGCTATGCGGATGGCGGGGGATAGTGATCCACTGGGGCTGGATGATGCCGATGGTCTGATACGGGCCACGCAGATTGATACGCCCGATGGCTGGCCTGACCTTGCATCCTATCTGGCGGACCTAAAGGTGGCGCTGGAGGCCCAGCACGCCTTTAACCGCCATCCGATTGGCCAGAGCCTGCGCCACGGATCACAGACGCCGGTGGATTTGCGGCGGGTGGATGATCCCGTCATCAAGGCCTTTTTTAGCGCCATAGACGGCCCGATCCGGCGTTATCTGGCCGCACTGGGAACAGGAAGTGATCCGGTACGCCGCCGCAATAACGGTGATTACCGCTTTGCCGGATGCTGGTCGATCCGCCTGCAATCCGGCGGTTTCCACGAGGCGCATATCCATTCCAAGGGCTGGCTGTCCTCGGCCTGTTATATCGACCTGCCGCCTGCGGTGGATCGAGGCGGGCAGGAGGGCTGGATCGGCTTTGGTGTACCGCCCTTTAATCTGGAATCCCCGCTGCAACCGCTGAAAGTCGAAAAGCCGGAACCGGGAAAGCTGGTATTGTTCCCGTCTTGTATGTGGCATGGAACCCTGCCGTTTGATGACAACCATCCGCGGCTGACCATTGCTTTTGATCTGATACCGGCCTGAGTTTTTATGACTGCTTTTGACGCACCGCTGGCGGTGTTTGATGTGGACGGTACGCTGGTGGACAGCCGTGCCTCTATTCACCACGCGGCGTGCGAGGCGGCCGAGGCGCTTGGCCTACCAGAACCCAGCTATGATCGTGTGCGCCAGATTGTCGGCCTGACGCTGGATAAGGCGCTGCATGTGCTGGAGCCGCAACTGACCATGGGCGAGCTGGCCGAGTTCGTCGCTGCCTTCCAGAACAGTTTCCGCACCCGTTACGAGGCTGGTCACGAAGAGCCGCTTTATGACGGGGTGATGCAGACCCTTCGCCTTTTGAAGCGTGACGGCTGGAAGCTGTCGATTGCGACGGGGCAGAACAGCCGTGGCGTGGCGCGCAATCTGGCCCGCCCCGAATGGAGCGACCTGTTTGCCTCGGCCCATTGTGCATCGGATGGTCCGGGCAAGCCGGACCCGTCCATGCTGTTGGCAGCGGTTCACAAGAACGGTGCGACGCTGGATCGTACAGTGATGATCGGCGATACCAGCCACGATATGCTGATGGCCGTAAATGCCAAGGTGGCCGCACAGGGGGTAGGTTGGGGGTTCCACACGGTGGACGAACAGCTTGCGGCCGGTGCGGTCCATGTGGCCAAAGATTTTCCCGATCTGGAGGCGGCGCTGGTGCGTTTCGCTTCGCAGGTCCGAGACTAGAGTTTAAACCATGAGCCACATTCCCCCGCTGGACCCGAACGTCGCCGCCCGCAAGGGTTTCAAGGAATCCGAAGAGCGTATCAAACGCTTCTGGAAGACAGCCGAGGTTGCACAGACCGAAGACGGCTGGGCCGTGCAACTGGATGGTCGCACACCCAAGACGCCGGCCCATCGCAAGCTGGTCCTGCCGACACAGGCGGCGGCGCAGATGGTGGCTGATGAATGGGCCGCTCAGGGCGAGTTTTTGGATGCGGGCACCATGCCGGCAACCCGTCTGGCCTCGACCGCTATCGACCGTGTGGTCGAGGTGATGGAGGCTGTGGCCGATGAAGTTGCGGCCTATGCGGGAAACGATCTGACCTGCTACCTCGCCGAAGCGCCGCAGTCTCTGGTCGAGCGTCAGGAGCGTGAATGGGGCCAGTGGCGCAAATGGGCCGAAGAGACGCACGGTATCCGTCTGGTGCCGGTGCAGGGCATTATTCACCAGACTCAAGACGAGGCGTCTCTGGCAAAGGTGAAGGCTCTGGCCCTGTCGCTGGATCATTTCCAGCTGTCGGGTTTGGCCATGGCTGTGCCGCTGCTGGGTTCAGCCATTCTGGGTCTGGCCCTGCAACAGGGCAAGCTGGATGGTGCAACCGCCTATGACCTTTCGCGCCTTGATGAAGCCTTCACCGAGGAACGCTGGGGCGTGGACGAGGAAGCCTCGCTGCGGGCCGCTGCGCAACGCGCCGAGACGGTGATGCTGGAGCAGTGGTTTACAGCGCTCGTTTAGAACGCATCTTCTAATCGTCGCGGGGGATAGTGCATGAATGATCTGTCGGGGCGGCTGCTACGCAAGCGGTTCTATCTGGGGCTTGGCCTGTCACTGGCCTATTCGGCGGTTCTGTATCTGCTGATCTGGCAGGGTAACGGCGGCATGCTGTTCATCAGCGGCCTGATCTTCATGCCTATGGCGATTGCCAGCGTGTTTTCGGCGGTGGCCGATCCATTGGGCCGCGCCTCTATCGGCACCCATTTGAAATGGGCCCTGATCGGTATCGCGGTGCTGCTGGTGTTGAGCATTATCGTGTTTCGTGAAGGCGGAATCTGTGTGGCGATGGCTGCGCCCTTCTTCTTTGCAGGCGCAGCTCTCGGGTCGAGCCTGACTGTTGCACTCCTTCGCAAACGTGCATTGCGTCACACGCCACCGCTGATGATCCTCGCGCCCTTGCTGCTGGCTCCGTTTGAGCCGCATCTGGATTACCGGATGGTGGACGAGCAGGTGGTTACGGTCATCGAGATCGATGCTGCGCCCGCAGATGTCTGGGCGCAGACGGTCGAAATCCGCGACATCCGCAAGCCCGAGTTAAAACCAACCTTCAGCCATAATGTGGTGGGCGTGCCGACGCCGGTAAATGCCCGCATGGACGGGCAGGGCGTCGGTGCTGTTCGCCAGTTGCGCTGGACGCAAGGTGTCCGCTTTGAAGAAGTGGTGACGGCATGGGAGCAGGACCGTCGTCTGGCATGGGATTTCCGCTTCGGGCCGGATTCCATCCCTGATGCTGTCGAGGCCCATATCGATGTGGACAGCAGCTATCTGAAGCTGGCGCGGGGCGATTATGTGCTGGAAAGCCTGCCGGACAACCGCACCCGCCTGACCCTGACGACCCGTTACCGGATGGCTACACCGATCAATGCCTATTGCGCTCTGTGGGGGCGGGTTTTCTTGAACGATTTTCACGGCACAGTCCTGAAAGTCATCAAGGATCGCAGCGAGGCGCAGGCCTAGGAATAGATAACTTTCCAAATTGGAAACTTATCACTTGACGATATGGAAAGTCTGGATCATTTTCCGTTATGGAAAGTGAGGGACGAGATATGACCGAAGAGCAAAATCCGCAAGAGGCGCTGGACCTGATCCGCAACACGCGCGAGCAGACGCTGGCCAAGATGGATTATTGGCCGTGGTGGTATGATTGCGGCTATGCGCTGGCCTGTGGTCTGCTGGTGGCGGGGCAGGGCTTCCCGACGGCCTTTAGCCTGCCTAGCGTCGCCATTGCGTTGGCTATTCTGGTTGTCATCATGCGTAAATGGCAGGCGGAAAGAGGGGTTTGGGTCAATGGCTACAGCCCCAAACGGGCGCGTTGGGCGGCCTTTGGTCTGGCGGCTATTCTGATCGGCCTGATGGGGCTGAGCATCTGGTTCGGCAAGGTTCAGGAAATCTACTGGGTGCCGGTGGTAAATGGCCTGGCCGGAGCGGCACTGGGCTATGTCGGTAGCCGCGTGTGGATGCGGCTGTACCGCCAAGACGTGAGGAACGTGTGATGGGGGTTCCAGTTTTTGACGCCCTGATCCACGCCCCCGGACGGTTGCAAATCTGCGCCATCCTGTCGGCAGCCGAGGCCGAGTTCGCGGTGGTGCGCGATACGATCGGGGTTTCGGACTCGGTGCTGTCCAAGCACGTCAAGGCACTGGAAGAGGCGGGCTATGTCAGCGTGCGCAAAGCACCGTTCGAAGGGCGACAGCGCACATGGCTGTCGCTGGCCCCTGCGGGCCGCAAGGCCTTTGCCGCCCATGTGGCGGAGCTGGAACGGCTGGTGAAGCTGACGGCCAACCTTACGGTTTAACGCTGGCCTTGATGAGGGCGTCACGTTCCGACGGTGTGATGTGACGCCAGCGCCCTTCGGGCAGGGCTCCGAGCGTGAGCGGCCCGACGCGGGTGCGGAACAGGTCGATAACGTCCAGTTCAACCATTTCGCACATCCGGCGGATCTGGCGCTTGCGGCCTTCCTTCAGGATAAAGCGCAGGTCCTGACCACGGATCAGATCGACCTTGGCCGGTTTCAGCTTGCGCCCGTCCAGTTCCAGACCTTCGCGAAGCCAGTTGAGTTTGGTCTGGGTGATCGTACCGGCCACACGGACCAGATATTCTTTATCCAGTTCCGATTCAGGGCCGATCACAGCCTTGGCGACCACGCCGTCCGATGAAAGCAGCAGCAAACCGCGTGAATCCTCGTCGAGGCGACCGATCGGGGGCAGGCTCTCGTCGCGACGCGGAATATAGCCGTCATCGTCGCGGTTCTTGAACGAGAGCAGGCGCACAGCAGGGATCTTACCCGGTTCCGGCTGGCCCGAGACATAGCCAATCGGTTTGTGCAGTATGATGGTGATACCGGACTGAAGCGCTTCTTCGGCATCATTATCCAGCGTCAGGGTCTGGCCCTTTTCGATCTTGCGACCGGCATCGCGAACAATCTCGCCATCGATCGTGACAAAGCCCTCGGCAATCAGGCTTTCGGCTTCGCGGCGCGAGCAGACGCCCGACTGGCCCAGCCATTTATTGATGCGAACGGGCTCGTCGCCGTCATAGGTGCGGATAAAGGCCATGGGGGGAGTCTCCGGTCTGGGCGCGTCTTTACGCTCTGGCGACGGTTTTAGAAAGGATCAGAAGCGGCGGTAGATCAGGCTGATATTATTGGCTGCCATTTCGACGCGGCGGGTAAAGCGCAGGCCGTGTTTTTTAGCCTCGCGCGAGACATCACGGCTGTCGCGCAGGCCCCATGCAGGGTTGCGCGCCTTCAGGCTCTCGTCAAAGGCGGCATTGGATGGTGCCAGCGGGACGTCTAGTTCCCTGTACGGGCCATAGAGATAAAGCAAGCCGCCAAGGGGCAACACCTTGCCCGCCAGTGCCATTAGGCCCTCGGTGGCTTCCCACGGGCTGATATGGATCATGTTGATGCAGACAAGCGCATCATAGGTTTGGTCCGGCCATGTATCGGGACCGGTCATGTCCACGCGCAACGGGGCGGGCAGGTTTGGTAGCGGATTGTCATTGCGCCACGCTTCAATGCTTTGCAGCGCCTCGGGCGACGGATCGGAGGCTTGCCAGACAATATCGTGCAGGGCGTGGGCGGCAGCCAGAGCGTGCTGACCGGAACCTGATGCAATTTCAAGCACATGGCCATGTGCGGGAAGATGCGTCGCCAGCAAACCCAGAATCGCCTCGCTGTTTCGGGCGGCTGCGGGCGAGAAAAGTCCGCCTGCGGGTGTGGTCTGCTGTGTGTCCATGGTCTGCATACCGAAGACTTAGCGCGGCGGTGCAGCACACGCCCATAAGAATTAAGCGAAATTGGTTTGCAAAGTCTTGACCTAGCGGACGGTGCAGTCCATTGGCCGCTGAAACCTGTTGTGATCGTGGTGTTGTTTTGCGTCACAACTGTCCCAGTGAGCGGACTCAAGGAGCGTGACGTGAGCCAACCCATCCCCGGCCTTCTTCCGGCCCCGACGCAACATGAAGGCCTCGTGGCCTGGGTGTCGCAGATCGCAGCCCTAACAAAGCCGGAACGTGTTCACTGGTGTGACGGCTCTGACGCCGAAAAATCGGCCATTGTTGCCGATCTGATCGCCAAGGGCACGCTGAAGGAACTGGATCAGGCCAAGCGCCCGGGTTGCTATTACGCTGCCTCCGATCCCAAGGATGTCGCGCGCGTCGAAAGCCGCACCTTCATCTGCTCGCAAGATCAGGCCGATGCCGGTCCGACCAATAACTGGGCCGATCCGGTTGAAATGCGCGCGCGCATGGACGGCCTGTTCGACGGCTGCATGAAGGGTCGCACCATGTATGTGGTGCCGTTCTGCATGGGCCCGCTGGGTTCGCACATCTCGGCTCTGGGCGTTGAAATCACCGACAGCGGCTATGTGGCTGTGTCGATGGGCATCATGACCCGTATGGGTAAGGGCGCCTTGGATCAACTGGGCACCGATGGCGTGTTCGTTCCGGCGGTTCACACGCTGGGCGCACCGCTGGCCGAAGGTCAGGCCGACGTTTCGTGGCCGTGCAATGACGACAAGTGGATCGTCCACTATCCGGAAACGCGCGAAATCTGGTCGTATGGCTCGGGCTATGGCGGCAACGCCCTGCTGGGCAAGAAATGCTACGCGCTGCGTATCGCCTCGATCATGGCCCGCGACGAGGGATGGCTGGCCGAGCACATGCTCATCCTCAAACTGACCAGCCCCGAGGGCGTGGTGAAGTATGTGGCCGCGGCCTTCCCGTCGGCCTGTGGCAAGACCAACCTCGCCATGCTGCAACCGACCCTGGATGGCTGGAAGGCCGAGACGGTCGGCGACGATATCGCATGGATGCGTTACGGCACCGATGGTCGCCTGTATGCTGTGAACCCCGAAGCGGGCTTCTTCGGCGTGGCACCGGGCACCAGCCGCAACACCAACAAGAATGCTCTGGATACACTGGTAAAAGACACGGTCTTCACCAACGTCGCCCTGACTGCCGACAACGACGTCTGGTGGGAAGGTTTGACCAAGGAAGCTCCCGAGGGCCTGACCAACTGGAAGGGCCAGCCGCACGATCCTGCATCGGGCGAGCCTGCCGCTCACCCGAATGCGCGTTTCGCCGTCTGGGCCGGACAGTGCCCGTCGATCGCACCGGAATGGGAAGATCCGGCCGGTGTGCCGATCGACGCCATCCTGTTCGGCGGCCGTCGCGCCTCGGCTGTGCCGCTGGTAACCGAAGCCTTTGACTGGGAGCACGGTGTGTTCCTCGGCTCGACCGTTGCCTCCGAAGGCACGGCTGCCGCTGAAAACAAGGTCGGCGAGCTGCGCCGTGACCCGTTCGCCATGCTGCCGTTCTGCGGCTACAATATGGGCGACTATTTCGCGCACTGGCTCAAGATGGGCGCCTCGGCTCCGGACGCTTCCAAGCTGCCGCGCTTCTTCTTCGTCAACTGGTTCCGCAAGGATCAGGACGGCAAGTTCGTCTGGCCGGGCTTTGGCGACAATATCCGCGTGCTGAAATGGGTCGTGGATCGTCTGGAAGGTAAGGGCGAGGCTGTGACCACGCCGGTTGGCCATGTGCCGTCGCGTGAAGCTCTGGACCTGTCGGGTGTGGAACTGACCGAAGCCCAGCTTTCGACCTTGCTGGATGTCGATGCCGATGTCTGGACCGAAGAAGCCAGCCTGATCCCGGCCTTCTACGAGAAGTTTGCCGGGCGTCTGCCTGCGGCCCTGTGGGACCAGCATGCGGCCCTTAGCAAGCGCCTCGAAGACGCCCGCGCGGCACGTCTCGCAGCGGAATAATCGCATAGCGACTTGAAATCGGGGCACGGGCGGTCGAAGGACTTCCCGTGCCCCTTTTTAATTCTCCCTCACTAAATCTCTCATGACTTCATCCGATATCGTCATCATTGGCGCAGGGGTCTTTGGCCTCGCGACGGCAGCAGAGCTTCGCTTGGCCGGACATCAGGTGACGGTGGTCGCGCCCGATACCCCCTCGGCCTCGGCTGTGGCGGCGGGGATGATCGCCCCTGCTATGGAGGCGGCGATCGACGGCCTGCCGGTCCATGTGGCCGATATGCTGAAAATGAGCCGGATGCTGTGGGATGTGTTTGCGACACGCACGGGCATTGATCTTCAGGACATGCCGGCGGAATGGCGCGGCGAGGGCGTAGAGCGCGTCATGCTGCAGATGCAGCGCCACGACTTTGCGCATAGCTATGACGCGCAAACCCGTACCCTGACGACGGACGAGGACGCCAAGCTGGATCCTGTCACGGCGCTGGAACGGATGGGCCAGGGGATTACCCGCATCAATGCCACGGCCGAAGCGGTCTTCCGCGAGGGGGATCATTGGCTGGTGGTGACATCCGAAGGCGTGGTCAGTGCACCCAAACTGGTGCTGGCTACGGGGGCATCCGCGGCCATTATCGGTCTTCCCGATGCGGTGACGCGTATTATCGACGCCATTATTCCTGTGCGCGGCCTGATCGGCATAACCCGCGAGCGGTTGAGTGAGCATGTACTGCGCGCAGATGGGGCCTATGTAGCGCCTGTAAACGCTGGTCCGTTTGCGGGCGGCAGTATGATCGGCGCGACCATGGAGACAGGGGTGCGTGATCTGGAGCCGGATATGGAGCGCTGCGAGGCAATGCTGGCGGCAGCGTGGGCATTGTTGGGCGTGGAGCCGCGCCCGATAGAAATTGAATGGCGCGCCGGTATACGCGGGGCGTCGCCCGATGGCCTGCCTCTGGTCGGCGATGTGGGGAACGGCCTGTATGTGGCGTTGGCCCCACGCCGTAACGGCTGGTTGCTGGCACCGCTGGTGGCCAGCCAGCTACGCGCCGAGATCGAGGGCCAGTCCGTTACCGAACGGACCCTCGATCCCCATCGCGTGCTTAATCCGTCAGATCGAACCGGATTCCGACCGTAACGCGGGCACCGTCAACGGCCTGACCATCCACGGTCTGCGGGCTCATGCGGAAATAGCGCGACAGGTTGGTGGCGGCGCGACCAAAGCCATTACGCGCAGGCGTTTCCGACGTGACCTGACAGTCGGTCAGCGTGCCATTGACCCGTACCGCGCAGTTCAGAACTGCATTGCCGGAAATCCCGCGCTCGATGGCGGCATCGGGATAGGCCCGCATCAGTTGGTCCGCTGTTGGTTGCTGTATCCAGTTGGGACGGGTGATGACAGACGGTGGCTTGGGCGCGGGCGTTGCCGCCGGTGTCGTGCCGCTGGCATCGGGTGCAACCGGTGTGGACAGGGTGACGGCCGGACCTGTGGCCGTTGTCGGGGCATCATTTACCGGAGCCACCAGTGGCGGCACAGGGCTGTCGATGACCCGTTCTGGCCTGTTCAGCTTGGGCGCAGGGGCGGGGGCCGCCTTGGCGACCTCAGGCTCCAGCGGCTTGGGCGGCGGGTCCAGATAGACGATGGTTCTGGGAACCTCCTGCACCGTTTGTGGCGCAAGGGTGATTTCGAACTTCTGGTGATAGAGGAACAGGCCGACACCCACATGGGCGGCCAGCGCGGTCCCCAACAAGGCAATCCACATACGTCGCGACGACAGATTTGTCGGACGGTGGTCGAGAATGGCGGATAGATTCGCTCCGCCAGCGGCACGCGTCATCATCATCATGATCTGCACCTCTAATCGCAGGCCTCCCCAGACCTAACGGTATTGCAGCGCTTGGATTACGGCGTTTTGTGGACAAATGGGCTTGAAGCCTCTTTTCAATACCGATTCGTTAACGGCAACGGTTTCGTGTTAAGGTGTCGTTAACCTTGGTTAGCGACCGTTAGCATATGAGCGTTGGAGCGATTCCTTCTTCAAGAGGCGTAGAGGCAGCCATCCGGCGTGCCTCTTCGACGACGGGTGTCGATTTCGATTTCCTGATGAAGACCGCGCGTCGCGAAAGCGGGTTCAATCCTGACGCCAAGGCACGGACCTCGTCGGCATCCGGCCTGTTCCAGTTCATCGAGCAGACCTGGCTGGCGACGGTCAAACAGCACGGCCACAAGCATGGCTATGGCCAGTATGCGGACCTGATCTATCAGGGCGGTGACGGGCGC
>NZ_JAVXCU010000075.1:0-11171 GCF_036659295.1 Brevundimonas sp. | reverse complement strand
CTATTCGGCTTCCAAGGCAGGCATGATCGGCTTCTCGAAGTCGCTGGCCCAAGAGGTCGGTTCACGTGGAATTACCGTCAATTGCATCGCACCGGGCTTTATTGCCTCGCCGATGACCGACGTTTTGAACGAACAGCAGCGCGAGGCGATTCTGGGCCGTATTCCGGCCGGTCGTCTGGGCTCGGGCGATGAAATTGCCGCCGCCGCCGTCTATCTTTCATCGAATGAAGCTGCTTACGTCACGGGCCAGACCCTGCACGTAAACGGCGGCATGGCGATGATCTAATCTTTGCGGTCGTGATTATTTTCATTATCACGACAGGCAACAAACTATTTCCTTGTCCTGTGGCTGTGCTAAAGGGCGGGAATGCTCGCGGTGATGTGAGGCCCTAGGGCTTGCGTCACCAAGACTGCCGTGACACGGCGTAAGACTAACCCCGCCATCACGGCGACCAACACAACAGGCAGAGAGACACTCATGTCCGACACCCTCGAACGCGTCCGCAAGATCGTCATCGAACAACTGGACGCCGACCCGGACAAGGTCACCGAAAAAGCATCCTTCATCGACGATCTGGGCGCTGACTCGCTCGACACCGTCGAGCTGGTCATGGCCTTCGAAGAAGAATTCGACGTCGAAATCCCGGACGATGCTGCTGAGCACATCCAAACCGTCGGCGACGCCGTGAAGTTCATCGACGAGAAGCTGGGCGCCTAATAGGCCCCTGCGATACGTCGCACTTCAAGCTAATGGCCGCCGTGACGGACCCCTAGCGGGACCGTCCGGCGGCCTTTAGTGTTTTTGGGCCTGATTCTGGATCGAGTGATTCCCTCGAAGTACAGTCGGGCACCGATGAGGTCGGGCGCTGTGTGGCGACCGACTGGCTTTGCCAAGCCGTTGCACAGTCAGAACTAAGGAGCGCGAACCATGCGCCGCGTTGTCATTACGGGCCTCGGCCTTGTTACCCCGCTGGGTACGGGTGTGGACCATGTCTGGAAGAAGCTTCTGGACGGTCAGTCCGGTATCCGTCCGATCACCAATTTCGACACCGAAGGCTATGGCTGCACCATTGCAGGCGAGGTTCCGGCTGTGGACGGTCGTGGTGGCGGCTCGCCCGACCAGCCCGGCATGTTCGATTTCGACAAGGTTCTGACGCCCAAGGAACGCAAGCGCGTGGACGATTTCATCGTCTTCGCCATGGCGGCTGCCGACGAAGCTCTGGCCGATGCCAACTGGAAGCCGGAAACGGCCGAAGATCAGGAAGCCACCGGCGTCATGGTCGGCTCCGGCATTGGCGGCCTTGGCCCCATCGCCGATACCGCCATTGTTCTGAAGGAACAGGGCCCGCGTCGCGTCAGTCCTTTCTTCATCCCGTCGGCCCTGATCAATCTGGCTTCGGGCCAGATCTCGATCCGCCACGGCCTGAAAGGCCCGAACCACTCGGTGGTGACCGCTTGCGCAACCGGCGCACACGCCATCGGCGATGCCGCCCGCATGATTGCGCTGGGCGATGCCGAGGTGATGGTGGCCGGTGGTGCCGAAAGCTCGGTCGTGCCGATCGGCATTGCGGGCTTCCTCGCCTGTAAAGCGCTGTGCACCGCCTATAACGACACGCCTGAAAAGGCATCGCGTCCCTATGACCGTGGCCATGCCGGCTTCATCATGGGCGAGGGCGCGGGCGTTATGGTTCTGGAAGAATACGAACACGCCAAGGCGCGCGGCGCGAAAATCTATGCCGAGGTTGTCGGCTATGGGATGAGCGGCGACGCCTACCACATCACGGCGCCGTCCGAAGATGGCGACGGCGGTCTGCGCGCTATGAAGATGGCACTGAAGCGGGCTGGTATGGAGCCTTCGGACCTTGATTACGTCAACGCCCACGGCACCTCGACCATGGCCGACTGGATCGAACTGAAGGCGATTGAGCGTCTGGTTGGCGACCACGCCAAGGACCTGACGGTGTCGTCCACCAAGTCGATGACGGGCCACCTTCTGGGCGCTGCCGGTGCGATCGAATGCGTGTTCTCGGTACTGGCTATCAAGGACCAGATGGTCCCGCCGACCATCAACCTCGATGATCCCGAACATGAGACCCTGATTGATCTGGTTCCGCACAAGGGCAAGGCCAAGAAGGTGGATGTTGCCATGTCCAACTCGTTCGGCTTTGGCGGCACCAATGCCGCTGTGATCTTCAAAAAGGTCGACTAACTTGGCCAAGGCTCCGACGCGCCCCGCGACCAAAAAGACGCCCTCTCGCGCCAAAGGTCCCAAGGGGCCGCGTTCGAGCCTTGGTATCGGCCTTATTACAGCCGGTGGTACGCTTGGCCTGTTCCTGATTGCCGGTCTGATTGCCCTGTGGGCCGTCTATTGGGGGCCTGGCCCCAAGGCTGAAGGCGGAGCCGAAGTGACGGTTGTCACCCTGCCCAGCGGGGCAGGGGTTCCGGTCATCGCGGCCAATCTGAAAAATGCAGGCGTGATCCGCTCGACCGATCTGTTCCGCGCGGCCATCAGCCTGCGTGGTGTGGATCGCAAGATCAGGGCGGGTGAATACGAAGTGCCGTCTGGTGCTTCGCTGTCCAAGGTCGTTTCGATCTTGGCCGAGGGCAAGAGCGTCCGCCACTATGTCACCCTGCCGGAAGGCTGGTCATCGGCACAGGCGGTGGACATCCTGATGCGCCAGCCGGTGCTGACGGGCGAGGTCACCGAGGTTCCCGACGAGGGGACGCTGTGGCCGGAAACCTATGAGGTCGCACGCGGCGAAAACCGTCAGGCCGTGGTCGCGCGTATGCAGCGTATGGCGGCGCAAAAGCTGGACGCACTTTGGGCGACCCGCAGCCGCAACACGATTGCCCGTACGCCACAAGAAGCCCTTATCCTTGCGTCGATTGTGGAAAAGGAAACCGGCACTGACGGCGAGCGCCAGGAAGTGGCGGCGGTGTTTACCAACCGTCTGCGTATGGGGATGCGCTTAGAGAGCGATCCGACCATTATCTACGGGATCACCAAGGGTAAGCCTCTGGGCCGCGGTATCCGCCTGTCGGAAATCCGCGCCGATACCCCATGGAACACCTATGTCATCAGCGGGCTTCCGCCCACGCCGATTGCCAATCCGGGTGAAGAGGCCATCAAGGCAGTCCTGAATCCGGCCCGCTCGGAATATCTGTTCTTTGTGGCCGATGGCACGGGCGGGCATGTGTTTGCCCGCACCTATCAGGAGCACCTGCTGAATGTGGCGCGCTGGCGTGATGTCGAGCGTCGCCGTGCGGCGCTGGAAAGCGGACTGCCCGTCGATGCGCTGACGAACGACGCGGTGGATACAGGACCACGCGTGCTGATGCCGGAACAGATTCCGGCGGGCGCGCAGGTGATCCGCGTACCTGAGGAGACGCGCTGATGTCGGTATTGTCGGGAATGACGGGCTTTGGGCGCGCCGATGGTGCGCTGAACGGCTGGAACTGGTCTGTAGAGGTCCGCTCGGTCAACGGGCGTAGCCTTGAGGTGCGCTATCGCGGACCAAATGGCTTTGAGGCACTTGAGCGTTCGGCCAAGACAGCGGCGCAAGCGCGTTTCCAGCGCGGCCAGTTGTCTCTTGGTGTTCAGGCCCGCCGTGATGGTGCTGGCGAAGGCACGATCAAGATCAATACCGATATCCTGTCGCGCTATCAGGAACTGGCCAAGGACCTGATGGCACAGGGCATGGCCCCGGCCAGCGCCGACGGCCTGCTGGCCCTGCGTGGTGTCATCGAGGCCAGCGAAGAGGCCGAGGATGCCGAGGCCCACGCTGCGGTCGAGGTGGCCATCATTGCCAGTATCGAACAGGCTCTGGATGCCCTGAAGTCTTCGCGCCAGCAGGAAGGCGCACAACTGCTTCCGGTCATTCATGGCTTTATCGGCCAGATCGAAGCCCTAGTGATCCGCGCCGAGACCGAGGCCGAAACACAGGTTCAGGCGATCCGCGACCGCTTTACCCGCCGCATCAGCGATCTGGCGGGCGAGGTCGCCGGCCTGGAAGAGCGTATCTTCCTCGAAGCGGCCGCTCTGGCCACCAAGGCCGATGTGCGCGAGGAACTGGACCGTTTGGCCGCACACATCGCGTCAGCCAAGGCGCTGGTGGCATCGCCGCCTGCCGGTCGCAAGCTGGACTTCCTGATGCAGGAGTTCATGCGCGAGGCCAATACCCTGTGCTCCAAATCGGCAACCACGCCGCTTACGGCCATCGGTCTGGAACTGAAAGCTGTGATCGAACAGCTACGCGAACAGGTCCAAAACGTCGAATAGGTCCATTTAGGACTAAAGCCTGTAGTCTTTCGGGGCTGCAAACCTTGCAGGCGAGGGCGAGCAGTTTTATGCACCCTCGCTTCCACGAGTCGTTGAAAGCCTGTTGATGTCGAACACGCGAAGCCCCCGCCGAGGCGTCCTTCTGATCGTTGCCAGCCCCTCGGGTGCCGGTAAGACCAGCCTGTGCCGCCGTTTGATGTCTGATCACAAAGGTCTGGAACTGTCGGTTTCGATGACCACGCGCGGTATCCGCCCGGGCGAAGTCGATGGCCGCGACTATAATTTTGTCTCGCGCGAGGAATTCCAGCGTCTGATCGACGCCGATGCCTTCCTCGAATGGGCAGACGTCCACGGTAACCACTACGGCACCCCGCGCGCACCTGTAGAGCGTGCGTTGGCCGAGGGCCGCGATGTCCTGTTCGATATTGACTGGCAGGGCGCGCGCGACGTGGCCGAGAAATGCGCCGGTGATGCTGTGCGTGTCTTCATCATGCCGCCGAGCCTTGCCGAGCTTCGCCGCCGTCTGATTACCCGTTCGCAGGACGCCGAGGATGTGATCGAGCGCCGCGTGGCCAATGCCAAGGGCGAGATCGAACACTGCGACGAGTTCGACTATGTGCTGGTGAACGAAGACTTTGACCGTTCCTATGCCGAGCTGGCCCACATCTATCACGCAGAACGCAGCGCACGTCGTCGCAATCTGTGGGTGCAGGACTACAAGAAGGCGCTTCTGAACGAAGTGGTCTGATCGCGTCTAGACGGGATTGATGACCTTGATGCGCTGGATGTTCTTTTGAACCCCCGGCTCGTCGAGGGTGGTGAAGTTCAGTGTCACCTTCAGGCCCGTTGGCCGGTATTCGTTTTGAGCGGTGCCGCGCAGCGGGCCTTCTATGCTGTTACGGATCAGGCGTGAGCCAAAGCCCTTGCGCGAGGGCTGTTTTGTAATCTCCGGCCCCCCCGTTTCGCGCCATTCCAGACTGACACGCCCATGACGGTCGGGCAGAGTCCAGCGTACATGGATGGTCCCCTTGTCGCGGCTGAGCGCGCCGTGCTTGGCCGCATTGGTGGTCAGTTCGTGGGCGATTAGACCCATGGACAGGGCGCGTTTGGGCTCCAGAAGCAAGGACGGCCCCTCGATAACCGCCTGTTGCGTGTAGGGGTGCAGTTCCTGCTCGAAAATGGCGGCGATGTCGGCGCTTTCCCAGCCGGTATTGGTCAGCAGCGTCTGGGTGTTGGACAGGGCCAGCAGGCGCGACTGGAAGGTGTCGATAAAGGTTTCCAGATCGGGGCTGCCACGAGCGGTCAGGGCCGCAATGGACTGGATGCTGGCAAAATTATTTTTCAGGCGGTGGTTCAACTCGTTGAGCAACAGCTTCTGGCGGGCATCGCTGACCTCCAGAGCCGTGCGGACCGTATGCGCCTGGGTGATGTCGATCATGATACCGGCCAGCTTGATATGATGCTGGCGGCGCAGTTGCAGCATGCGCCCGCGCACCGCGACCCAGCGTTCACCAACGCGCAGCTCGATTTCCTTGCTGAGGGTCTGCTGGGGGTTGCGTATGGCATTCTTGGCCATAGCGATGGCGGCTTCTACCAGAGCGGCAGAATGGTCGATTGTGGTGGTTTGACCGTCGGCGGTGTCGGTCTGCATCAAAAGCATGCGGGCGTGGGGTGACAGCCAGACCTGACGGCTGGGCAGGCGCACCTCCCAATAGCCGATGTCACCGGCATCCAGCACTGACAGCACCTTCATGTGCCGGTCCAGATAGGCCGTGATCCCCGAGGCAATCAGCAGGATGGTGGTCAGCAACGCCGTGGTGACGGCAAGGGTCAGCGATGTGGCATTGCCGCGCGGATGGGGTGCTATGCCCGTTTCTGTGACGGTGACACCGGCCATGGCCGTATAGTGCATGGCGGTAACCGCCACGGCGAGGCACAGAGAGGCGACGGCTTTCTGGCGGTTCGACAGGTCTTTATTGGCCAGCAACATGGCGCCGAACGAAGCCAGCATGGCCACGGACAGGGCGGCCACCACAAATACAGGCTGGTATTCCAGCACAGCGGTCGTGCGGATGGCCGCCATACCGACATAGTGCATCGAGGCGATGGCCAGCCCCATGGCGATCCCTGACACCACAAGCTGCCATATGGGGCGTTGCAGTCTGGCAGCCATCCAGAAGGCCAGGCCGGTTCCGCCGACAGCCAGAAGGAAGGAAAGGAGGGTCAGCGTGATGTCATAGCTTACCGCATGGCCGGGGTTGAAACCCAGCATGGCGATAAAATGCATCGACCAGATACCGCCCCCCATGGCCGTGGCGGTGGCTACCAGCCAAAGGGCGCGCTGGAGTTCCAGATTGGCACGGACGCGCCCGAGAAGCCCGAGCGCCGTCCATGAAGCCAGTATGGCAACGCCAAAGGACAGGGCGACAAAGACAATATCGTGACTATGTCCCAAACCCCACCTCCGGCATTCCGGTTTCGATCTTCGTGCAGATCAGACCTTAGCTATTGCCATACTATTGCTATCTAAGAGTTGAAAAAAGGCTTGATGCGTTCGATGGCGTCTTTGACCTGATCGGTAGAGACGGCGAAGCTGAAGCGGATGAAGCGGTGGCCGTCTACGGGGTCGAAGTCGACACCGGGGGCGGTGGCAACGCCGGTGGCACGCAACAGACGCTCGCAGAAGTCGATGCTATTGTCCGTCAGATGGCTGATATCTGCATAGATATAGAAGGCGCCATCGGGCGGTGCGATAGTGGCCAGACCCAGTGCGGGCAGGGCCTCCAGCATCAGTTGGCGGTTCTGGCGATAGACATCGACATAGGTTTCCAGCTCGTCCACGCAGTCCATGGCCACCAGGGCGGCGCGCTGGCTGAGGGTCGCAGGAGTCAGGAACATATTGCCCATGCGGGCGCGGGCCTGTTGCACCAGCGGCTCGGGCAGGATCACCCAACCCAAACGCCAACCCGGCATGCTCCAGTATTTCGAGAAGGAATTCACCACAGTCGCGTTGGGCGCATAATCGAGCATGCACGGCGCACGGCCGTTAAAGATCAGGCCGTGATAGATCTCGTCCGAGATGATGTGGATGTTCTTGCGGGCGCAAACCTCGGCAATGGCCTCAAGCTCGGCCTCGGGGATCAGCGAGCCGGTCGGATTGGCCGGAGAGGCCAGAATAACGCCTTGCGGAGCCGGTTCGATGGCATCCAGAGCCGCCGCCGTCATCTGATAGCTGACCTCGGGGCCGCAACCGATTTCGACGCACTCCATGTGCATCGCCTTCAGCGTATTGCGATAGGCCACATAGCCGGGGCGGGCCGTGGCCACGCGATCACCCGGATTGAACAGCACCGACAGGGCCAGAACCAGCGCCGGCGAGGCACCGGCGGTCAGAACCACACATTCCGGATCGACGGTTACGCCATAACGGTCGGCATAGAGTTTGGCGATGCGCACGCGCAGTTGCGGGTCTTCCCAATAGCCGCCGGATTCGGAATCCAGACGGGCATGGGCCTCGGCAATGGCAGCGCTAGGTGCGCCCGTAGACGGCTGGCCGAACTCCATGTGGATAACCGAACGGCCCTCGGCTTTCAGCTCGTGGGCAATACGGGAAATCTGGATGGCGCGGAAAGGATCAATCTGGACAGTCATTTACAAGAACAGTCTTTTATAAGGCATCAGCCAAGCGCAGGAAGCCGGCCACGTCGATGGTTTCGGCGCGGGCCTCGGGTGAAATTCCGGCGGCTTCGCACAGGGCGGCACCACCAAGTTGTTTGAGGGACGAACGCAGCATCTTGCGACGCTGGCCAAAGGCCGCGGCGGTGACGCGTTCGAGTTTTTTCAGGCGTTCGGGTGACGGGCGCACGGCCAGCGGCACCAGATGCACAACCGCAGACGCCACCTTGGGCGGCGGCGTGAAGGCTGCGGCGGGCAGGTGCATGACAATGCGGGCCTCGCATACGGCCTGTGAAATCACCGCCAGACGGCCATAGGCGTCGTCATCCGGCTGGGCGACCACGCGCTCGGCGACTTCCTTCTGGAACATCAGCGTCATGGCATGGGGCAGCCACGGTCCGGTCAGCCATTTGATCAGCAGTGGCGTGCCGACATTATAGGGCAGGTTCGACACCATATGGGTCGGACCGTCCGAAAGCTCGGCTTCCTTGACCTTGAGGGCGTCGGCTTCATGGATCGTCAGACGACCCGAGCCGTCGTCCAGCTCGGACAGCAGCGGAATAAAGCGCGGGTCTTTCTCGACCAGAACAACCTTGCCCGCATCGCTTTCGATCAGGGCGCGGGTCAGGCCACCGGGGCCGGGGCCGACCTCGATGACATTGCGGCCCTCGAACGGGCCAGCATAGCGCACGATCTTGCGGGTGATGTTCAGGTCCAGCAAGAAATGCTGGCCAAAGCTCTTCTTGGCCGAAAGACCATGGGCGTCGAGCGTTTCGCGGAGGGAGGGCAGGTTGTCGGTCACGGGAGGGTGTTAGCGCGTAGCGCGCTTTGCCGCCATCTCTGATGCCAGTTTTACTGCCGCAATAAAGCTGTCGGCGCGGGCAATGCCCTTTCCGGCGATGTCGAATCCTGTGCCGTGGTCCGGCGAGGTACGCACTATAGGCAGGCCCAGCGTGGCATTGACGCCACCCCAGAAGTCCAGCGTCTTGACCGGAATCAGGGCCTGATCGTGATAAAGGCAGATATGGGCATCGAAACGCGCCCGTGCTTCCTCGTGGAACAGGGTGTCGGCAGGCAGCGGGTCCGAGATGTCGATGCCTTCGCCACGCAGTTGCGCCGCCGCAGGACGCAAGATCTCGATTTCCTGAAGGCCGATAGAGCCGCCTTCGCCCGCATGCGGATTTAGCGCCGCCATGGCCAGACGTGGCTTGGCAATGCCGAAGTCACGCTTCATGGATTCATGCACGACACGGGCGACACGCAAAACGCGGTCGGCCGTGACCAGTTCTGGCAACTGGTCAATCGCCACATGGATGGTCACCAGACAAGCGCGAAGGTTCTGTGCGGTCAGCATCATCACCGGTCCGCGCGTGCCGGTGAACGGCATGTCGGCGGTCAGTTCGGCGATGAATTCGGTATGGCCAGGAAAACGGAAACCGGCCGAATACATTGGGGCCTTGGCGATGGGGGCGGTGACCAGTCCCGAGCCTTCGCCCGACAAGATCATATCGACGGCGCGTTCGATCCAGTCGGCAACAGCACCGGCATTGGCCGGATCAGGCTGTCCGGCCACAACAGGGGCGGGGGCAGGCAGGTCGATGACCGGAATGGCGCGGTTGAACACGCTAAAGGCATCATGGGGGCCATAGACGGCCTCGACCGGAAAACCCTGCTTGGCCAGCGTTGCGGCATCTCCCAGCACGACGAACGGCAGGGGCGCAGGGTTCAGGACAGACTGGCGTAGCTGGCGCAGAACATCCCAGCCGCGCGCGATCACTTCGGGGCCGACACCGGCAGGGTCGCCCATGCTCACAATGAGGGGGCCGTTTGAACGAACCCCCGTCATTGCGGCGTCCATCATTGCTTGATTTCGATCAGGGCATCTTCGCGCAGGTCACGCAGATAGCGGCGACCCAGCATGGCGAAGTTCTGACCTTGCAGGCGGTTTTCGATCTGTTGGCGCGACGGCACTTCGGGGCCACCGACGCGGCGGTCACAGACGGCCAGAAGGTGCAGGCCCAGAGGCGAGCGGACAGGATCGCTGATCGAGCCGACTTCTGCCGAGCGTGCAACCTGCTGGAACTGCGGCAGCAGGTCCGAAATATCGGCCTCGCCCAGATCCGAAGCCGTAAGGCCGTCCTGCTCGCGGCCCTGTTCGAGAATGTTCGAGCAGGTGAGACCCGAGCGGATGCTGTTCAAGCGCGCGGTTGCGGCGGCAATTTCAGCTTCTGTCGCCGTTTCGGGCAGTTCGATCATCACCTGTTTCAGCGAGACGTGGCTGGTGGCAGCACCGGCACGCTTGTCGCGCATATAGATGATGTAAACGCCGCCTTCGACAGCGATCGGGTTCGACAACTGGCCCACTTCGAGCACATCCAGAGCCGCCTGAAGGGCAGGCTGGACGGTGCCTTGAACAACCCAGCCGGCGTCACCGCCACGGGCTGCGGACGGAGCAGCCGAAAACTGGCGGGCCACGTTCTGGAACGGTGCGCCCTGTACCATTTGCTGGGTCAGCTGGCGGGCACCGTTAATGGCTTCCTGCATACCGCCGACGCGGGATGCTTCCAGATAGATTTCGCCGATCAGGTATTGCGGTTTGGTGGCCGATTCGGTCAGCTGGCGCATGGCCTGATCCACCTGGGTGGGGCTGACGCGGGCGCGGTCGCGGAAGCGGCCGACGGTCAGATCGCTCCAGCCCAGACGGGTGCGGATGCTTTCGCGGAAGGCCGGCAACTGGATGCCGCCCTGTTGCACAAAGCGCAGATAGTCTTCGAGAGACAGGCCGACTTCGCGGGCCATGGTGGCCAGTTCGCGGTCAACTTCCTGATCGCTGACCTTCAGCGTTTCGAACTTGGCGATTTCCTGCGCTTGCAGGCGCTCGTCAACCAGATCGTTCAGGGCCTGTTGTTGCAGGGCCGGCATGGATTCCGGCGTCGGCTGGACCTGCGACATCATGATGATCATCAAGATGCGCTGGCGCAGGTCAAAGCCGGTAATGATGCGGTCATTGACCGTAGCAATCACGCCGTCCGACAATTGGAAGCGCGCTTCCTCGGTCGCCCGCACAGGGGCGTCTTCGGCGGCAGGGTTCAGGGCGCCCGCTGCCTGTGGCGCCGAGGCTTGAGGCGCGATTTGCGCGAAAGCCGGTGCCAAGGTGGCGGACGACAGAACGGCGGCAATTGCCGTTCCCGTGGTGAAACGCTTGAAACCCATAGTG
>NZ_JAVXCU010000074.1:0-11296 GCF_036659295.1 Brevundimonas sp. | reverse complement strand
CACCCGTGGTCGATGATACGATTGAGATTGATATCAATCCGGCCGATGTTCGTACCGATACCTATCGTGCCTCGGGCGCAGGTGGTCAGCACATCAACAAGACCGACTCGGCTGTGCGTCTGACGCACATTCCGACCAATACAGTCGTGGCCTGTCAGGCTGGCCGTTCGCAGCACCAGAACCGCGATCAGGCGTGGAAGATGCTGCGTGCGCGTCTGTACGAGTTGGAACTGCAAAAACGTGAAGCTGCCGCTCAGGCTCTGGCTGATGCTAAGACCGATATCGGCTGGGGTCACCAGATCAGATCTTACGTTTTACAGCCATACCAGATGGTCAAGGACCTGCGTACCAACGTCGAAACCTCGGACACCCAAGGTGTTCTGGACGGCGATCTGGACGCCTTTATGGGGGCCGCACTGGCTGCCCGAGTAGGCGAGACGCGCGAAGGCTGACCGGACTTAAAACCGAAACGACAAAGGGGATGGCTGATGCCATCCCCTTTTTGGTAACCGGGCCAGAGCAGACTTAATCTGCGCCTACGGGTTCGTCCCCGCGTTTGGCCTGTGTCGAACGCCCGGAGAACCATGCCCCGCGCTCAATCGTGATCTGTTCTTGTGTGATGTCGCCCTCGACACGCGAGGTCGGATGCAAGCGCACCTGTTTGGCGACAATGGCACCGGAAATACGCCCCCGCACGTCGAGCAGGTCGGCATGAACGGTTCCTTCGACGGTGCCTTTTTCGTTGATGAGCACCTGCGAGACGCGGACATCGCCTTTGACGACACCTTCGATAATCAGTTGGCCAACACCAGATATATCGCCTTCGAAGGTCATGCCGGTACCCAGAACGGACGCGGCTTCTCGCGTTGGACTGGCAGGTGTGGAGCCACCGCTATGGCCGCCACCGGACCCGCCCGAACCGCCGTGCCCGCTTCCACCCGAGCCACCACCGCTGCCATATCCGCCGGAGCTGATGCCTCCACCGGTCCAGCTATCGTCGGCAGATGCATGGGTTTGGGTGGAGATCAGGTCGGTGTCAGGGGCCGGTTCTTCGAGGCGAACCCCAATGTCCTGATGATCTGCCGCCAAGCGTTCTTCAGCGGCATGGCTGTAGGATGCGCGGGGGGCAGGAGAGGGATCGTGGAGGATCTCGCTGTCCAGCTCCAGTTCTGCATCATCCAGATCATGCAAACCGTCATGGGCGCTGGCGCTGCCCATGGAGCGTGTCGGCGGCGGAACGTAGGGCTTGCCCTTGTTGAACATACAGACCTCCCGATCCGTCGCGGGGGAGCGACGGCTGATTACGACTCACTGAACAGTGTTACCCCTAAGGTATAACAACTGTAAAACGTCGTTCGATCAAATTGAGAAATCTTCGTTTTTACGGGCTGTTGGTTACAGCGCCTGTGCGGCCTTCAGCACTTCGTCCGCATGCCCCTTAACCTTCACATTATGCCAAATGCGGGCGATCTGGCCGTTGGCATCAACGAGGAAGGTGGCGCGTTCAATGCCCATATATTCGCGGCCATACAGTTTTTTGAGAATCCAGACGCCCCATGCCTCGGTAACCGCACCATCTTCATCCGAACCAAGGATGATCTTCAGATCGTGCTTGGCTTTAAAGCGGTCCTGCTTGGTAACCTTGTCGCGCGATATGCCGATCACAACCGTGTTGGCCGCGGCGAACTGGTCGGTAAGAGCTGAGAAATCCAGTCCTTCGGTCGTGCAGCCGGGCGTGTCGGCTTTCGGGTAGAAATAGACGACGACCTTTTGCCCTTTGAAGGCGGCAAGGTCGAAACATCCGTCGCCATCGGTGGCGATATTCAGCGCGGGGGCCGGTGTGTTCTCTGCGATTTGTGTCATGTCGTAAAATCCACTTCCGGCGCGCCCGCGCCATTTCAGTCCTAGACCGGCTTGACCAGCACGATCTTCTTCTTGCCGGCACCCAGCTTGATGACGCCGTCGGCATTGACGTCGGCATCGGTGATCAGGCGGGCACCATCATTGATGACTTCATCGTTCAAGCGCAGGCCACCGCCCTGTGCCAGACGGCGGGCTTCGCCGTTCGAGCCGCTGAGGCCAGCCTTGGTGCTGACGGCAGCGATCATGGCACCGATCACTTCGTCCCGCGGCAGTTCGACGGTCGGCAGGTCTGCTGAAAGCTGGCCTTTTTCAAAAGCAGCCTCGGCAGCCGCGCGGGCCGTCTTGGCGGCTTCTTCGCCATGCATCAGGGTGGTGGCGGCGTCAGCGAGCGCCTTCTTGGCCTCGTTTATCTGGGCACCTTCCATCGCTTCGAAGGCGGCGATTTCTTCCAGCGTCAGATCGGTGAACAGACGCATGAAGCGGCCAACATCGGCGTCCTCGGCATTGCGCCAGAACTGCCAGTAGTCGTACGGGCTGAGCTGCTCTTCATTGAGCCAGATGGCACCACCCATGGTCTTGCCCATCTTGCCGCCCGACGCGGTCGTCAGTAGCGGGGTGGTCAGACCAAAGGCCGATTTCTGGTCCACTCGGCGCACCAGATCGACACCCGAGGTGATGTTGCCCCACTGGTCCGATCCACCCATTTGCAGGGTCACGTTCAGCGAGCGGTTAAGCTCCAGGAAGTCCACCGACTGCATCAGCATGTAGTTGAATTCGAGGAAGGTCATCGGCTGTTCGCGCTCGAGGCGCAGCTTGACCGAGTCAAAGCTCAACATGCGGTTGATGGTGAAATGGGTACCGAAATCGCGCAGGAACTGGATGTAGCCGAACTTGGACAGCCAGTCGTCATTATTGACCATGACCGCGTCGGTTGGGCCGTCACCGAATTTCAGGAACTTGGCGAACACCTTCTGGATGCCGTCGATATTGGCCTGAATGGTTTCGTCGGTCAGTTGCGGGCGCGAAGCGTCCTTGCCTGTCGGGTCACCAACACGCGTGGTGCCGCCACCCATCAGAACAATCGGCTTGTGGCCAGCCTGTTGCAGGCGGCGCAGCATCATGATCTGGATCAGGCTGCCTACGTGCAGCGACGGTGCCGTGGCATCGAAGCCGATATAGCCCGTGACAACACCCGAACTCGCCGCGCTATCCAGCTCTGCCGGATGGGTGATCTGATGGATGTAGCCGCGTTCCGTCAGCGTTTTGAGGAAGTCGGATTTAAAAGCAGTCTCGGTCATGGCGGTTCCGTAGCATTGGAAACGGCGGCCGTCTTTCGAGAAATTAAGCCACCAAATATTGGGCGGCATTGATCGCGGCCGCTCGTTTAATCGAGGCCGTAATAATAGGTAGCGAAAAGAGCGTCACAGGCGATCATGGGTGCTAGCTACAGCGGGCGGGACGTGGCAGTCAAGCGAGATGACCGATCAACTTCCCCCTACGTCCCTTCGTGTCCTCGGCTTTATGACCGGAACGTCTCTTGATGCCGTCGATATGGCGGTTATCGAGACGGATGGTCACGATATTCTGGCTTTTGGCCCCTCTGGCGAGATGAAACTGGATGCGGAAACACGCACCCTGATCGAATATGCCATTGAAGATGCCTTTGATTGGGAACGTGACGAGGAGGAACCCGAAAGCTTTGACGATGCGCGCATGGCGGTGGCCGATGCCCATCTGGCGGCGTCGCTAGGCTTTATGGCTATGAACGGGGTCAAGAACCTCGATCTGGTCGGTGTGCATGGGCAAACTGTCCTGCATGAAGCCCCGACGCCGGAAATGGCGGGGCGCACGGTCCAGTTGATTGATGCTGTGGCTGTGGCCGACGGTCTGGGCCTGCCGGTCGTTTATGATTTCCGCACCGCCGATGTTGCCGCAGGCGGGCAGGGTGCGCCGCTGGCCCCCGTCTATCATGCCGCGCTGGTGCGCTGGTCGGGGCTTAAAGGGCCTGTGGCTGTGCTGAACCTTGGCGGGGTCGGCAATATCACGCTGGTCCGTTCGGATGGTGCGTTACAGGCCTTCGATACCGGCCCTGCAAACGGTATGGTGGATCTGCTGGTCCAGTCACGCACCCGCAAACGAATGGATGAAGGCGGCCAACTGGCACGCGCCGGCACGGTCGATATAGCTGCGCTTCAAGACTACCTGTCCCATCCGTATTTCGCGGCATCCGGTCCGAAATCGCTGGACCGTTTTGATTTTTCGCTGGATGGCGTCGAGCATCTGACGCTTGAAGATGCCGCGGCGACCCTGACGGCATTCGCAGCCGAGGCGGTGGCATTGGCTGTGGCTCGCTGTGAGGAAGCACCAATCCAGATCGTAGTCTGTGGTGGAGGACGGCATAATCCGGCGCTGATGGAGGCCATTAAGGCCCGCCTGAATATGCCGGTCGCAACCGCCGAAGATCACGGCTGGCGCGGCGACAGCATCGAGGCCGAGGCTTTTGCTTATCTAGCCGCGCGCAGCCATCTGGGCCTGCCGATCAGCTTTCCTGGCACGACGGGCGTAGCGCAACCCATGACCGGTGGACGCACGGCCAACCCCGGTGACGAACCGGGCTTCGAGCCAGACGACTTTTAAATGCCAGAGATAATGAAGTGACCCTTTCGAGTACGCGTTTTTGGGGCATCTTGAGCGGACTGGCTGCCGGGGCGATGTGGGGGCTGGTGTTTCTGGCTCCCAAATTCGTTCCCGAAGCCTCGCCATTCCTGTTGTCAGCGGGCCGCTATATTTCTTACGGGCTGATTGCGGGCCTGCTGATCGCACCGCGCTGGAAGCGTCTGGTTGGCCTGCTAGACCGCAAGACATGGTGGGCGCTGGTCTGGCTCAGCCTGACAGGCAATGTGATCTATTACCTGTTTCTGGTGGTGTCGGTTCACTATGCCGGTGTCGCGGCATCGGCCCTGATTGTCGGGGCTGTGCCGGTTGTCGTGGCCCTGTGGGGACTGAAAGACAAAAACTCGCCACCTATCCGTCGTGTCGGTCCTCCCATTTTATTGGCGGCTCTGGCTGTGGGTTTGATCGGTTGGGAAAGCTTCAGCCAAGGCAAGGTCGCAGCGGATCAAAGCGGTCTGACAGTTGCCATCGGTTTGGTATCCGGCTTGGTCGCACTGGTACTGTGGACCTCGTATGCCGTAGGCAACAGCCGCTGGATGACCAAGATGACAGCGGTCAGTTCGCATGACTGGTCACTACTGATCGGTGTCATGACGGGGGTTCTGTCGCTCTTCCTTGTTCCGGTGGCCATCTTGACCATGGGCGATATGAGCAGCGAATTCTGGCCGCGCTTCCTGATGGTGTCTGTGGGGATCGCGGTTCTGGCATCGGTCGTGGGCAATGCCTTCTGGAACCGTGCCAGTCGTTTGCTGCCGCTGACCATGCTGGGCCAGATGATCGTGTTCGAGACGCTATTTGCCTTCCTCTACGGCTTCATCTGGGAGCAACGCGGCCCGACTGTCATCGAGATCGTTGCTATGGTCATGTTGGTTTTAAGTGTGGTCTGGTGTGTTCGTGCGCACAGGCCTGTGGCGGAAATCGCGGCCGAAGCGGAGCACTGATCCAGAGGGGAGCAAATGGTCTGGTTTCTAGTCGTCACTTTACTTTGTCTTGGTGGCTGCTCGATGGCTCCAGAGCCTGATACGGCCATTGCCCACTGGTTCAGCGGATCGGACAGGAACAGGCCAAGCTGGACAGCTTGCCCCCGGATGCGGATCTGAGAACGCGCTTTGCCAGTGTCTATGTGCTGGACCAATATCCGCGTCAGTTTATGGACGAAATCAGGCGCGGTGATCTGTCTGCTGAGGAAAAGGCCATAGCCCTTGGCGCAACTGGCATCATAATGGCAGAGCAGGACGCAAAGAACCTTCAGGTTGTTCTTGACCATTTGCCGCCAGAGGGCTGGTATTTACGCAGTGCTATGGGGTGGAAGTCGCAACCACGGCGTTTTTGGTGGTCCAGCATTCCAACCTTGAGGCATGGCGTCGGTTCGTACCGGTGCTGGAGCCGCTGGTGGCTACTGGCGAGGTCGATGGCCAGTCATATGCGCTGATGTACGATCGGCTGGCTTTGGCCGAGATGCGACCACAACGATACGGCTCTCAGGTTACCTGCCAGAACGGAGAGTGGGTGGTGCTAAATCTGGAAGCGCCGGAGAGCGTTGAAGAACGCAGGCGCGAGATGGGGTTCGCTGAAAGCCACGCCGATTACGTCGCGGGTTTCAAATCCATGCCGTGCTAACGAAAAGGGCGCGCCTCCCGAAAGAAGCGCGCCCTTTAGGCTGGGTTTAGTTGCCCCTTTCATCGGAGGGGCGCGATGGCTATGCCATCGCACAAACCATCAAGCCGGCTTTTCTTCCAGGCGCTTGTCCAGATAGGCACCGACGCGGCGCTCTACGGCACCCATATGGTCCTGCCAGAAGTGCGAAGCGCCTTCTTCCAGTTCATAATCGATGATGATGCCCTTTTGGGTGCGCAGCTTGTTGACGACGCGCTCTACCTCGACCGGCGGAACGACAGTGTCGTTGGTGCCGTGCAGGAACAGGCCCGAAGCCGGGCAGGGCGCGAGGAAGCTGAAGTCGTACATGTTCGACGGCGGCGACACCGAGATGAAGCCGTCGGTTTCCGGACGGCGCATCAGCAGTTGCATACCGATATAGGCACCGAACTGGTAACCGGCGACCCAGGTCTGGGTTGCGGCCGGATTGTTGGCTTGCAGCCAGTCCAGTGCAGTTGCCGCATCGGCCAACTCGCCGATACCGCTGTCGAACTCGCCTTGCGACTTGCCAACACCGCGCGAGTTGTAGCGCAGGGTGGCAAAGCCACGCTCTACGAACAGCTTGTGCAGGGTAACCGCTACGGGGTTATTCATGTGACCCGCGGCCTTGGGGTGCGGGTGTAGGATCAGCGCGATCGGCGCATTCGGGCGCTTGCCCGGCGAATAACGGCCTTCAATACGGCCTGCTGCACCTGGAAGGATGACTTCGGGCATGAATCGCAGATCCCCTGTCGTTCAATATGTATTTCATCGCAGCCGAATACTTGACTAGCGGGGTAGGACTTTCTAAGTCCCGACACGCAACGCATTCGCCTGTAAGGGCGCGGGTTCTACCACAACAACCCTGAAAAGCGTGCTTTTTTTGAGGGTATTGATGCGCCTTTCTACAAAGGGACGTTATGCCGTGATGGCAATGGCCGATTTGGCGCGTAATGGCGCAGATCGGGCCGTGTCGCTTGCCGAGATTGCAACGCGTCAGGAAATCTCGCTTTCCTATCTGGAACAGCTGTTTGCGCGCCTGCGCAAAGCCGAGCTGGTCAAGAGCGTGCGGGGGCCGGGCGGTGGCTATCGTTTGGCGCGTTCGTCTGCCGAAACCTGGGTGGCCGAGATTGTTCTGGCTGTCGACGAGCCTATCAGAGCTACGCGCTGTGCCGAACATGGCAAACCCAATGGTTGCATGTTGCGCGGTGAACGCTGCATCACGCACAATCTCTGGGAAGACCTCGGAGCTGAAATCCATCGCTATCTGGCCAGCGTCTCGCTTGAAGATGTCGTGTCCAACAAATTGCGTAACCGCCGCTCCGATGTAGAGGCTGCGGCTCAAGTGGCGGCTGAATAATGGCGATCTATCTGGACTATAATGCCACGGCTCTAGTGCGCCCCGAAGTGCGCGACGCCGTGATGGAAGCCATGATGCCGGGCGGCAATCCTTCTGCGGTGCATGCTCTGGGTCGCAAGGCACGGGCGCGGGTCGAAAATGCACGCGCGGCAGTGGCCGAGTTGGTCGGGGCAGACCCGACATCGGTGATCTTCTCTTCAGGTGGTACGGAATCCAACGCACAGGCTATTGCCAGTGCGGTTGCTGGCGGTTGTGACCGCGTGATCGTCTGCGCCACCGAGCATCCTTGCGTTTCCGAGGCTGCTATTCACTGCGGCGTACCGGTCGAGGTGATGCCGGTTCTGGCTGATGGTCAGGCTGATCTGGTGTGGCTGGAAGCGGCTCTGGCAAAGGGTGGTCGTGCCTTTGTCTCGCTGCATCATGCCAATAACGAAAGTGGTGTGATCCAGCCCATAGCCGAAGCCGCAGCGATGGTTCGTGCTGCTGGCGGGTGGATGCATGTGGATGCCATCCAGACGCTGGGTAAAATCCCTGTCGATATTCGTGATCTGGGTGCCGACACGCTGACGCTGTCGTCGCACAAGATCGGCGGCACGCAAGGCGTGGGGGCACTGGTTGTTGGCGAAAACCGTGGGGCCATCCGTATCGTGCATGGAGCCGGTCAGGAACGTGGCCTTCGCGCGGGTACCGAAAACGTACCGGGCATTGCCGGTTTTGGTGCGGCCGCTCTGGTGGTTGCGCAAGAAATGGCATCGGGCATTGATCACAGTGCATGGCGTGATGTGGCCGAGGCCCGTGTGAAGGCTGCGGGCGCAACGATCGTAGGTGAGGGCGCGCCACGCCTGCCAAACACCCTGTTCATGGCTGTGCCGGCATGGGATAGCCCGCAACAGCTGATCACGCTTGATCTTGCAGGGGTTATGATCTCAGCAGGCTCGGCCTGCTCGTCGGGTAAGGTGAAGCCGTCAAAGACTATGGTCGCCATGGGTATGGATGATCTGGCCACTGGCGGCGTGAGAGTTTCAGGTGGCTGGAACACGCAGGAAGACGACTGGGTTCGCTTTGCCGATGCGTGGGTCGCTGCCTATGAAAAACATGTGTCGCGTCTCGGTAAAGACGTGAAGGAAGTCGCGTAAGATATGGTTGCTGTTAAAGAAACTGTTGATACGGTCGCGGAACTGGAGCGGTACAAGTACGGCTTTACGTCCGAGGTCGAGCAGGAATTTGCCCCCAAAGGCCTGAACACCGACATCATCCGTTTCATCTCCGATAAAAAGGGTGAGCCGGAATGGATGCTGGAATGGCGCCTGGCGGCCTATGAGCGCTGGCTGGCGATGGAAGAGCCGACCTGGGCGGCAGTGAAGTACGAACCGGTCGATTATCAGGACCTGTATTACTACGCGGCCCCCAAGACCAAGGAAGGCCCCAAGTCGCTGGACGAGGTCGATCCGGAGCTTTTGGAAATCTACGCCAAGCTGGGCATTCCGCTGAAAGAGCAGGAAGTGCTGGCCGGTGTGCAGGGCGCGCCCAAGGTTGCCGTGGACGCTGTGTTCGACAGTGTTTCGGTTGTGACCACCTTCAAGGAAGAGTTGGCCAAGGTAGGTGTAATTTTCATGCCTATTTCCGAGGCCTTACGCGAATATCCTGAACTGGTACGCAAATATCTGGGCACGGTTGTTCCGGTTTCGGATAACTATTTTGCGGCCCTGAACAGCGCCGTGTTTTCGGATGGTTCGTTCGTTTACATCCCGCCAGGCGTGCGCTGCCCGATGGAGCTGTCGACCTATTTCCGTATCAACGCCTCGCAGACCGGCCAGTTCGAGCGTACCCTGATTATTGCCGACAAGGGTTCCTACGTTTCGTATCTGGAAGGCTGCACGGCCCCGATGCGTGACGAGAACCAACTTCATGCTGCTGTGGTCGAGATCGTGGCATTGGACGATGCCGAGGTGAAATACTCGACCGTCCAGAACTGGTACCCCGGCGATGCCGAGGGCAAGGGCGGTATATACAACTTCGTGACCAAGCGTGCAGACTGCCGTGGAGATCGCTCCAAGGTATCGTGGACGCAGGTGGAAACCGGCTCGGCGGTGACGTGGAAATATCCGTCCTGCATCCTCAGGGGCGAGGAAAGCTCGGGCGAGTTCTATTCGATTGCCATTACCAATGGTCATCAGCAGGCCGATACCGGCACCAAGATGATCCATCTGGGCAAGAACTCGAAGTCGCGCATCATCGCCAAGGCCGTTTCGGCGGGCAAATCGGACTCGACCTATCGCGGTCTGGTCTCGGTACACCCCAAGGCGACTGGCGTGCGTAACTTCACCCAGTGCGACAGCCTGCTGATCGGCAAGGAGTGCGGCTCGCACACCATCCCGTACATCGAAGCCAAGAACGGCTCGGCGCAGATGGAGCACGAAGCGACGACGACGCGCCTGTCCGAAGACCAGCTCTTCTATGCCCAGCAGCGCGGCCTCTCGGAAGAGGAAGCGGTGGCCCTGTTGGTCAACGGTTTCGTGCGCGACGTGCTGCAAGAACTGCCGATGGAATTTGCCGTTGAGGCACAAAAACTCGTAGCCATCAGCCTTGAAGGCTCGGTCGGCTAAAAAGAAGAATTACAATGCTTAAGATTGATAACCTTCACGCTTCTGTTGAAGATAAAGCCATCCTCAAGGGTCTGTCGCTGGAAGTTCCCGCGGGCGAGGTTCATGCGATTATGGGGCCGAACGGCGCGGGTAAGTCCACGCTGGGCAATACGATCGCAGGTCGTCCCGACTATGAGGTCAGTGAAGGCTCTGTGAGCTGGAACGGCTTGGACTTGCTGGAACTTGACCCTGCGGCACGCGCTGCGGCGGGCGTGTTCTTGTCCTTCCAGTATCCGGTCGAAATCCCCGGCGTTCCGGGCCTGACCTTTGTCCGCACGGCTATGAACGCCCAGCGTCGCCAGCGTGGCGAGGACGAAGTGTCGGCTCCGGCCTTCCTCAAACTGGTTAGAGAAGCTTCGAAGAACCTGAAAATGGACTTCGACATGCTGAAGCGTCCGCTCAATGTTGGTTTCTCCGGCGGCGAGAAGAAGCGCATGGAAATCCTGCAAATGGCCATGCTGGAGCCATCGCTGCTGATCCTCGACGAGACGGATTCCGGTCTGGACATTGATGCACTGCGTATCGTGTCCGAAGGCGTCAACGCCTTGCGCCGCGCCGATCGCTCGATGCTGGTCATCACCCACTATCAGCGCCTGCTGGACTATATCAAACCTGACAAGGTCCATGTTCTGGTTGGTGGCCGCATCGTGACGTCTGGCGGTCCGGAACTGGCTCTGGAACTTGAGGCGGAAGGGTATGACAAATACCTGCCGACCGCCGCGTGAACGCGATTGCCCCATTTGACCTGAACGATGCGACGACCTATCCGTCACGTCGTGTCGAGGCATGGAAATACAGTGATTTAGCGAAAATTCTTCGCGAGTCGCCTAAACCGTCCGCTGCGTCTGATATCGAGGGCTATGGCCCGCTTGCTGTGCTGGGCGGCGAGGTATTGTCGCTGGTCAATGGCCACGGTGTCATCGACTATTCGGCTGCTACCCACGCGACGGTTCAGGTGCGTCTGGTTTCAAACGCCGAGGCGACCGGCCACACGGCGCGCGTTTCGATAAAGGCCGAAGCTGGTGCCAAACTGCTGCTGCTGGAAAGCCATGAAGGTCGTGGCGGCTATGTTGCCCATAACCGCATTGAGATCGACATCGCCGCAGGGGCCGAAGTCACC
>NZ_JAVXCU010000073.1:0-12003 GCF_036659295.1 Brevundimonas sp. | reverse complement strand
ATCCCGTATAAGGATGCGCCCTTTAATTTTCAGCGAGGCTGGTAGATCAGGCGCCTTGCAGCACCTTGCGCAGCTTGGCTTGAATTTCCGGGTTACCCGCAACGATGGTTTTGCCCATCTTGGGATCGCCGTCTTGTTCGATGGTGGTGACCAGACCGCCGGCCTCGGTGACCAGCAGGATACCGGCAGCGACATCCCACGGTTGCAGGCCACGCTCGAAGAAGGCGTCGTAGCGTCCAGCGGCCACCCATGCGAAGTCCAGCGAAGCGGCACCCAGACGGCGGATACCGGCAACGCGCTGGCCGACGGCGTGGATGTCCTTGATGGCTTGGGCGTGGCCGGTCTTGCCGATGAAGGGCAGGCCCGTCGCCACCAGCGAGTCCGCCAGTTCCTTGCGACCCGCCAGACGGATACGACCGTCGTTCAGATAGCAGCCCTTGCCTTTTTCGGCCCAGAACATCTCGTTCATGACCGGATTATAGGTCACGCACGCGACGATTTCTGCGCTGCCGTCAGGATGGGTGCGTTGCAGGCCAACCGTGATCGCAAAATGCGGCATGGCGTGCATGAAGTTGGTGGTGCCGTCGATTGGATCGACGATCCACATGTGCGTCTTGTCGGTCCCTTGGACCAGACCACGCTCTTCGCCGAGGAAGCTGTAGCCGGGGCGGGCTTTCATCAGCAGTTCGAAGAGAGTGTCTTCTGCCTTGATGTCGGCAGCGGTGACGAAATCGCCGGGGCCCTTGCGCGATACTTGAAGGTGGGCGACTTCACCGAAGTCACGAAGCATCGGGCGAGCGGTCTTGCGGACGGCGTCCATCATGACCTGAAGAAGTGCGGAACTTAGAGCCATTGGTCGATCTCCTGGTCCGTGCATCCTGTATGTCGAGGGCGAGGCCCCGGATGGACGGAGAAGTCAAAAGGGGTGCGGACCATCCGCACCCCTGTAAGAGTAGTCCTGCCCCAGTGAAGGGGGAAGACGGCGTTTTTTAGTCCGCGCGGCGGACGTATTCGCCCGTCGAGGTGTCGACGATGATTTTTTCACCGGCCGACATGAACGGCGGGATCATGACACGGACGCCGTTTGAAGCCTTGGCAGGCTTGTAGGACGACGAAGCGGTCTGGCCCTTGACGGTCGGCTCGGTCTCGACAACTTCGAGTACGACGTGGTCCGGCAGTTCCAGACCGATCGGACGCTCTTCGTGCATCTCGATGATGACCTTCATGCCTTCCTGCAGGTAAGGGATACGCTCGTCGCCGACCCAGCCCTTTTGCAGTTCGATCTGTTCGTAGGATTCGTCGTCCATGAAGACCAGAGTGTCGCCGTTGTCGAACAGGTAGGAGTAGTCACGCTGTTCCAGGGTGACGCGCTCGACCTTGTCTTCCGAACGGAAGCGTTCGTTCAGCTTGTTGCCGGTTTCGAGATTCTTGGCTTCCACGTTGGCAAAAGCGCCGCCCTTGCCGGGTTTGACGTGGCTGGCCTTGGTTACGACCCACAGACCACCATTGTGCTGCAGGACCATACCGGGCTTGATGGTATTCGCGTTAATTTTCATAGGGAACCGTTCGGGCTCGTTTATGGGCAGGTGGGCGCCGCCCGTTCGGGGCGCTCCAAATCGCCGCGAGACCTAGAATAGATAAGGGCAAATGGCAATGTCAGCCGCCGTTATGGCGGCTATTTCTACGGCTGTTTGATCAAAGCATTGGCCTGTGATGCGGGATCGGCAGCGGCATCCACGTTCAGTTGCCGCGCCTCATAGGCAAAGGCGGCAGCCAGTCCTGCCGAAGTCATGGCTGCCCCGATCTGGCTCCAGCGTTTTTGCGGGCGTGCGGCCAGCCACCAGGCATTGGCGGTCTGGGCCAGCGCCCAAAGGCCCATAGCCGTCGTCTTGCCGCGACGGGCAGGGGCGTTCCAGACCCGCAGAGCCGATAAGGTATTGGAAGAAAATACGGCGGGCACCAGCAGGTTACCGGCCCGTACCTCTCTTTTGACCCGCCGGAACATGGCGCGGGACGAGGGATCGGGGGAGGCTTCCTTGGTCAGTATGGTGATGGTCACGGCAAATCCGGTCACCAGTACGGCTCCAAGGGCGACATGTTTCCAGTCGCGCCCGTCAGCATTGAGCAAATCGCTCGCCTTGCCCCGGGCGGTGTCGATCAAATCGTTAGTGCGGACCATGCGCCTTCCCCCAACTGCCAAGTTACTTAAGGCAAATGAAAAGGCGGCGGAGATGTTCCCCGCCGCCTTTTCATGTCTTGGATCGAGAAGGGGATCAGTGGCCTTCGCCGACGATCTCTTTCATGGCCGATTGCAGATAGTTCTGCTTGCCCATCAACTCGACCAGATTGAGCTGGTTTTCGAGGAAGTCGATGTGGTTCTCGGTGTCCGACAGAATGGTCAGCAGCATGTCGCGGCTGACATAGTCGCGGGCCTGTTCGCACTCGGTAAGGGCATCGCGGGTGGCCAGACGGCTGTCCATTTCCAGTTGCAGGTCGGCTTGCAGGCATTCGATGGGGTCTTCGCCCACCTTGAGTTTGTGCAGGTCTTGCAGGTTGGGCAGGCCGTCGAGGAACAGCACGCGCTTGATCAGCAGATCGGCGTGTTTCATCTCGCCGATCGATTCCTTGTAAATGATGTCGCCAAGGTGGGTCAGGCCCCAGCTCTCGAACATGCGCGCGTGCAGGAAGTATTGGTTCACTGCCGTCAGTTCGTTGGTCAGCACCTTGTTCAGGGTGCGAATGATTGCGGGGTCGCCCTTCATGGCATGCTTCTCCGTTTATGACAGCGGAGAGGGGCCGCTATCTCGTTAAAATGGAGAATAGCACGGGTTTAGGCGTAATGTTTATTTGCGAGTTACTTTCACTGCATTGATAATGCGAGCGTTTTTCACTCTCAGAAGCAGGTGGCGATTACTCGGCGGCTATCGCGAAAGAGTCTTGCGATTCCTGAATCATCTGGCGCATTTCGCAGACGCACTTCGCGCACTGGGCCTGACAGCCCTGCGAGGCGAAAATATCTTTCGGACGCTTGGCACCGGCCTCGATGGCGAAGTGGACGTCGCGGCTGCGGATGCCGTTACAGTTACAAACGTACAAGGCGGTTGACCTGCTCGTTGGTGAGAATGACTCTCTGTATCATGGATTGCGGGTTATGCAAATCATTCTCATTGCCAGACCGCTTTAGCTCGATGCCCGTGCTAATCCGGCCAAAGACGTTGACGCGACCCGCTTATGCGGGCAGGGCGGGGGAATGGCCCGTGAACCGAAAGTCCCGTCTCGCCCCGCTTGTCAGCTTTATCTGATCACGCCTGCGTCCATTGATGATCTGGACGCCTTTGCTGCGCGCCTGGACAAGGCGCTGGGTGCGGGTGAAGTGGCGGCCATGCAGATCCGGTTGAAACCGGCTTCGGATGACCAGATCCGCGCGGCGGTGGCACGGCTGAAGCCTGTCTGTCACGCCCACGGTGTGCCGGTCTTGCTGAATGACCGTCCCGATCTGGCCAAGGCCACGGGCTGTGACGGCGTCCATGTCGGTCAGGACGATGCTTCGGTGGCCGATGCCCGCCGTATGCTGGGCGAGGACGCCATGATTGGTGCCACCTGTCACGACAGCCGCCATCTGGCGATGGAAGCGGCAGAAGCGGGGGCCGACTATGTCGCCTTCGGAGCCTTCTTCCCGACCGAGACCAAGGAAACCACGCATCAGGCGCAAACCGATGTCCTGACCATCTGGCAGGAAACGATGGAAACACCCTGTGTGGCCATCGGCGGTATCACGGTTGAAACGGCGGCTGATATTGCTCGCGCAGGGGCCGATTTTGTGGCCGTCAGCGGCGCGGTCTGGAACCATCCGGATGGCGAAGCCGCAGCGGTACGCGCCCTAACAGACGCTCTGAACACGGCCTATTAATTTCAGGGCTGGGCTAGCTCCGGTACCCGACGGCTTCAGACCCTATTAAAGAGCATGCGATAGACTGCTCACCAAGTAGGGTTATGGCGCGACATGCGCGGGAGCAGTCATGGAAGTCGGGCAGTCCTGGACCGATACGCCGCGCCAGACAGGTGAGAAGGGCGAAACCTCCAGTCTGGGGGCTTCCGTGGCGCGTCTGTATGGACGAAATCCGCCTGCCAACATGACCTTTTTCCGCCGGCCTTTTGCGCTGGTGGGAACTGTCGGGGCCTTGTGCCTGCTGGTTGTGATCTCGGTGCGCTTTATGGCGGCGGGGCCGGGCATTATCTCGACCCTGTGGATCACCAGCGGTGTGGCTGTTGTGACCTGGCTGAAGGGCGGACGGGGTCTGGCCTATAGCGTGGCCTTTGCGGCTCTGGTGTTTATGGCATTGATGGCAGGGGAGTTGATCCTCGGTAATCCGCCGCACCGCGCGATCATTTTTGTCGGCCTGAATCTTTTTGAAATCATGCTGGCCGTGGCGCTGCTGCGGTATGTGTTCCCCAAGCTGGATGTGCATACGGTCAAGGGGCAGGTGAAGCTGATCGTGACCTGCATGATTGCCAGTTTCCCATCGGCGCTCGTGTGCGGGGCCTTGGTGCACCATGGTGCCAGTGACGGTTATCTGGGCGGAGTCCGGATGTGGTGGCTGGGCCACGGGCTGGGCATGTTGATGGTGCTGGCGACGGGGCTTTCGTTGAGTGGCGTTATCAGCGGGGCTGTGGGCGGGATTTCCGTCAGCAGAAAGCACCGGATCGGGCGGCTGGTCGAGGCTGCGGCCATGCTGGTGGTGCTGGTTGGCGCCTCGCTGATGGTGTTCAACTATTCCTTTATGGCCGTGGGCTTTGCAATCTTGCCCTTGCTGCTGCTCATTGCTGTCCGGATGCGTGTGCTGGGCACGGCGGTCGGGTTGCTGGTGGTCAGTGTGATCGCCATCAAGGGCACAATGGCGGGAAGCGGCCCCTATCATAATATGGAGGTCGGGGCGGCGCTGGCCATGGCGCAGATGCTGATCCTGTTCGGCTATTCACCGGTACTGGTCGTGGCGGCCTTGCTGGACGAGCGTGACGCGCTGGCAGAGCGTGCGCGCAGCGGTCGCCAGAAGGCCGAGGAGACATCGGCGGCCAAGTCGCGCCTGCTGGCCAATGTGGCCCACGAGATCAAAAGCCCTGTCGGCGGCATTATCGGCATCGCCGAAATGTGGGCATCGGGGCATCTGGGCGAGGTGACGGCGGCGCAGAAAGACATGGCCCAGATGATGGTGCGCACGGGTCGCCAGATTGAAAATCTGGCCCATGATCTTCTGGATGTGTCGCAAGCGGAATCCGGCGCTGTGCGTATAGAACTGCGCCCGACCGACGTGGCGGGTGTGCTGCATGATGTCAGCCATACGATTTCGATGATGCCGGAAGCCGCAGGGCTGAAGCTGGATATTCAGGTGGCTGAAACTGGCCTGAAGGTCGTGGCAGATTCCCAGCGCCTGACGCAGATCATGGTCAATCTGGGCAGTAATGCCGTGAAATACGGGCGCGACGGCGGGTTTGTCCGTTTCAGCGCCACACGTCGCGAGGACGGGATTATCCGGCTGGCGGTCGAGGATGGTGGACAGGGTCTGACGCCCGAGAAACAGGTCCAGCTGTTCGAGCCGTTCAACCGTCTGGGGCTGGAGCGTTCCTCGATCGAGGGGCACGGCATTGGTCTGGCCCTGTCGAAACGTCTGGCCGAATTGCAAAAGGGTCAGATGGGCGTTGCCTCGGTGCAGGGGCAGGGCGCGTCATTCTGGGTTGAACTACCTGAGGCCTATTAGATTTCACCTTCATACGGATCACGCAAAAGCGTTTCGTCTGCGAGGCCATTCGGGAACATGATGAGCTTATGACTAAGGCCAAGACACTCTATTCTCTCGCGGTTTCGGTCGCGGCCCTTGTAGCGGCGCAGGGGGCACTGGCCCAAAGTGCTCCAGCCCGAAGTGCAGCGCCCACCGCTCAGGAACTGACGCGCGCGTTGAACTCGCGCCCGCCGCAAGCGACGGCAGCACCGGCACCTGTAACGCGGGCAGCTCCGGCTGAGGTGGTACAAAATCCTGTGGTCCGGCCCGCGCCTGTCACCAGACCGGCAACGGCAGCGTCGGCCGTGCGTCCTGCAACGCAGACGCAAGCACCGGCGACCGTACCGGCAGCACGCCTTGCGCCAGCGGCCAGCGCGCCTGTTGCACGCCCGTCTGCGCCCGCACAGGCGCAGGCACCCGTGCCGTCATCTGCACCGGCCACGGCCCCTGTCGCTCCGGCGCGGACTGTGACACCAGCACCCCGCATCATGCCGCTGAACAGTGCCGCCATTGCCGCGTTGCCGTTCCGTATCGACCTGAAGGGCGCACAGATTGTGGAACGTCCCGCAGGGCCATCGGCCAAGGTCTATTCGGTGCGTCGTGGCGATACGCCATTGCTGATGATTTATACCGGCCCGCAATCGGACTATCCGATCTATGGCGGTGACCAGGCCGAGGTTGCGGGGCGTACCAGCATTATCGTCACCGAGGGCATGCGCCGCCGTGCGGTCGAGCACCTGTTCCGCCGCGAGGATGCCCAACCCGCGGATATCCATGTCTGGCTGATGGCTATGGACGGGGCCGACGGTGAGCTTGCCGAGCAGATCGGCCAGACGGTCGATCCGCGCTAGGCGGTACTGCCATAGATGAGCGACCTCGATTTTAGGGGTTGCTGAATCATCAAGACTGACTGATCTTGCAAATCATTCGCAAGATGGAGGTCGCGATGATTATTCTGGGCATCGGCATGTCGCAACTGTCACGCCTTATGAGAAAGGGCGCAGAGGCTGAACCCCTGCGCCCTTCTGAACGTCCTCACCTTCGGGTTATCGAAGGCTCGGTATCTCAGCTCAGTTCGCGAACCTCGCCTGCGCTCCACAAGCGGTAACGCACTTCGACATTCTGCGGCGTGTAGACCACGATCGGCAGGCGCGAGTTGTAACGCACCAAGGTTTGCTGGGGCAGAGTGACGAAAGCCTCGCGCTCTGAACCGGCAGGGCAGGCCATCATGGTCGATGCACCCGGACCGACTTGCGGCAGGACATAGTAGTTATAGCCCCAGCCTTCGGCCGTGCGCTCTTCAAGCTGGCCACCGAGCGTCTGGTTGTTGCAATCGATGGTCTTGGTCTGGCCGATCAGCAGCTCAACCTTGACCGCGTCCTCGTTATCGATGGCGGGCAGGTTCAGGACGTGGCGGGTTTGGCCTGCCACAGCTTGCGGGAAGGCCTTCAGTTGATCCCCATCAGAGGACTGAGCCACCACAACCGGCGTTGCACAGGCCGAAACCGTGAGAGCAGCGACCGCAGCAAGGGCAAAATTACGCATGGGGAGTACTTTGTGTTGTGAAAACATGACGCGATAACGCAAAGCTGGTTAAATTCGTTCCACTGCCATCGAGATGGCTTCGCCGCCTCCTATGCACAGCGAGGCAACGCCGCGCTTCAGGCCTCTGTTCTCCAGAGCGGCCAGCAGCGTAGCCATGATGCGGGCACCCGAAGCGCCGATCGGATGACCCAGAGCGGTGGCACCGCCATTGACGTTCAGCTTGGCGCGGTCGATGCCCATTTCTTTCTGGGCGATCATGGCGACCACGGCGAAGGCCTCGTTGACCTCCCACAGATCGACATCATCAACGCTCCAGCCAGCCTTTTGCAGGGTCTTCTGCATGGCGGGAACCGGAGCGGTGGTGAACAGGCCCGGCTCGTGCGCATGGCCCGAATGGGCGACGACGCGGGCAACAATGTTCAGGCCCAGTGCCTTGGCGGTGCTTTCACGCGCCATCACCAGAGCGGCAGCACCATCCGAGATCGACGAGGCATTGGCAGCGGTGATGCGGCCATCCTTGATGAAGGCGGGACGCAGGGTCGGGATCTTGGCCGGATCAGCCTTGCCGGGTTGCTCGTCTTCGGAAACGGTCACCACGCCCTTGCGGGTTTCGATCTCTACGGGGACGATTTCTTTTTGGAATGCACCCGAGGCGATGGCCGCCTTGGCGCGGTTCAGGCTTTCGATGGCATAGGCGTCCATGTCTTCGCGCGAGAAGCCGTAGGTCTCGGCCGAGCCTTCGGCGAACACGCCCATGGCCTTGCCTTCATAGGCGTCTTCGAGGCCATCCATCATCATGCTGTCGATGATGGTGTCGTGGCCGATGCGGGCACCGCCACGGTGCTTGTTCATCAGATACGGCGCGCCGCTCATGGATTCCATGCCACCGGCGACGATAACGTCTGCGGTACCGGCCAGCAGGGCATCATGCGCCATGGCGGCAGCTTGCAGGCCCGAACCGCACATCTTGTTCAGGGTGGTGGCCTCGACGCCCAGCGGCAGACCGGCACCTAATGCCGCCTGGCGGGCCGGAGCCTGACCCAGACCGGCAGGCAGGACGCAGCCCATAAAGATCTGGTCGATCTTTTCAGGAGCCACACCGGCACGCTCGACAGCGGCCTTAACGGCGGTGCTGCCCAGAGCGGTGGACTTTACGCTGGACAAAGCGCCCTGAAACCCGCCCATCGGCGTGCGGGCATAGGAGCAGATGACGACGGGATCAGCAGGGGTAGTCATGGGTTTGAGCCTTTGGCGGCAAATCACTAGGTTGCGCCTGATTAGGGGGCGCGATGCCCCCGAAGCAAGAGATATGCGGGTAAACTGTTCTCGATTGGCTTAGGCGTGGCCAAGGACTTTGCGTCGCTGGCGCGATGTGGCCAGCACGCTGCCGTCCGCGCCCCATGCAATAGCATCGTCCACGGCCCAGCCGTCAGAGTGCTGGATCAGGCTATATTCAAAATAGGCCCAGCCATCGGGCGCATTCTCGGGCGTTGGCGGCGTCAGGAAGTCATAGCGCAGATCGACGGTCGTCATGATCGGCGGGGTTTCAAAGCCCGTCCATGACGGCGGATACAGCGCATCCAGCAGGTAGCAGAGGCGGATTTCATCCAGCGGTTGGTCGTCACGCATCCTGATCCAGCATCGCTCGACGCGTTTGCCGTCCTTGTTGCCGCCAAATATGTTCGGGCCACTGTCAAATCGATATTCGGCATGTTGGGCAAAGCGCGGCGCAAACGGCCCCTGCATCCCCACACCGACAGGGATGCTGTCGAGGGCAGGGGGCGGCACGGCGCGGTCGTACAGCGCGGCGGCATTGTCGGTGGTGCGGCCAAAGGTGCCGCTGGCATTATGGGTCAGTCGCTCGCCCTGCGCGGCCTGAACGGCGGCATAGGTGATCTGGCGACCTTTTCGCAGCATTTGCGGGATGAACAGCAAGGGCTGACCATAGGTGGCGGCGGCCAGATACTGTACCGACAGGGTTTGCAAAGGGGCGTCGATATCCAGACCCTGACGCATGGCTCTGGCGCACAAGGCCGCTAGCAAGCCCCCGAACGGAAAGCCTTTTTCCGGCGGTAACTGCTGTGGTGCATTCGAGAAATCTTCCAGCATCAGGGCGGACAGTCCGCCGTCAACAGGCGTCAGTTCAAACGCTTTTTGCAGCAAGGCGGTCGAGGAAAGCGACGGATTGTCTGCCATGGGGAGGGCCGATCCAGATACAAATAGGTTTCAATTCGAAACTTACTTGGTCCATTTAAAATCGCAACCCTTGTAAAAATCCTGACGCGGGGTCACTCTATAGGCATGGGACGCACAGCCGATTATTCACGCCAAAGCTGTTCTGTCGCCGGTGCTCTTGAAGTCATCGGTGATCCTTGGACCATGCTTGTGATCCGCGATGCCTTCAACGGTGTGACGCGCTTCGAGCAGTGGCAGGAACATCTGGGTGTGGCCCGCAATGTTCTGGCGGCGCGCCTGAAATCACTGGTGCATCACGGTGTGCTGGAGCCGCGCCTGTATTCCGAACGTCCGCCGCGCAACGAGTATGTGCTGACGGCCAAGGGCAAGGACCTGTACGGCATTCTGGTCACATTGCACGCGTGGGGCGAGAAGCACGTTTATCACGACCAGCAGTCTGGCGTAGTTCTGCGTCACAAGACTTGCGACAGCATTCTGCAACCGCGCATCGCCTGTGGCTGCTGCAACGAGATGGTCCGCCCGCGCGAGGTTCAGGTCATCTATACCGCCGATCGCCCCACCGTCGGCGACATGATGGCCGAGGACGAAGTGGCCTAGTCGCCACTGAGCGCGGTTTTCAGCCTCGTTCCGGCACGATGGTTGGGCGCGTATTGGGCAGGATTTTCTCGATCTCGTGCGCTTCGACATGGCTGGTCATGCGATAGGCGTTTACCGGCTGGGCGCGGTTGATCCACATGGCATAGTCCAGATGATCGGCGCGCGGATCATCTGTGTTTGGATGCAGCAGGATGGTCAGGCCAAGGCTGTTTAGCTGCAACCACGGGATGATGACGGCCAGAAGGTCGTTGGTGAAACCGAAATAGAATGACGGCGTCACATGCGGCCCGCGCGGTTCAAGGTTCCAGTTGCCCAGTTCGACAGGGAAGCGCTCAAGCACCCATTGGCGCAACAGCGCAGCCTTGTGGTGGTTGTCCTCGTCGAAATAGATGTGGGCGTGATAGCTGGCGATACGCGTGAAGGGCTGGGGGCTTTTCGGCAAGGTTTGCTCGTGCGGCCGCAAGGAAACAGGCGCGGTGATGGCCTCGTTCAGGACATCCCCCCATGGTGATTGGCCGACCGATGGAGGCGGGACGTGGGCGGCATAAATGCCTGATGCTGGCGTAGTCGCTTCGGCAGAGGCGGGCTTGGTCATGGTGACGATTGCCGCGGTGGTGGCACCGGCTCCGAGCAAGAGATGGCGGCGGTCCGGCGAGGTAGCCTCGACGCTCGGCTGTACGCTGGCCGCACGGCTCGATGGTTGATGGCGCATTTTGATCCCCTGACCGCAAAAACAGCAGGTAGCCGTATCAAACAGGTTGCGTGCGCCTGCATCAGTTCTTCTGTGGAAACAGGTAGCTTTGCTGAGAGTTTAGAACTTCAGGGCACCCGATACGTTTAGGATGCGTCAAAGATCTGCGGCTATGATGTGATCCATGTTTACGTCTCTGACATCGCGTATCGCCGCCGTGGGTATCATGGTCGCGACGGCCCTATTTGTATTGGTATTGGCGATTGTCGATGCCTCGCGCCAGAGCCGCGAGAGCTTCCAGTGGGTGATGCATTCCAGCCAGATTATTCAGGCTATGGAAGAGACAATGGCTGGTCTGCGCTCGGCCGAATCCGGCCAGCGCGGCTATGTCCTGACCCAGAATCCCGGTTTTGCCCAGTCATTCGATCGCCGTATCGAGGACGCGCGTGCAACCTATGCCGAGCTGTATGAACTGACCAAGGATAACCCGCTCCAGAGCGGCAGGGTGCGCGAATTCGGCAAGCTCATGGACGAGCGTATCGAACTGATGAACACGCCTCTGCAAATGGCTCGCCAGAACGCTTTTGACGAGGCGCGTACGGCGGTGTCCGAAGGGCGCGGGCACGAGACGATGAACTCGCTGGTGCTGATCGCGAGCGACTTCCTCAACGAGGAAGAGCAGCTGCGTGACCAGCGCATCATGGCGGCCGAGCGCCGTCTGGCATGGGGGCGCGGTGTTGCTCTGTTCGGCGGCCCTCTGATTGCGCTGATTACGCTGCTGCTATCGGCTATGGTGATCCGTGGCATCCGCTATCCGACCCGTTTGCTGAACGCGGCGATGAGCCAGTTGGGCCAAGGCGATCTGGATGCCCGTGTGTCCGAGAAAATGGGATCGCGCGAGTTTGACCGTCTGGCCCACGGCTATAATGCTATGGCCGAAAAACTGGAGATGACGGTGGCGGCGCAGGAGCGCAGCAAGGGCGAGTTGCGGCGCGTCCATGATGAGCTTTTGTCCAGCAGCCAGACCCTGAAAGAGCGCGGCGAGGTGATCGAACTGTTGGGGGCCATGTCGCACCGTATGCAGGCCACCCGCACCGATGCCGAACTGGCCGAGGTCATCAGCATCTTTGTACCGCGTGTCATGCCTGACCTGCCCGGCGTGTTGTATGCCTATAATAATTCGCGCAATCTGCTGGT
>NZ_JAVXCU010000072.1:0-12080 GCF_036659295.1 Brevundimonas sp. | reverse complement strand
TATTGCCCTACCGATCACACTCGCCATCGCCTATTTCGCCGCCCCTGAACCCCAGTTGGCACCGCCCAAACCGCATGGCGGCATCCGCACATGGCTGGGCCTGTTCAAGCTGAAGACCGTGCGCAAGCTGTTGCTGGCGGACCTGTTTTTGGGTGTCGCACCGGGGATTACCGGCTCGCTAGTGTTCTTCTTCTTTGGTCAGGTCAAAGGCTATGACCATGCCAGCGCCTCCATCTTCATGCTGCTGTATTTCATGGCAGGACTGGTGGGTGCGCCGTTCTGGGCTTGGCTGGCCACGCGCATCGGCAAGCACAAGACGCTGGCGGTCTCGTCCATCATCTTTGCCGTCTTTTATGGTCTGGCCTGCCTCGTACCGGGCGGGAATTTTGCCATCACCGCTGCGGCCATGTTCATGGCGGGCCTGCCCTATGCCGCAGCCCTGTTCCTGCTACGGGCCATGATGGCCGATGCGGGTGACGAGGTCCGCCATGAGACCGGAGAGGACCTAACCGGCCTGATGTTCTCCATCCTCGCCGTCACCACCAAGATGGGCCATGTCGTGGCCCTGATCCCCTATGCCATCCTGCAGTTCGTCGGCTTCAAACCTTTGCAGACGCCCGCAGAAAACGGCGACTTGGCCATCCTGATGTTGCAAATCCTGTTTATCGCCGTGCCTGCTGCGCTTATGGCTGCGGCGGCGCTGGTGATGCGGAACTATCCGCTGACGGCCCAGCGCCATGACCAGATACGCGCCGAACTGGCGCTCAAAGATGCGAAAGCCGCCCTATGACCCATCCCGTTGACCGCCTGAAAGAGATTATGGCTCGCCTGCGCGACCCGAATGGCGGCTGCCCGTGGGATGTGGAACAGACCTTCCAGACCATCGCGCCCTACACCATCGAAGAAGCCTACGAAGTCGCCGACGCCATCGAGCGCAACGACATGGACGAGCTTCGTGTCGAATTGGGCGACCTGTTGTTCCAGGTCGTGTTTCATTCGCGCATGGCCGAGGAAGCGGGGCATTTCAAACTTGAAGACGTGGCCGAGGCTATGGCTGACAAGCTGGTGCGCCGTCACCCGCACGTCTTTGGCGACGAGGCCGCCAAGGATACCGGCAGCGCCCAAAAGGCCCGCTGGGAAGACATCAAGGCCGCCGAGCGCGTCGCCAAGGCCCAAACCGGCGTATTGGACGATGTGCCCGTCGGCCTGCCCGCCCTGACCCGCGCCGCCAAACTGACCAAACGCGCAGGCCGCGTGGGCTTTGACTGGCCGTCGGTCGACGAGGTCTTCGACAAGATGGCCGAGGAGGTCGAGGAACTGCGCGTCGAGATCAAGGCGGGCGACAAGGAAAAGGCCAAGGAAGAACTGGGCGATCTGCTGTTCGTCATGGCCAATCTGGCGCGCAAGCTGGAAATCGAACCAGAAGACGCCCTGCGCGGTGCCAATGCCAAATTCATTCGCCGTTTCGAGTTTATCGAGGCCGAACTGAACAAGGATGGCCGCACGCCCGAACAATCGGACTTGGCCGAAATGGATGCCCTGTGGGACGCCGCCAAGGTGGCCGAGAAAGCATGAGCAAGTCCATCGCCACCCAGCTTGATCTGATCGCGCCTGATCCCACCCAGCAAAACCAGCACGATCCCGGCGGCAAGGTGCGTATGGCCCTGATGGCGGGTGTGCGTGGCGATGCCGCGTTCAGCGAGGATGGTCGTCACCGCACCCTGATGCGCCGCTGGCTGGGCGATACCTTCCCCGACCGCTATGTGCTGTTCATCGGCATGAACCCGTCCACCGCCGATGCCGAGGTCAACGACCCCACCTGCGCCCGCGAATGGACCTTTAGCCAGCGCGAGGGCTTTGCCGCCATGGTCAAGGCCAATGTCGGCGACTATCGCGCCACCCATCCCAAAATGCTGCTGGAAGACGGGGTGATCGTCTCGTCCCCCGCCAACCTGCCCGCCATCCGCGAACAGGCCAAGGGTGCCGCCCGCGTCATCCTGTGCCACGGCAAGCTGAACAAGGCGCTGGTGCCTGCGGGCAAGGCGCTGGTCGAGGCATTGACCGAGGACGGCGTCGAACTCTGGTGCTTTGGCACCAATGGCGACGGCAGTCCCAAACACCCGCTTTATCTGCGCGCCGACACGCCTCTGGTCCGGTGGATGCCCAAATAAATGAAACGCTACGGCTTTGACCTTATCATCTTCGACTATGACGGGGTCATTGCCGACAGCGAACTGCTGAGCAACACGGTGATGGCCGAACTGCTCTGCGAGATCGGCCTGCCCACCACACTGGATGATGCGCTGGCGACCTATCTGGGCAAAAGGTGGATGGATTGCGAGGCGCTTATTTCAGAACGTCTGGGCAGGCCCTGCCCGCCGGATGTGCACGGAGAATGGACGCGCCGCTGCCACGAAAGGGCGCATCGCGAACTGACCTCTGTTGCAGGGTTTGACGCCTTTCTGGCCTGCCGCTTAGAGCCTCGCTGCATCGCCTCGTCCAGCCCTCCGGACTGGATCGAGTTGGGACTAGGCCAATTCGGAGCCGCGCAAACCTTTGGCGGACCGATCTTCAGCGCCGCCGTCCACGTCACACGCGGCAAGCCCCATCCCGACCTCTTCCTCTATGCCGCAGACGCCATGAAGGCCGCCCCCGATCGTACTTTAGTGATCGAGGACAGCCCGACGGGCGTATTGGCGGGTGTTGCCGCAGGTATGACGGTCGTTGGTCTTTGCGCAGGTGGGCATATACGCGGCGATCATCCCGAACGCCTCGCCATGGCCGGCGCACATCAGGTGTTCGACAGCTATGTCGCCCTGTCCGACTGGCTCGCACCCTAGCCCAAACGGATTTCCTGAAGGTCCAGTTCACGCACCAGTTTGCGGGCGGTTTCCTCGTCAACAAGACGTTTGCGGGCCAGTTGCACCAGCTCTGCACGCTGGGCGGTCAGCGCCAGCAGGGCCAGTTCGCGCTCCAGTTTTTCCATCTGGTGGTTGCGCACCGTCTCGTCATCGTCCGCCCCCGAGGCCAGTTCGATCTGGTGGCGATAACTTTCCATCAGTCGCGCCACCACGGCGGCGTGCTCGTCGGGCCGGACCCCTGCCCCCAAGGCATCGCGCTCGGCCTGTTCCAGTGCACGAATAGCGGCCAGCGCCGCCGCCTTACGGGCGCGATCCTCGATTGTATAGGCGCGGTCCTCCGGCGGCAGTTCCACGCCCTTCAACAACATGGGCAGCGCAATACTGGCCACCACCAGCGAGATAATAATCACCCCTGCCGCCAGGAAAATCGCCAGATTGCGGGCCGGTAAAAGCGTGCCATCGGCCAAAAAGAACGGCAGGGTCAGGATACCTGCCAGCGTGATCGCCCCGCGCACACCCGACAGCGACATCACCGCCACCAGCCGCCAGCGCAGCTTGGGCCGTTCGCTCTTACCCTTTTGTCGGCTGAACAGGGTCAGGCGCAGCGTCGCCCACACCCAGATAAACCGCAGCGTCGCCAAAACACCGACAATAGCCATGACATAGACGGCCAGCCACCAGACCTCTTTTTGAGGTGTGGTTTTGATGACCTCGGCAGCGCGAGCCAGAATGGATGGCATCTGCTCGCCAAGGATTACAAAGATCAGGCCGTTGGCCGTGAACTGCACCGTATCCCACACGACCGCACGGCGAATGCGGGTGGCGGCCATGGCCGAGCCTTCGCGCTCGGTAAAGCTCATGGTGATGCCTGCTGCGACGGCAGCCAGAATACCCGATGCGTGTATGGCTTCTGCTGCCAGATAGGCTGCAAACGGCATCAGCAGGCTGACCAGTATCTGCCCGCCGACATCCTCGCCCCAACGGCGGCTGATAAAGCCTTTAGCCAGCCCGATCCCCATGCTGACCATGACGCCAACGGCGATACCGGCCAGAGCCAGCCACGCAAAAGTGCCGACCGCATGGGTCAGCGAGAATGCACCCGTCGTCGCGGCAATCACCGCAATCCGCATACAGGTCAGGCCCGTGGCATCGTTCAGAAGGCTTTCGCCCTCGAGGATATGCATCAGGCGCTTGGGCATCGGACTGCGGCCCGCAATGGCGGACACGGCAATCGGATCAGTCGGAGACAGGATGGCTGCCAAGGCAAAGGCCACGGCTAGAGGCATGGCTGGTATCATCCAGTGGATGAAGAAACCCAGCCCCAGCACGGTAAACACCACCAGCCCCAGAGCCAGTTCAAGGATCACCTTGCGGTCGCGAAACAGCGCCGCCTTGGGTATCCGCCAGCCGTCAACAAACAGCAGCGGCGGCAAGAACAACAGAAAGAAGATTTCAGGACGTAGATCGACGCTTTTACCGGTCAGCATCACCACCCCTGCCCCCAGTGCAATCTGCACCAGCGGCAAGGGCATACGGGTGATCCGCGCCACCCATCCCGACAGCACAACGGCCAGTAGAAGGAACAGCGCGGTCTCGATCAGTTGCATATTAGTCCAGTATGTCGGGGTAAGAACGCTCGAAGCGGCCCAAAGCTACGGGATGCAAACGCACCGTCATGCGAATGGTGCCGTCTTCCTCGGTATGGCGGTGGGTTACGCGGCCGTTTTCATACAGCCACGCCAGAACATCCCCGCGCGAGGCCGGTATCAGGATGACACTTTCAGGGTCATCGTCGATCAGGCTGGCAATAGTTTCGCGAAGGGCATCTGTGCCCTCGCCCGTCCATGCCGACACGGCCACAGCCTTGCCCTCGCGCGCCAGACGCTCGGCATGGCCAAGGACAGTTTCGCCCGCCTCGTCGTCCAGAAGGTCGATCTTGTTCCAGACCTCGAGGATACGGCGGGTACGGCCCTCCGGCGTCGCAATCTGGCCCAATACCTCCTCGACATCCTTGCGCTGGGCTTCGGTATCGGGGGATGCAATATCGCGCACATGCAGGATCAGGTCGGCCTCGCCCACCTCTTCCAGCGTGGCACGGAAGCTTTCGACCAGTTCGTGTGGCAGGTCGGAAATAAAGCCCACGGTATCGGCGATGATGGCCGGTCGCCCCTGCGGCAACTTGATCGTGCGCTGGGTCGTATCCAGCGTCGCAAACAACAGGTCCTTGGCGAAGACCTCCGAACCCGTCAAACGGTTGAACAGCGTCGACTTGCCCGCATTGGTATAGCCCACCAGAGCGATCGCCGGGAACGGCACGCGCTTGCGGGCCTTGCGGTGCAGGCCGCGCGTGCGGCGTACTTCCTCAAGTTCGGCCTTCAGGCGCACAATACGGTCGGCGATCAAGCGGCGGTCGATTTCGATCTGGGTTTCACCCGGACCACCGGTCGAGCCTGTGCCGCCGCGCTGGCGTTCAAGGTGGGTCCATGTCCGCACCAGACGCGAGCGTTCATATTCCAGACGCGCCAGTTCGACCTGAAGGCGTCCCTCGCGGGTGCGGGCACGCCGGCCGAAGATTTCAAGGATCAGGCCGGTGCGGTCGATGACCTTCACCTCCCAAGCCCGTTCAAGGTTGCGCTGCTGGACCGGTGTCAGCTGGTCGTCGATAACGACAGCCTCGGCCTCGGCGGCACGCACCAAAGCGGCCAGTTCCTCGACCTTGCCCGACCCGAACAGGGTCGCAGGCGTGGTGCTGCGCAGACGCACAACCTCTTCGGCCTGCACATCCAGATCCAGCGCGCGCGCCAGACCGACCGCTTCTTCAAGACGGTCGGCCGCATGACGCGATTTCTCGGAACCCCTGTCGGGGTGGATAACAACCGCCCGAATGAGCGGAACGGCGTGATCAATAAGTTTGGAAGTCAATCAGTCTTCTTCGGTTTCGGGCTCGAACATCTGCACCGGACCGGCAGGCATAATGGTCGAGATGGCATGTTTATAAACCAGTTGAGACTGGCCATCACGACGTAGAAGCACACAGAAGTTGTCGAACCAGGTTACGATACCCTGAAGCTTGACGCCATTGACCAGAAAGATGGTCAGCGGGGTCTTGGTCTTGCGGACGCTGTTCAGGAAGGTGTCTTGGAGGTTCTGGCGTTTGTCTTGCGACATGGCAGGTTTTTCCTGTTCTTCGTTATTGAGATGCCGATATCGGCCCGGGTTAGCCCCGAGCCGACATTAAACCTTGCATCCGGATTGGCGGCAACGCCTTAAATGGCCTCGCGGCGCGCCTGCGCAAGATACACTTCGCGCAAAAGTGTGGCGATCGGGCCCGGCTTTCCGTCAGCGATCTTTTCACCGTCCAGCGACACCAGCGGCATCACGAACGACGAGGCCGCCGTCACGAACAACTCCTTGGCGCGCTTGGCTTCTTCCAGAGAGAAGGCCCGTTCGTCCAGTTCGATGCCTTCCTCGGCGACCAGTTTCATAATCGCGGCGCGGGTGATGCCGCGCAGGATGTTGGCCTGTGTGTCGCGGGTACGCAGCTTGCCGTGTTCATCTACGATCCACGCATTGGTCGAGGAGCCCTCGGTCACCATGCCCATCTCGTCGAACAGGATGGCCTCATAGGCCCCCTTTTCGCGCGCGGCCTGTTTGGCCAGCGCATTGGGCAAGAGGCCGACCGTCTTGATGTCGCAACGACCCCAGCGGGTGTCGGGATGCGAAACCGCTGTCGCGCCCTTGGCCGCCAGCGCCTCGCCCTTGCTCAGGTCGATAGGCTTGGAGGTGACAATCACGCTGGGTGCCACGCCCTTGGGGAAGGCATGGTCGCGCGGTGCCGTACCACGGGTGATCTGGATATAGACGATCCCGTTACGCACGCGGTTGCGGCGGATGGTTTCGCGCAGGACGATGCCCAGAGCCTGTGCCGTCATCGGAATATCGATCCGAAGCTCGGTCAGGCTGCGGCCCAGACGCTGCATGTGGCCTTCATAGTCGGCCAGTTTGCCGTCAAAAACGGACCAGACCTCATAGACGCCATCGGCGAACTGGAAACCGCGATCCTCGATATGGACGACGGCATTGCCATGGGCCTGATAGGTCCCGTTTACATAGGCGACCCTAGACATCAGGCGCCCTCTCCTTCTTGATCGTCACCACCACGGGACGGTGAAACGCCCAGCGACTTCAGTTTACGGTGCAGCGCAGAACGCTCCATGCCGATAAAGGCCGCCGTACGCGAGATATTACCGCCAAAACGCATGATCTGCGCGGCCAGATAATCGCGCTCGAACACTTCGCGGGCCTCGCGCAGCGGCAGGGCAATAATGCGCTCGTTGCCAAAGCTGCTGGACGAGTTGGAGGCCACTTCCTGCGGCAGCATCTCGGCGCTGATCGGCTCGGAAATATCACCTGTCGCCAAGATCAGCAGGCGTTCGATATTATTGCGCAACTGGCGCACATTGCCCGGCCACGGATGGACCTGAAGCACCGCAATCGCATCCTCGCCCAGTTGGCGACGCGGCAGACCTTGCGAGGCCGAAAGGGTTTCGACGAAATACTCGACCAGTTCGGCAATATCCTCGCGGCGCTCGGACAGGGGCGGAACGCGGATCGGAACGACGTTCAGACGGTGGAACAGGTCCTCGCGGAAGCGTCCCTCGGCGATCTCGACCTTGAGGTCTCTGGCGGTCGAGGTGATGACGCGCACATCCACCTGAACGTCCTGTTCGCCACCGACGCGGCGGAAACGCTGATCCACCAGAACACGCAGCACGCGGCTCTGGCTTTCGCGCGGCATGTCGGCCACGTCATCCAGATACAGGGTGCCGTTATGGGCGCGCTCGAACACGCCGATCTTGGCGGGACGGCCATCCGCCCCCTCTTCGCCGAACAGTTCCACATCAAGACGTTCCGGCGTCATACCGGCCGCCGAGATCACCACGAACTCGCCCTTGGCACGCGGGCTGTTATCGTGGATCTGGCGCGCGACCAGTTCCTTGCCCGAGCCGGGAGGGCCGGAAATCAGCACACGGCTATTGGCCGGTGCGACCTTGGCAATGGTATTGCGCAGGTTCTGGGCTGCCACCGACTTACCGATCAGGCCCGACGGCGTCATGGCCTGTGTGCGCAGGCGCTTGTTCTCGCGTTTCAGCGAGGCCGCTTCGAGGGCACGGTCGACGACCACCACCAGACGATCCGACTTGAACGGCTTTTCGATGAAATCATAGGCCCCGCGCTTGAGCGCGCTGACGGCAGTTTCGATATTGCCGTGGCCAGAGATCATGACGACCGGCAGGTCTTCATCCAGTCCCTTGATAACATCCAGCAGTTCGAGGCCATCCATGCCCCCGCCCTGCATCCAGATATCCAGTACCGCCAGCGAAGGCTTGCGCGCACGCACAGCCGCCAGTGCCTCTTCGGCATTGGAGGCGGAACGGACGTGATGCCCCTCGTCTTCCAACAGTCCCGATACCAGTTCACGGATATCGCTCTCGTCATCAACGACCAGAATGTCGGCGCCAGTAGTCTTCATAGGGCCTCTCTCTTCATGTCATCGCCCGGCTTGCCTTCGGAAAGGCGCGGGGTCGATTTGATATTCTGACGCAGGGGAAAAACGAGGGTGACACGCGCGCCCGACAGGCTTTCGGCATCCCCCAATCGCAATTCTCCCCCGTGATCTTCGCAAATACGCTTCACAATAGCCAATCCCAAGCCTGTGCCTTTTTCGCGGGTGGTCACATAGGGCTCGGTCAGGCGGTCACGGTCTTTTTCCGGCAGGCCCATGCCATCATCCTCGATGATGAAACGGGCATAGCCTCCCGACACATCCAGACGTGTCGCAATGCCCGGATAGGCCGTCTCGGCCCCCGACGCCTTGTGCGCCGAAACTGCTTCACCTGCATTCTTGAGGATATTGATCAAGGCCTGACGCACCATGCGCCCGTCGCAGTCCAACACCGTTTCCGGAACCGGCTCGAACACATCCACACCGATATCGGGCAAGGCTACACGCTGGGCAAACACCGCCTCGCGCAGCATCTCGTCGGCGCGTTCTTCGGTAAAGCGCGGCGCGGGCATACGGGCAAACGAGGAGAACTCGTCCACCATACGGCCAATATCGCCAACCTGACGGATGATCGTTTCCGTGCAGCGGTCGAATATCTCGACATCCTCGCCCACCTTGTCGCGATAGCGACGGCGCAGACGCTCTGCCGATAGCTGGATAGGGGTCAGCGGGTTCTTGATCTCGTGGGCAATCCGGCGGGCGACATCGCGCCATGCCGCATTACGTTGAGCCGTGACCAGACGGGTAATATCGTCAAAGGTCAGCACCATCTCGCCACCCTGACCGCCCTCGATGCGCACGCGCAGACGGCGCGTTTCGCCATCGCGGGTCACGTCGATATCTTCTTCGATATGGGCTTCACCGCGCTCGGAAAGCTCGCTCAACTCGGGCGAGACTGCGCCCAGACGCTGGCCTTGCACATCCTCGTCCGTAATCGACAAAAGATCGCGGGCGCTGTCATTAATGGCCGAGACACGGCCATAGCGATCCAGACCGATCACACCGGCACTGACGCCTGACAGAACGGTTTCGATAAAGCGCGAACGGGTCTGCGCCTCGACACTGGCCGAGCGCAGCGCAACCTGCTGGGTCTGGATGTCGTGGGTCATGCGGTTAAAGGCATCGGACAGGACCGCCATTTCCGCTGGCGCATCCGACGCATCCACACGCGCCTCGAAATCCCCTGCCGAGAGGCGCTCAGCAGCGCCAATCAACTGGCCGATCGGGCGCGAAATCGCATTGGCTGCCGACATGGCCAGCCACACCGCCCCCACCAGAACCAGCAAGGCCGTTTCCAGATAGGCCAGCGCAAAGATCGCCTGAATCTGGGCGCGACTTTCCTCGGCCTGACGATAGGCCAGAATGGATTCCTCGCCCGTCCGCATCCGCTGGATCAAGCCCTCGGCCAGCGGGCGCACTACATACAAATAGGCATCGCCATAGTCCGGCAGCGGATAAAGCGCACGGATACTGTCGGGGTTTTCGGTTGCCGAGGCCGGAGCCACCTCGCCATCGGCCAGAATACGGAAGGCATCGGGCGGCGGTGCCACATAGGGCGGCGCATCGGGACGCTCGCCACTGGCCAGAACCTCGCCCTTGCCATTCAGGATATAGACCGCCGGATAGCCGAAGAAGTCGCCGATCTGGGTCAGGGCGCGGTTGAACTGGATGCGGTTGTCGAACATGCCGCGAATACCGCCCAGCTCGGTACTCATCGTCTCCAGATCGCGTTCCAGCCCCGCACCGACATCGGCCACATAGGCGCGACCGATCAGAGCACCGTTCTCGACCGAGGAGCGCACATTGGTGCTGAACCACTGGTCCACACCCCGGTTGACCAGCACGCCGAACACCAGCGCGATCAGAACCGCAGGCACCACCGAGACGATAGAGAACAGGAACACAAACCGCAGATGCAGTCTGGCCCCCGCTTCATGGCGGACCCGAAACAGCTTGAGGACCTGACGGCCAACCACCGCCGCAAGCAAGCCGATGACCGCCATATTGGCCAGCAGCACATAGAGGATAACGCGAACCGACGCCGTGCGGCCCTCGCCTGCCGATCCGGGGGCCACCGCCACAATCCAGATCGCCAGCGCCGTAACGATAAACGCGACCGCATAGGCAAAGCCGAAGAAAGCACGCGGGCGATCAGCCCAGATGCGCCCTTTTACGGGGCGCTCTGCAGAAGGGTCTAAAACCTGTTCCGCGCGGGGTTCGCTCATAAGGAACTAGCTACGCCCAACTGTGGCATAAGTTCAACAGCATAGTTGCCGCTTTACCCCACATTGTTCAACCAAAGCGCCCGAAGGGCCTCTTCGACCTCTTCCAGACTGTTTAGTCTGCACAATCTGGCCTTGGCCTGACGGCGTTCCAGAGGATCAGCCGGCCACGGTGCCTGCTCGATATACCAGCCCAGATGCTTGCGGAACATCTTCAGACCCAGCGGCAGATTATAGAACTCCGCCGAGGCCCGCATGTGCTCGATCACAATGTCGAATCGATCCTGACGATCCGGCTCGGCCAATTGCGTGCCGTCCGCAAGTGCCCGTTCCAGATGCGCCGCCAGCCAGGGGCGGCCATAGACACCGCGTCCCAGCATCAGGGCATCGGCACCTGACTTGTCCAGCGCCTCGCGCGCCTGTTCGGCGGTGATGATGTCGCCATTGACCACGACCGGAATGGACACCGACTGCTTGACCTCGGCAATGGCATCCCAGTCGGCCACGCCGGTATAGAACTGCTTGCGGGTGCGCCCATGAACCGTGACGGCCTTGATGCCGAGATCCTCGGCATGTTTGGCCAGCACAGCAGCGTTCAGGCTGTTGTCGTCCCAACCCAGCCGCATCTTGACCGTCACCGGACGGCTGACCGCCTTGACCGCCAATTCCATGATCCTGCAGGCCAGATCGGGCGTGCGCATCAGCGCCGAGCCACAGGCCGCGCCGGTGACTTCCTTGGCAGGGCATCCGAAATTCAGGTCGATAATGTCCGCGCCCGCCGCCTCGGCCATACGCGCACCCTCGGCCATCTTGACCGGATCACCGCCAACCAACTGGATCACTGTCAGGGGCAGACCAGCGCCCACAGCGGCACGACGCACCACATCGGGGCGCGCTCGGGCCAGCTCTGCGGCCGCCACCATTTCAGTCGCCACATAGCTCGCGCCCAGCTTTGAAGCCAGCACACGGAAGGGAAGATCGGTAATCCCCGTCATAGGTGCCATCAGCACCTTTCCGGCAATCTCGACGTCCCCGATTTGCAATCTCGAACTCATGGCGTCCTTAGCGCTGAAACCATGCCCCCTCGTCAAGTACGAAGGAGGCGCTTAGAAGGCAGGCATGACCTTCTCTGCTATCATTGTGGCTGCCGGATCGGGTTCTCGCGCAGGCGGGGACAAGCAATGGCGTACCGTTGGCGATAAGCCGCTGATCCGATGGTCGGCGCAAAGCCTGCTGGCGGCAGGAGCCAATCCGCTGGTTCTGGTGCTGGCCGAAGGGGCGCAAGATCGCGCCCGTGAAGCCTTGGCAGGCCTTGATGGCTGGATCGCGGTTACAGGCGGTGCCACCCGCGCCGATTCTGTTCAGGCAGGCCTTGCTGTGCTGGAAGACGACCGCCCCGTGCTGATCCACGATGCCGCCCGCCCGTTCCTC
>NZ_JAVXCU010000071.1:0-12352 GCF_036659295.1 Brevundimonas sp. | reverse complement strand
TCCGGATAGCCGATCTTGGGACGGAAGCTGTCCAGCTTGGCCAGTGCCTCGGTACGGGTCGCCGGTGCCATCCATTCCAGATTTTGCAGGCGGTCGCGCATGGTGGCAATCAGATTGCCGACCAGTTCTTCCATCTGGGCCTTGGAGGATGCTGGGAAGTGGCGGGCGACATACTCCTGACCCAGAACTTCGGACAGGCTGCCATCAACCAGAGCCACAGCACGGTTCCAGCGCGGGCGGTTTTCAGGCTGGCCACGCAGGGTCTTGTTACGGAACTCGAAGCGGGCATCGACGAAGTCTTTCGACAGATAGGGCGATGCACCGTCGATGATGTTGAAGGCCTGCCATGCCTTGAGCGTGTTCAGGTCGGTGGCGGCAAACACTTCTGCCATACCGGGCAGGGCGGTGTTTTCCATCATCACCACCTGCGCCACATCTCCAACCTTGGAGGCGTTCAGGTAGGCGGCCCAGTCAAAGCCGGGTGCGTAGGTGGACAGCTCGGATGCGGCAATCGGGTTGTACAGCTTGTCGAACTGGCGACGGTCGGCGATCGGCCAGTGCTGGTTCGCCAGAGCCGTTTCAAAGGCCATGATGTCGCTGGCGGCCTTTTCGGCATTGTCCCAACCCGCCATGGTCAGCATACGGCCGATATAGGCCTGATAGGCGGCGCGCTGCGGGGCAAAGCTGTCGGACAGATAATAGTCACGGTCGGGCAGGCCCAGCGAGCCGATGCCCAGATACAGGCTGTTGGTCGAGGAGTCCTTCATGTCCTCCATGACGCCGAGGCTGAAAATGGAGGAGCCGAAACCTTCATTGCTGGCCCCCATCAGGCGGGCAATGTCGCTGTGGCTGGTGGCGGCTTTGACGGCAGCCAGATCGGCCGCCATCGGGGCAGCGCCCTTGGCGTCGACAGCCGCTTCATTCATGAAACTGGCATAAAGCGCGCCGACCTTGCGGGCATTGTCGGTGGTGGGGTTGGCGGCGGCTTCCTCGATGATCGCACGCAATTGGCCCTGCGCGTTTTCATACAGCGCATCAAACGGACCAAAGCGGGTCTTGTCGGCCGGAATCTCGACATTGGCCAGATAGGTGCCATTGGCATAGGCGTTGAAATCGTCGCCGGGGCGAACGCTCAGATCGCGCCCTTCGAGATCAAAACCCCACGGCTGGAAATGAGCCGATTGCGCCGATGCGACACAGGGTGCCGCAATACAAGCCGACAGGGCGACGGCGCACATCAGATGCTTTTTCATTCAATCGAATCCTCAAGGAAGGGGACGCCCAGACTCAAGGTCCACCAGCCCCCGCATGTTTCGATTGTGCGCCTGATTGGGACGCGTGCCACATTAATTTCGATTAATTGCCGCGTTGGCTGACGAAATTTGAAAGGATCTGCGGATACAGGCTGTGCTCGACCGCTTTCACGCGCTCGGCCAGAGCGTCGGGGGTATCTCCCGCCATAACGGGGACGCGGGCCTGACCGATGACGGGGCCTTCATCCATACCTTCGGTGACGATGTGGATGGTGCATCCCGCCTCGGCGTCGCCCGCAGCAATGGCGCGGGCATGGGTATCCAGACCCGGATAGAGCGGCAGCAGGGACGGATGGATGTTCAGCATCCGGCCTTCCCATGCGCGAACCAGCCACGGGGTCAGGATGCGCATATATCCGGCCAGAGCAACAACCTGTACGCCTCGTTTCTGCAACTCGGCATGAACGGCTTGCTCGTGGGCCTCACGGTCCTTGCCAAAGGCACGGTGCGGCAGGGCTATAGCCTCTATGCCCAGATCGCGTGCTTTTTGAAGTCCGGCCGCGTCCTCGATATTGGAAAGCACCAGAACCACTTCATAGGGGCAGTCCTCAGCCTGCGCGGCCTTGACCAGCGAGACCATATTGGTGCCGGAACCGGAGATCAGGACGGCGACGCGGGTCTTTGAAGGGACGGTCATCAGCAACTCGATGGGGTAGGTCGTGTTTGCATGGCCATTGAAGCGTGGGGCCCGCAAAGGCAAGCGCAAAGCGGCAGTCTGACCGTGGTTCTTGCGTATCTTTGCTATTCGATAACGACGGTGTTGCTGTTGTTTTAACCGCGTGATTAGGCTGTGCCGCTCTGGTTTAGGGGGGAGTATTCATGCGTAAACTGATTATCGCGGCCTGTGCGGCCACGCTTCTGGCTGCGCCATTGGCGGCGCAGGCACAGGACGGCAATCGCGGCAGCACCGCCGAGCGTGCGCGCAATGCGGTGGCCGAGGACATCGAAAAGAACTGGGTCCGCCCGACCGCCGAAGAGCGCGAGGTTGTGACCAGCCACACCATGCAGGCGCACGGCAAGACCCTGCGCTACAAGGCGACAGCGGGGACACTGACGGTCCGCACGGATGCAGGCCAGCCGACGTCCAGCGTCTTCTATGTGGCCTACACGCTGGATGGCCAGCCGCTGGGCACGCGCCCGATCACCTATATGTTCAATGGCGGGCCGGGCTCGCCGACCATGTGGCTGCACATGGGTGCGTTTGGTCCGACCCGCGTGGCAACCGATGATCCGGTGGTCGAGCGTCCGGGCCCGCTGCGCCTGACCTCGAATGATATGACCCTTCTGGACAAGACCGATCTGGTCTTCATCGACATGGTCGGTGCCGGCTATTCGCGCCCGCTGGGCGATGCACCGACCTCTGCCTATTGGGGTGTGGATGGCGATGCGGACATGTTTGCCCGTTTCATCCTGCGCTACACGACCAAGAACAACCGCTGGAACAGCCCGAAATTCGTGCTGGGCGAAAGCTATGGCACGCTACGCGCCGGTGCTCTGGCCTATCAGTTGGAAGATCGCGGTATGTCGCTGAATGGCGTCATCCTGCTGTCGTCCATCATGAACTATGGCGTGCGCCAGCCGGGCTTCCCGCAGAACTTCGTCAGCCTGCTGCCGACCTATGCGGCGACGGCGTGGTACCATAATGCCATCAACCGTGATGGCGTCTCGCTGGAAGACCACGTTCAGCGCGCCCGCGAGTTTGCGGCGGGTCCGTACCAGACCGCTCTAAACAAGGGTCACACGATCTCCGATCAGGAGAGGGCTTCTATCGCCCAGCAGATGAGTGCGCTGATCGGTATCGATGCCAACTTCATCAATGCCGCAAACCTGCGCGTCGAGTTGAGCCCGTTCCGCAAGGAACTGCTGCGTGACCGCCGCCAAACTGTGGGTCGTCTGGACAGCCGTTATCTGGGCATCGACGCCAGCCAGGTAACGGGTGCACCGGAAGAAGATCCGGCTTCCAGCGCCGTGACGGGTGCCTATTACGGCATGTTCCAGGATTATATCGCCAATACGCTGAACTATCGTACCGATCTGGAATATCGCCAGTCGGCGCGTGGCTTGCCAGGCTTTGACTGGAACTGGTCGCACCGTCCGCCGGTCGGTGGTCCTCAAACCACCCCGAACACGGCCATCGACCTAGCGACAGTTATACGCCGCAACCCGCACCTGAAGGTTCTGGCTCTGAACGGCTACTATGATGCGGCCACGCCGTTCTTCGGTACCGAGTATGATCTGAACCAGATGATGCTGGAGCCGCACCTGCGCAAGAACGTGGAGTTCACCTACTATGAAGGTGGCCACATGATGTACACCAGCCGCGAGCCGCTGGAGCAGCTGTATCGCGATCTGGCCAAATACTATGACGAGACGTCCAATGGCGGCGTTCGCTAAATAAGAAAAAGCCCCGCAGAGTGATCTGCGGGGCTTTGATCTTCTAGGGCGTTGGTTGCTTAGGCAGCGACCAGTTGACCGCAGATAAAGGCTTCTTCGCCCGCGTTGAGCAGGGCCGCCAGAATGGCCTCGGCATTTTCTGGCTTGGCGATCAGGATGAAGCCCACACCACAGTTGAAGGTACGGCGCATTTCGTGGGCGTCGATCTCGCCGACTTCAGCCAGCCACTGGAACACGGCGGGCATTTCCCACGAATTCCAGTCGAACTCGGCCTTGAAGCCCTCGGCGATGCAGCGCGGCGGGTTTTCGATCAGACCACCACCGGTGATGTGGGCACCGGCATTGACCAGACCGGACTTCATCAGCGGCAGGACCGACTTCACATAGATGCGGGTCGGCTCCATCAGAGCTTCGGCCAGCGTCTTGCCCTCGGCGAACGGCGCAGCGCCATCCCAGCCCAGACCCGACTTCTCGACAACCTTGCGCACCAGCGAATAGCCGTTCGAGTGCGGACCCGACGAGCCGACGCCAATGATAACGTCGCCAACTTTTTGTTGGTCGAGGAACGGCAGCACCTGACCGCGCTCTACGGCACCGATCGAGAAACCGGCGAGGTCATAGTCGCCACCCGAATACATGCCCGGCATTTCGGCGGTTTCACCACCGACCAGCGCGCTGCCCGATTGGCGGCAACCCTCGGCGATACCGGCGACGACGCGCTTGGCGGCGTCCACGTCCAGCTTGCCGGTGGCATAGTAGTCGAGGAACATCAGCGGCTCTGCGCCCTGAGCCAACAGGTCGTTGACGCACATGGCCACCAGATCGATGCCGACACCGTCATGCATGCCGGTTTCGATGGCGATCTTCAGCTTGGTGCCAACGCCGTCGGTGGTCGAAACGATCAGCGGATCGTTGAAACCGGCGGCTTTCAGGTCGAACAGGGCGCCAAAACCACCCAGCGAAGCCTCGGCACCCGGACGGCGCGTGGACTTTGCCAGAGGCTTGATCGCGTCAACCAGACGCTCGCCAGCATCGATATCTACGCCTGCGGACGCGTAGGTCAGGCCGGTTTTGGGGGCTTCGGAGGTGTCGCTCATCGGTCACGGCTCAAAAACAGGGACAAAAATCTGTCGCAGCGCTCTTGCCACGACGGCGTCGTGCGGGGCTATAGACTGTAATGACGCCAATCACCACCAATGACGCGCTGATCGCTTTCTGTGATCGTCTGTCCAAGGCACCTTTCGTGACCGTGGATACGGAATTCATGCGCGAAACGACCTATTGGCCCAAGCTCTGCCTGATTCAGGCTGCGGCTTCGCCAACGGACGCCGCCATCATCGACCCTCTGGCCGATGATCTGGACCTCGAACCCTTCCTTGCGATCCTTCGCGACGAATCGATTCTGAAGGTTTTCCATGCTGCCCGTCAGGATGTCGAAATCTTCAACCGGCTGGGTGCGATGCCGCGCCCGCTGTTCGATACGCAGGTTGCCGCCATGGCCGCAGGCTTTGGCGATCAGGTTTCCTATGAGGCTCTGGTTCGCCAGATGCTGCGTCAGGAGCTCGACAAGGGCAGCCGCTTTACCGACTGGGCACGCCGCCCGCTGTCGGAAGCACAACTGACCTATGCTCTGGGCGACGTAACCCATCTTGCGGCCCTGTACCCCAAACTGCGCGACCGCCTGAACAAGGAAGGTCGTCTGGACTGGGTTATGGGCGAGATGGAAGCTCTGACCGATCCGGTCCTTTATGACACCACGCCGGAAAATGCGTGGAAGCGTCTGAAGCCCAAGAAGTTCAACGCCAAATATCTGGCGGCCTTTGTGGCCACCGCTGTATGGCGCGAACGTGCCGCCCAAGAACGCGACCAGCCGCGCGGCCGCATCCTGAAAGACGAAGGCGTGGACGAAATCGCCGTCCAGTGCCCGACCGATCCGGATGCCTTCAACCGTCTGCGCTCGGTGCCCAAGGGCTTTGGCGCGTCGCGTCTGGGTCTGGAACTGGCCGCCGAGCTGAAGCGCGTTCTGGCCGATCCCGAAGCGCATGCGCCCAAGCTGGAACGCCCCAGCGCCAACCAGCCGGCTCCGCCGTCGGTGGTGGAACTGCTGAAGGTGCTGCTGAAGGCCAAGAGCGACAATGAAGGCGTAGCCTCCAAGCTGATCGCCACCGTGTCGGACCTCGAAAAGATCGCTCTGAACGACGATGCCGATATCGAGGCCATGAAGGGCTGGCGTCGCAAGATGTTCGGCGAGGATGCACTGAAACTGAAGCGCGGCGAGATTGCATTGGTACTCAATGGCTCGCGTGTCGAGATCGTCGAGATCGAGGACTGATTTTCTAAGTCCTGCCAATGAAAAGGGACCGTAGCCACTGGCTGCGGTCCCTTTTGGTTTCTGGGGCAGATTTACGCGCCTATGGCCTTGGTGCGGCGCATGCGGGCGACAAGCAGCATCAGCAATGCAAAGGCAGAGGGCCACAGGGCGAGGCTGAAGACAAAGAGTTGCTCGACCCGTTGCGGAGCTGTGACGGCAAAACTGACGGGCCCGACTTCTTTGATCGCCATTTGAATGGCCATTTCCTGATAACCATTGACCAGCAGGCTAAGGCCGATCAGGGCGAATACACCCAGCCAGATCACCAGATCGACAGGCGAAGACGGGCTACGGTCCTTTGCCGCCCCGTGAACAAACAATGCAATCAGAGCCGCAACACACAACAGGCTGCCCAATGCTAACAGCATCAGCATGCCGAGCTGGCTGACCGGATGAGCGATCATAAACAGGCCAAAATTGCTAAGCGGCATACCGATATAGCGGTCGATGACAATGTCTTTTGCGATCCATGTTCCGATAGCGGCAATCAGGGTCACAAGGCTTGCAATCCGTAAAGTCCACATAATCCCCCCTCAGGTGTGGTTCTTAGAAATCGGCCAGTTCCAGTTCCATCGCGTCGGACAGGGCCTTGGCGCGGCGTTTGGTCTGGCTGCCCAGCAGCATGGCAGCATAGCCTTTGACGGCGGTGACACGCAGTTGGCTCTTGCTGATGGATACAGCGGCATTGGACAGAAGCTGGGGAGAGCGACCCGACAGGTCACAGGCCAACCGCATGGCCAGACCCAGTGCGCGGGCGCGTTTTTGGCCGTCAGGCGACAAAAGGCGGTCCACCGTTTCTGGGCGCGGGGTCTTGGCGGTGCCGCCATAGCGGGCATACAGGGTGGCGGCCATAAAGGCCCGCTCTGCATGGGTTTGACCGGCAATCGGCGCCCACAAGGTCTGGTCGAAAACCAGTTCAGGGCGGTGGTCGGGGTGCAGGCGCGCGCCGATATCGGCCAGACGGCAGACCGCAGCCGTCAGCAGCGCATCGCGTTCCTCGCCGAAGACTTCGGGCAGGGCCGAGGCCACAGGTTGCAACCAGCCGTCCAGCGCACGCGGCAGGGCAGGGTCTACACCCTGACGACCACCCCATGCCGAACAACCGGCCAGTAACGGGTCAACAGCGCGGATTTTTTGCTCCATCTCGCCGTGCAAAATGCCTTCGCGCACGCCCCATGCCGAGAACTGGATGGTCTGGATGCCCAACCGGTCAATCAGGCCGATCAGGTTCAGGGCCGCATAGGGCAGGGTTTCGGCGCGACGCTTGGAAACACCGGCATGTTTATCCAGTGCGTGGCGGTTCTGGGTAATGACCCAGTCGGCCAGATCGCGGGCTTCGTCGGCGCTGATGGTATATTGGTGGACGATCCGTAAGGGGTGGTTGCTGCGCTCCATCTGGATTTGCGCCAGTGTCCGCCATGCGCCGCCAACCGCGTTGAAAACGGGCGAGCGGTAATCGTCCGGCACACCTTCCAGAACCTTGGTGATGCGGGACTGGATGCGTTTGGCGTCAAAATCCTTGCCACCCGACAGCACAAAGGGCCCCAGAGGCAGGGTGATGCCCTGACCCGAAGTGCCCAGCCTGTTCAGTTCCAGACTGGCCCCGCCCAGATCGCCGACCACGCCCGAGGACTGGGGCGCGCCCGACATTACGCCAAAGGCGGCGTATTTGGCTTCTTCTTCGCCGCTGAGGACACGGATGCTCAGGCCGGTTTCGGACTGAACGCGCTGGCAGAAGGCTGGACCATCGGTGGCTTCGCGCACGGCGGCGGTGGCGGCTGTAAGCACCTTGTCGGGTTGAACGCCCTCGATGACGGCAGCAAAGCGTTTCAGGGCCGTCATGGCCATTTCGACGCCCGGTTCATACAGTTTGCCGGTGACCGAGATATCGCGGCCAAGGCCTGCTAGAACCTTTTCGTTGAACATGGTCCAGACGGCGCGGCCTTCCAGACGGTACAGCACAAGGCGCACCGAGTTGGAGCCGATATCTATGACGGCAATCTGTTGCGACGGGTAATCGATTTCGGGCATCAGCCGGCCTTGTTCGAGCGTGAACCACCATAGGACAGGGTGGCGGGCAGGGTCTTCACCTTGCGTCCACGGCCCGACAAGCTGGGATTGGTCATGAAATACTTGTGCGCCGAGAAGGGACGCTCGGTGGTGGACGCCTTGACGCGGCTATAGGTGCCGTCCTTTTGCAGGGTCCATGATTGGACGTCGTCTTTCAGGTTGGCGACCATGATCTGGTCCAGAACCTGATCGTGCACCGTCGGGTTCAGGATCGGGGTCATCAGTTCGACACGGCGGTCCAGATTGCGGGGCATCCAGTCAGCCGAGGAAATGAACAGCTTGGCCTTGTTGCTGGGCAGGTCATGGCCATTGGCAAAGGCGACGATGCGGCTGTGTTCAAGGAAGCGGCCGACAATCGACTTCACGCGGATATTTTCCGACAGCCCTTTGACCCCCGGACGCAGGCAGCAGATGCCGCGCACCACAAGCTCGATCCGCACGCCCCACTGGCTGGCGCGGTAAAGGGCGTCGATGATTTCGGGATCCACGATGGAGTTCATCTTGGCCCAGATGGCCGCAGGCTTGCCCATGGCTGCCGCCGACATTTCCTTGCCGATCAGTTCCAGCAGAGTGGACTTCATGTTCAGCGGCGAGACAACCAGCCGTTCAAGTTCATCGGGCGCAGCATAGCCGGTGATGTAGTTGAACACCCGCGTGGCATCCATGCCCAGTTCCGGATCACAGGTGAACAGGCTGAGGTCGGTGTAAATCTTGGCCGTTGTCGGGTGATAATTGCCGGTGCCAAAGTGGCAATAGGTGCGCAGGGAATCGCCCTCGCGGCGCACAACGACGCTCAGCTTGGCGTGGGTCTTGTACTCGACGAAGCCGAACACGACGTGGACGCCCGCCCGTTCCATCTGGCGCGCCCAGCGCAGGTTGGCTTCCTCGTCGAAACGCGCTTTTAGCTCGATCAGGGCGGTGACGTTCTTGCCTGCCTCGGCGGCCTCGATCAGGGCGGCGACGATGGGGCTGTCTTTCGACGTGCGATACAGGGTCTGCTTGATGGCGATGACGTTCGGGTCACGCGCCGCCTGACGCAGGAACTGGACCACCACATCGAAGCTTTCGAACGGGTGGTGGATCAGCATGTCCTTTTCGCGGATCGCCGCAAAGACATCGCCGCCATTGTCGCGCACCCGCTCGGGATAGCGCGGCTCGTAGCCTTTGAACTTCAGATCGGGATGGCCTGCCGGAATCAGTTCGGACAGCTGTGCCAGACCCAGCATGCCATCGACGATGACCACGTCCTGAGGCTGGGCATGCAGTTCGCCGATGATGAACTCGCGCAGGTCATCGGGCATGTCGGCCTGAATCTTGATGCGGACGACCGAGCCGAGGCGGCGCTGTTTCAAGGCCTCCTCGAACTCCATGACCAGATCTTCGGCTTCTTCCTCGATTTCGATATCGGAATCGCGGATCAGACGGAACAGGCCTTTTTCCAGCACTTCGCAGCCTGGGAAGAGGTGGTCGATGAAGCTGAGCAGCAGGCCTTCCAGCGGTACATAGCGGGTCTTGCCCGGTGTGGATCGGCCATCGGTCGGCAAGGCCCAGAAACGGCGCACCTGCGTCGGCACAGGCACCAGCGCATACAGGATGCGGTTGTCGCTGTTGCGGCGCAGCTTCAGCGCCAGCGAGAAGCCGAGATTGGGCAGGAAGGGGAAGGGGTGGGCCGGATCAATGGCCATCGGCGTCAGAACCGCGAACAGGCGGTTCAGGAACTCCGGCTCCAGACGGTCGCGTTCGGTCTTGGTGATGTGGCCGGCATCGACAATATCGATCCCCGCCTTGGTCATCTCGCGGTGTAAAACCCGCCACTGGCGCTGCTGTTCGGCCATCAGGCTGCCCGCAGCCGCATTGACCTTTTCCAACTGTTCGGCAGGCGTCAGGCCGTCGGGCGACACAACGCGCACATGCTCGCGCACCTGACCCTTCAGGCCCGCCACGCGTGTCATAAAGAACTCGTCGAGGTTATTGGCCGAGATCGACAGGAAGCGCACACGCTCCAGAAGCGGATGCGCCTCGTTGGCGGCCTCTTCGAGAACGCGGCCATTAAAGGCCAGCCACGACAGCTCGCGGTTGATGAACCGTTCAGGCGAGGCCAGCAGGGCTTCGTTCAGTTCCAGTTGCGGCGCGCGCGAGGACGGAACGACCTCGCCAGCATTGGTTGTCGTGGGGGTGAAATCGGTCATGCTCGATTAGTCGCTCGCCAGTGTGACGTCTGCAAGCGCGTTTGCTTGAAAAGCCTAGGAAAGTCCTGCGGTAAAATCGCCTTCGAGCACCTGACGGGCCAAAACACGCGTCACAGGGCGATGATAGATGTCCAGCCGGTCGACAATCATCTCGGCGGACTGGGCCGAGCGGTCGATGCGGCGCACCAGATAGTCGATCACCCCTTCGCCCGGTACGATGTTGCGGGCGGCAAAGGCATTTTTCAGCATGGCGGCCAGCACGGCATCATCGGGCACCTCGACGGCGATGGTGCGGATGGCGTTCAGGCGCGAGCGCAGATCGGGCAGGTGGGTCATCCACGAGGCCGGTGGATCGCGCGACACCATCAAGAGTGCACCGCCAGTAGCCTGCGTCAGATTGATCAGGTGGAACAGGGCTTCGTCATCGCTACCGTCCGCTTCTTCGAGCAGGATCGGACGGCCCTCCAGTTGTCCCAGATCGCACCACGAGGCTTCTTCGCCATGTAGGGCGATGGCCCCGACACGTTCGACCCATGCGGCGGCCATATGGCTCTTGCCACAGCCTTGCGGACCATACAGCGCCATGATGGAGCCGGGCTCGCTGGGCCAGTCTTCGAGCGCCGTCGCCGCGACGGCATTGGAGCCGGACACGGTGAGGGTCGAGGCACGGCGCGACGTCTCCTGCTTGAGCGGGAGGCGAAGTTGCATCTGGGCCGAATGAGCGCGGTTTGCGGACATGCCAATTTCATAACACTGCAATTCACGATCCGTCTCGGGGCACCCCATGTGAGTCTGGTGGACGATCTTGTGGGTCTTGTGGATCAAACCACTAGCTGTGGGGCATTTACGGGGTAGCCTGTGGGAAATATTGGCGCCGTTCTGGCAGATCGGGGATGAAGCAATGGAACGGTGTTCGCGCGGCACAGGGCGGGAATCGCTCAAGGCTATGCGGATTGATGCCGAACCACAGGCGGCTGGGGCACCTGTGAGGCTATAAGCACGCGAATAGGGCGTTCAAAACTTGACTTTCGGGGGCAATAATGCGCCCTACGGCCTTCAATTTCCGCCGCGCGCGCGGCCTTACTGTTTGATCGATTCATAATGCACGCCTACCGCTCCCATACCTGCGGCGCGCTCCGCGCCTCCGATGCTGGTTCTACCGTCCGCCTGTCGGGCTGGGTCCACCGCAAGCGCGATCACGGCGGTCTGCTGTTTATCGACCTGCGTGACCACTACGGCCTGACCCAGTTGGTCCTGCACCCCGAAACGCCGGGTTTTGACGCTGTCGAGCGCCTGCGCGCCGAAAGCGTCATCTGCATCGACGGCGAAGTCATCGCCCGCTCGGCCGAGACGACCAACTCGAACCTGCCGACCGGCGAAATCGAAGTTCGCGTCCAGTCGGTTGAAGTGCTGTCGGAAGCGGCCGAACTGCCGCTGCCGGTGTTTGGCGAGCCGGAATATCCGGAAGAAATCCGTCTCAAGAACCGTTTCCTCGACCTGCGCCGCGAGACCCTGCACAAGAATATTGTGCTGCGTTCGCGCGTGATCCAGTCGATCCGCACCCGCATGGTCGGCCAAGGCTTCCTTGAGTACCAGACCCCGATCCTGACGGCCTCGTCGCCGGAAGGTGCGCGCGATTTCCTCGTGCCGTCGCGTATGCACCCGGGCAAGTTCTATGCGCTGCCGCAGGCTCCGCAGCAGTTCAAGCAACTGCTGATGGTGTCGGGCTTCGACCGCTACTTCCAGATCGCGCCGTGCTTCCGCGACGAAGACCTGCGCGCTGACCGTTCGCTGGAATTCTACCAGCTCGACGTGGAAATGAGCTTCGTTACCCAGGAAGACGTCTTCCAGGCCATCGAGCCTCTGATGCACGGCATCTTCAACGAGTTCGGCGAAGGCAAGCCGGTGTCGGAAATCGACGGCACCCACACCTTCACCAACGATTTCGGCCAGACCATGGAGCACAAAGGCTTCGAGCGTCTGACCTATGCCCAGTCGATGAAGTGGTACGGTTC
>NZ_JAVXCU010000070.1:0-12395 GCF_036659295.1 Brevundimonas sp. | reverse complement strand
GCGCCGTTTAAGGCTGGAACACCTCGAAGGTTACGCCCTGAAACTCTGGCAGAGCTTCAAGCTGCGGACGGACTGTTGCCAGATCACCGACGACAATGACCGTCATCTTGTTCAGGTCGAGCTTTTGCGCGGCCTGCTGGATATCGGCAGGCGTCACGGACATCACCCACGGAATGTACCGGTCATAATAGTCGCGCGACAGATTGCGATTATCCAGAGTGATGATGTTGTTGACCACACCACTGGTCGTGGACATGCCCATCACAAAGCCGCCGGTACTCATATTTTGAGTGCCGGTTGTTTCCGCCTGGGTCGGTGTCTCACCTTGCAAGCGACGGATTTCGTGGAAAATCTCCTTCAGAGAGTCCCCCGTATGCGCCGCCGTTACATCGGCATTCTGGCTCCAGTGCGTGGTGTTCACATCCAGCACGTTCAGAGCGCTATACGGCGAATAGGTATAGCCCTTGTCCTCGCGGATATTGGTGGTGATGCGCGAGTTGAATGATCCGCCCAAAAGCGAGTCCATCACCTCGGCACGGATATAGTCCTGACCACCGATCTTGGGGGCATCGCTCACCAGCATCAGCGTGGACTGAAGGGCACCCGGACGATCCACCAAAACCACACGGCGCACCACCGCCGGTGCCACAGGCACATCCACCACCGCATTATTGATGCGCCAGCCACCAAACTGCTGCTCGATCGCGGCCCTTACCGCTGCGGCATCAAACTGGCCACCGACATAGATATGTGCGCCGTTCGGGCCGAAATTACGGGCATGGAAGGCCTTGGCCTGATCCAGCGTATAGGCCTGCATTTGCGCCTCGCTCGGCACATAGGCTGCATACGGGTGGCCCGCGAAAACCGTACGGTGATAGGCATTGAAGGCCTGCCCGCTCGGCGTGCTCAGATTGATAGCAATATTGCGCACATAGCCCTGTTTGACGCGATCCAGCGCATCGGCCGGAAACACCGGACGCTGCATCAAATCGGCAATAAGGGCCACGGCATCCGGTGCCCGCTCGCCAAGCACATTGGTCGAGAACAGGGTGCTGGACGAGCCAACAGAAGTACCAAGCCCGCCGCCTATATCGGCAAAGGCTTGCGATACCTCGCTACCGCTACGGCTGCCTGCCCCTTCGCGCATTAGCGAAACCGTCAGGTCCGACAACCATGTGTCCTCACCTTCGGCAGCATTACCTGTCGGAATGCGCACGGCCACAATGGCCTTGGGCACCACCGCATAGGGCACCAAGGTCACCTTGATACCGTTCGGCAGTTGATAGTCCTCGGTACGAGGCACCGAAACCGGCTTGGGTGCGCCAATGGCCGGTTGCGGTACAACCTGCGCCGATGCGGGCAAGGCACCCAGTATTATGGCCGAAGCGGCACTGACCACCGCCGCAGCATAGGAAAGACGACGGATCATTGCTGGGCCTCCGTTGCCGCCGGGGCTGCGCCCGGTTGCAGGATGACGATGGTACGGTTGCCGTCACGCAGATATTCGCGGGCGGTCGCGCGGATCAGTTCGGGTGTCACAGCGGCAAAGCCGGCCTCGACATCATTGAACTTGGCGGGATTGTCGTCGAACAGGGCATAGGCCGACAGGATTTCTGCCAGACCAAAGCGCGATGCGCTGTCGATCGTGCCATATAGCGACGAGCGGATCTTGGTCTTGGCGCGTTGCAGTTCCTGAGCCGAGACCAGATTGGTTTGCAGGTCGCCCACCACCGCATCTACCGCCGCCGTAATCTGGGCTTCGGACTTGTCGGCATCGTGGGTCAGATCGACCACCATCTCCATCGGGCCATTATAGGTATATTGGCTGCCCAGCAGGTTGATACCGCCGCCGATCCCCGAGGTGATGGATTCCTGACGCACCAGCTTGTCATACAGACGGCTGTCCGTGCCCTGGATCAGCATCTGGTTGATCAGGCCCATGGCGTACCATTCCGGCGAATGGCGCGGCGGCATGTGCCAGCCCGCGGCCCATGCCGGTTTGGGGGCCAGCGCATCATTATGGATTACGCGGCGCGGCTCGGTCTGGCGTGGCTCGGAGATGTCGGGCATCTGTACCGGCGCACTGGCCGGAATGGCGCCGAAATACTGCTCGATCCAGCGACGGGTCTCGGCTTCGTCAAAATCGCCACCGATGAACAGCACCGAATTGTTCGGACCATAGAAGCGTTCGTGAAACGCCTTGGCATCCTCTACCGTGGCCGCTTCCAGATCATCCAGCGCTCCATAGAAATTATGGGCATTGTGCCAGTTGGTATTGGCAGCCTGCGGCATGACCAGCCACGGCCATCCGCCATAGGGCTGGTTGAGAACGTTGACCTTAACCTCGTTGGCCACGACGTCCTGCTGGTTTTTCATCACTTCGGCATTGATGACCGGACGCGCCATACGGTCGGCCTCGCCCCAGATCATGGCTTCCAGAGCGCCAGACGGCACCACCTGATAATAGTTGGTGTAGTCAAAACGCGTCGAGCCGTTCATCGAACCGCCCGCATTGCTGACCAGATTGATGAAATGGCCCTTGGGCGCATTTTCCGATCCCTGGAACAGCAGATGTTCGAACAGGTGGGCAAAGCCGGTGCGGTCACGCGGTTCCACACGGAAGCCGATGCCGTAATGCACAGCCACAGTGACCGTCGGCACGCGGCTGTCTTTCAACAGCACCACACGCAGGCCGTTCGGCAGGCTGTAATAGACCGGATCGACGCGGAATTGCTGGCTTTGAACAGCCGGAGCTGCCGGTGCTGCCGTTGCAGCACCCGCAGCCATCGGAACGGCAGCCAGCACAAGTGCCAGCGCAGCGCCCCTCAACATTCTATGTTTCACTTTCCCTCCAAGGTCGTGATGACACGGACAATCGCAGGCTTAGATGCACTATGTTACGCGAGAGGCCTAATGTAGTTTTTGTAAGCTGCTGTTGCGCCCCGCCTGCACGGTGTCGCAAACACTTCGCTTGTCTTGATCCGTGTTCCGAGGCTCCATCCCGACATGCTTAGCGTCGTTCTTGCCGTATCCTCCATGCTGGCCACGCCGGTCGTCATCGCCCATCGCGGTAGCAGTGGCGAGCGCCCCGAACACACGCGCATGGCCTATGAGCGGGCCATAGATCAGGGGGCCGACATCATCGAGCCTGATCTGGTGATGAGCGCCGACGGCCATCTGGTGGTGCGTCACGAGAACGAGATCGGCGAGACGACCGATGTGGCTAACCATCCGCAGTTTGCCGATCGCAAAACGACGCGCAGCATCGACGGCATTCCCGTCACCGGCTGGTTCACCGAAGACTTTACGCTGGCCGAGCTGAAATCCTTGCGAGCCACAGAGCGCCTGCCCCTGCTGCGCCCTGCCTCGGCGGCCTTTGATGGTCAGGACACCATCCTGACCTTTGACGAGGTCGTGGCCATCGCCCGTGATGGCACTGCCCGCACAGGCCGCACCATCGGCGTGGCCCCTGAACTGAAACACCCCGCCCATTTTGCAAGTCGCAACCTGAACATCGAGGATGCCTTTGTGGCCGAGCTGAAACGGCTTGGCCTGACAGGGGCCGATGCACCCGTTCTGGTCCAGTGTTTCGAGGTCGGGCCGCTGGAACGGCTGTCCAAACGCATCGACACGCCCCTCTTACAATTGATGCAGGTACCCGGTGGCCCTGCCGACCGCCCCGACCTGACCTATGCCGATATGGCTACGCCCGATGGTTTGGCGGCCATACGCGCCTATGCGGGCTTTATCGGCGTACAGGACCAGATGATCCTGCCGCGCGACGACACCTCGGCTACCCTGCCCGCCACGGCCCTCGTCACCGATGCCCATGCTGCGGACCTGAAGGTGGTGGTGTGGACCTTCCGTGCCGAAAACATCTTCCTGCCGCTGGAACACCGTTCAAACGAAAGCCCGCCAGACCATGGCGATCTGACGGGCTATCTGAACCGTTTCTACGACCTGAAGGTCGATGCGGTGTTCAGCGACTTTCCGGCGCTGGCGGTCGGTGCCAGACTGGGCCGCCTACCGTAATCAGTCGTTCTGGAACTGTAGCTTGGCAAGGCGTGAATACAGCCCGCCCTTGGCCACCAGTTCGGCATGGGTGCCTTCTTCGACCACCTGACCGGCATCCATCACGATAATGCGGTCTGCGCGCAGGACCGTGGCCAGACGGTGGGCGATAACCAGCGTGGTGCGCGCCTCCATGGCCTGATCCAGAGCTGCCTGAACCAGACGTTCGTTTTCGGCATCCAGCGCACTGGTGGCTTCGTCCAGCAACAGGATCGGCGCATCGCGTACCAGAGCGCGCGCAATAGCCAGACGCTGACGCTGTCCGCCCGACAGGCTCTTGGCACGCTCGCCAAGCGGCGTGTCGAACCCTTGCGGCAGGGCTTCGATAAAGCCCAGAGCCTGAGCCTCGGAGGCGGCCTGTCTGGCCTGTTCCAGCGTCGCATCCTCGCGACCGAAGCGGATATTCTCCAGCGGCGAGCCCGAGAACAGCGGCGCTTCTTGCGAAACCCACGCATAGCGGCTGCGAACCTCGACCGGATCGGCCTTGCGGACATCGACACCGTCCACCGAAACCAGACCCGATTGCGGATCATAGAAACGCAGCAACAGACGGAACACAGTCGACTTGCCCGCACCCGACGGCCCCACCAGAGCCACCGTCTCGCCCGGACGTACCGTCAGGCTAAAGCCTTTAAGTGCGGTCAGGTCCGGACGGCCCGGATAGGCAAAGTCCACCGCCGACATGGAAACCTCGCCACGCGGCGGAACCGGCAGCACACTGGGGGTGGTCGGTGCCGCAATCGCAGGCTCGGCCCGCATCAGCTCGTCGATACGCTCCATTGCGCCCGCAGCCTTTTGCACATCGCCCCAGCTTTCGCCCAGCGCGCCCACAGCCCCTGCGGCAAACACCGACAGAAGCACGAACTGCAACAGCGAGCCCGGCGTCATATTGCCCGCCACCACGTCCTGCGCACCCAGCCACAGCACCAGCGACACACCACCGAACATGACGGTGATGATCATGGCGGTCATGACAGCCCGCGCGCGCATACGTTTCAGCGACGCGCCAAAGGCCATTTCCACAGCCGCATCAAAACGGCCACGGGCATTGTTTTCGCGACCAAAGGCCTGAACCGTTTCCAGCGCATCGACGCTTTCACCGGCAAAACCCACAGCGCCTGCAAACGTGTCCTGTGACTGGACGGTCAGCTTGCGGACCTGACGGCCGAACAGGAACAGGGGCACGATCAAGATCGGCACGATCAGCAGAACAAATGCTGTCAGCTTGGGGCTGACGAAGAACAGCAGGATCGTGGCACCGATCAGGGTCAGGAAATTACGCAGCGCATAGCTGATCGAGGTGGTCAGCAGCGTATCGACCAACTGGATGTCGGTCGTCATGCGCGACAGCACCTCGCCGGTGCGCATATGGGCAAAGAACACCGGATCCAGTGACAGGATACGGGCAAATAAACCCTGACGCAGATCGGCAATCATACGCTCGCCGGTCTTGGTCACATAGAAATAGCGCAGCGCCGTCAGCAGACCCAGCACCAGCGCATTGGCCCCGAGAATACCGAACCAGAAGTTCAGATGCGCCCCGCCATCTTCAAAGCCGGTATCAATGGCACCGCGCGCCGTCGCCGTCAGCGCCAGCGAGGCCGCCGTCGAGGCCACAAGGAACAGGGCCGATAACAGGGCATGGCCCTTGTGCGCCGCCAGATAGGGCAGCAACCGCGCAAGGGGTTTAACATTACGACTGCGGCTGCGCTTTCCGGCAGCCTCGCCTATCTGTTCGACCAGCAGGGCTCCGGCCCCGGGGCGACCATGAACGGCAGTTTCAGTGGGTGTGGCATTTTGCTGGTTCATACACCTGCTCTTGCCCCGTAACGCCCCTCGGTGTAAACGCCCGACCTCGCTCCCACCGTCTCGCACGGCGGGATTCTCGAATTTACGCGCAGTGACGGTCGGAATCGTCGTCGCGCAGAGACGGATTTACATCATGAAGACCGATACGCACCCGGACTACCACTTCATCAAAGTTGTGATGACCGATGGCAGCAGCTACGAAACCCGCTCGACCTACGGTAAAGCTGGTGACACCCTGAACCTCGACATCGACCCGACTTCGCACCCGGCATGGACCGGTGGCAACGGTCAGATGCTGGATCGCGCTGGCCGCGTGTCGCGCTTCAACGGCAAGTTCGGTGGCTTCCTCAAGAAGTAAGTCCGTTACCGTTGGTGACAACAAGAAGCACCGCTCCGGAAGGGGCGGTGCTTTTTCTTTAACCGGAACAGGGATAACCTGCGGGCGTTCAGATTAGGTCGGCAGATATGGTGTCTGACGAAACGGTCGAATGGACAGTATGAGCGGATGGGTTATGAATCGACGTGAATTGGGTCTGGGTGTCGCAACGACGTCTCTGGCTCTGGGTGCAGCAAATGCGTCACTGGCACAGGTGCAGGTGACCGTTCCAAGCCCCTCCCCTGCTGCTCTTGACGCCCAGATCGGCCGCCTTGCCCAAGACATCCAGCCGGATGTTCGCAAGGTTTACGAACTGACCGGCGGTCGCCCCGTTTGGAACGCCGAACGCCTTCGCGCCCTGCAGGATGTCGCCAGCCGCGCCGAACACCACGCGCTTCCCGCCGGTGACTATTTCGATTTCGTCGGCCTTGCCGCACAGGCCGATACCGCAGAAGTGCGTTCAACCGCTGCTGCTCTGACCTATGCCAAGGTTCTAGCCCAGGGCCGCATCGCGCCGGAATCGGTCGAAGAGCTGTGGGAAATGCAGAAGAACAGCGTCGATGTGGCCTCGGGCCTTGTCGGTGCTCTGAACAATAACGGCCTGTCGGCGTGGTTCGACGGCCTGCCCCCGCAAGACATCGGCTACAAGAACCTGTCCGCAGGTTATGTCCGCTATCGCCGCATTGCCCGTGACGGCGGCTGGCCTGCCTTTGCGACGGGTGCCCAGATCGAACCGGGCACCAGCGATCCGCGCGTCCCCGGTCTGGTCAAACGTCTGGCGCTTGAGGGCGATATCAACGCTTCGACAGCCTCCAGCCTTGGCACCGGCTCGGTTTACAACGCCGCGGTCCAGCAAGGCATGCGCAGCTTCCAGGCCCGTCATGGTCTGGGCGTGGATGGCCGCGTCGGTCCGGCGACCCAGCGCTCGCTCAGCACATCTGCCGAAGACCGCGCCCGCCAGATTGCCCTTAATCTGGAACGTCGCCGCTGGCTGAAGCGCGATCTGCAACCCGAGCGGATCGAGGTCAATACCGCCGCCGCCATCATGGTTTACTGGAAGGACGGCCAGCCCGTTCACTCCAACCGCGTCGTCGTCGGCTCGCACGAGAACCAGACCCCCAGTCTGGAACGCGACTTCGCCTCGGTCGTCGCCAACCCGCCATGGACCGTTCCCATGGGCATTGCGCGTCGTGAAATCCTGCCCAAGGGGCCGGGTTATCTGGCCGCCAATGACATGTATATCAACGACAATGGCTGGGTGGTGCAACGCGCCGGTCCCCGCTCGTCGCTGGGCTATGTAAAGTTCGAGCTGCGCGACAGCTACGCCATCTTCCTGCACGATACGCCGAGCAAGGGTGCGTTCAACCTGTCGGTGCGCCAGCGCAGCCACGGCTGCGTACGCGTGCAGAACGCTGTTGAATTTGCCCGTCTGCTGCTGGCTCCCGATCCGACCAAACTGGAACGCTTTGATACCGCACAGGTCAGCGGTGATACGACCCGCGTCCAGACCGGTCGCCAGATCGGGGTGCGCCTGTTGTACTGGACGGCGTTTGTTGACGGTCAGGGCCGCGTGGCCTTCCGCGAGGATTCCTACCGCCGCGACACCAAGCTGGCCCGCGCCATGGGTATCGATGTGCGCCTGCCCGAAGTGGTCTCCGAAGCCCCTGCGGACAAGGATGACGACTGGGTCTAGGCGTCACCTCCGACAAAAAGAAAAGGCGGCGGGTGTGAAGCCCGCCGCCTTTTTCTTTGTCTCTCACGTCTTAGCCAAATGCCGCCTTCAAGCGTTCGATCTGGCTCCGAACCCCGTTGACGGGTGGCTCTTCCTCGAAGGACACATACATTTTCTGGTCCAGATAATAGGTTCGGTCATACAGGCGCTCTGTCCGTTGGACATAGTCCACCAAGACCGCAGGCAGGTCTTTTGACAGAGGCTCGGTCTTTACGTCGCGCGCCGCCAGACGATAGCGCGACTGAAACGCGACATCGGCGTCCAGATTACCCTCGTTCACCGCCCTCTGAACCAGCAGCCATGACGCAATCTGCATCAGGCGCGTGGTCAGCTTCATGCTTTCGCTTGCATAGCTCAACGCCGCAGAGCGCGTCAGAAGGCGCGACTCGCTGCGGCCATCGCCATCCAGATAGGCCGCCGTTTCCTCGACCAGTTCAATGCCTTCGCGAAACAGGCGCTGGAACAGCTCGGAAGCCGTAAATTTCAGCACTTCGGTCGTGCGGACCGACGTATTTATTGGCAGTTCATTGACCAGATTCACGTCGTTTCCGTCCCCACGCGGCACCCCTTTCCGGGATGCGAGCCACAGTGTCTACCCTACTGCCAAGCTTGGAAACAACCTTGTTACGTCCAAGTCCATGTGCGACGCAAAACCTATCCCCTGTCAGGTTAAAATTTGAACAGCGCATCGGCTGCATTGCGCTGTGAGGACTTGGACTGAATGGCCGACTTTACGCGGGCGATTTCCGCTTCCAGCGCGGCAATGCGCGTTTCCAGATCCCCGACCGAATACGGATCGAGGTCTTCGCGGATCAGGGCATGCAGGCTGTCGCCCCCTGCCGGATTAGCCTCAAGATCTTCAAAGGACATACGCGCCTCCTGGACCAAATATCGCGACCGCATTGATGGCCGAACGCCTTATGACTGCGTAGAAGACGCTTGAAACCGTTTTTTAGCAAGTCTGGAGCCTCCCCATGCGCGTCATCGAAATCATAGACGGCAAAGGTCCGGCCTCGGCGCTGGTTGTGGCAGAGCGCCCTGTTCCGCAGCCACAAGCTGGTGAAATCCTGATCCGCGTGCGTGCCGCAGGCGTCAATCGTCCCGACATTGTCCAGCGTAACGGTTTCTATCCGGCCCCTGCGGGCGCGTCAGACATTATGGGACTTGAGGTTGCCGGAGAGGTCGAAGCCATCGGTGACGGTGTCACCCGCTGGGCAGTCGGTGACAGAGTTTGCGCCCTTCTGGGCGGCGGCGGCTATGCCGAGCATGTCTGCGTCGATACCCGCCATGCCCTCCCCGTCCCTGCCGGCCTTGATTTCGAGCAGGCGGCCGCCCTGCCCGAAACCGTCTTTACCGTCTTTACCAATGTGTTCGAGGGCGGTGCGCTGAAAGCGGGCGAGACGCTGCTGATCCACGGTGCCACCAGCGGCATCGGTGTCATGGCGATCCAGATGGCCAAGGCCGCCGGTGCCCGCGTGATTGCCACCAGCCGCACGGCTGCCAAGGCCGAGGCCGCCACAGATCTGGGTGCCGACATCAGTCTGGATGCCTCGTCCCAAGACCTTGCCGCCGAGATCAAGGCCGCAGGTGGCGCAGATGTGGTGCTGGACATGGTCGGTGCCGCCTATGCCGAGCTGAACCTGAAAGCACTCAAGGAACGCGGGCGCTGGGTGGTGATTGCCAGCCTGACCGGCAACCGTGCCGAGATCGACCTGCAACGCATCATGCTGAAAAAGCTGGTGCTGACCGGCTCGACCCTTCGCAATCGCCCCGCCGACGAAAAGGCCCGTCTGGCCGCAGCGGTCGAAGCGACCGTCTGGCCGTGGATCGAGCAGGGCAAGATCAGCGCCCGTATCCATGCCCGCTTCCCGCTTGATCAAGCCGCACAGGCCCATGCTGAACTGGAAGCCGGTGACCATGTCGGCAAGGTGCTGCTGATCCCGTAAACAGCAAAAAGGGGCCGGATGTAATCCGGCCCCTTCCTTTTTAATCCGTCTGGCGCTTAGCGCGGACGATAGTTGTCATAGCCACGGCCCACGGGGCGCATCGACGAGATGGTGTCGTTCAGGCGCAGACGGGTCAGATCGCGCGTATCCGAGGAGATGCGCTCACAACGACCACGGAAGTTGGCGTCGGTGCAGATTTCCCAAGTCCCGCTATTGCGCGAGAAACGGATCGAGCTGACCGCATCATTCATGCCGTGGTTGCGCAGGTTGGCAACTTCACGGTCAAACGTCAGCGACTGACCACGATAATCGGAGTCGCGATAGACCGTGATCGAACCGCCACGGCCACCATTGCCGCCGCCCCAACCACCGCCGTTGCCACCGCCCCAGCCGTTGCCATTACCATTACCCGGACGACCATTGTCCTCGTAATCACCGCGGTGCCCACGGCAGACCAGAAGTCCATTATCGTTGCCGATATCACTGCTGGAGCAGCGGTTCAGCTCGATGGAGGTTTCGCGCACATTGCCGCGTCTATCACGGCAGTCAGCATACAGACGGCCCTGATTGACATAGGATCCCGTGCACGTCTGGGCATAGCTGCCGCGCGGGGCGCCGCGTGTCTGTGCCTGTGCATCGGCGGGCGTTACCGTGGCAAAGCTGATACCTCCGGCGACAACCGTGAAAGCTGCCAAGGCTGCAAATCCGTTCTTCATGGGTCACCCTTTCCAATCTGGTGCCAAACATTCATTCAACGCCAGCAGCATGACATTAAAATATGAACCCTAGCTGTATGGAGCTGGCAGACAGCGTTTTCTTTTTAGCGAAATAAGCCTATAGTCGTTCCATCGCGCCCGGCCGAAAAGGTCGGGCGCCGTCGTATCCAACGCCCATTATTTGGGCCTGAACCACCGGGATAAATGCCCATGTCCGAGATCCTGATGCCCAAGGCCACTGCGGTCTGGCTGGTGGAAAACACCTCGCTGACCTTCGAGCAGATTGCCGATTTTTGCGGTCTGCACCCGCTGGAAGTGCGCGGCATTGCCGATGGCGATGTGGCTCGCGACATCCGTGGTGCCGACCCGCTCGTCAACGGTCAGCTGACCCGCGAAGAACTGGAAAAAGCCCAGGCTGATTCCACCTATCGCATGAAGGCCATTGTTTCGCGCCACGCCGAGCTGCTGAAGCCGGTCAAGACGGGTCCGAAATATACGCCGGTTTCGCGCCGTCAGGACCGTCCGGACGCCATCATGTGGTTCGTTCGTAACCACCCTGAAGTGGCCGATGCGCAGATCGCCAAACTGCTCGGCACCACCAAGGCCACCATCGAGTCGGTACGCAACCGCACCCACTGGAACTCGACCAACATCAAACCGGTCGATCCGGTGACGCTGGGCCTCGTTGGCCAGCTACAACTGGACGAAGTCGTGCGCAAAGCCGCCGACAAAAAGGCCAAGGAAGACGCCAAGAACGGCATCCTCCAGCCCGTACAAGCGGCTCCTGAAGAGCCGGTTGTAATCTTCGAAGAAGACATCGACCACTTCGCCAATGCCGAACCGACCGCAGAGTCGGTGTTCGGCTCGCGCGACTGATCGCACGGCTTTGAAAAGCAAAAGGCTCCGAAGCTTTCGCTTCGGAGCCTTTTTCATATCTGTGTCCGGTTAGTGTATCCGGCCTTCCAACAGGCCGATCTCTTCCTTGAGCTTCAACTTCTGTTGTTTCAGCCCCCTGAGCCGCGTGGGATCTGCCGTGGGTCGTCGCATTTCCTGCTGGATCGTATCGTCCAGTGTGCGGTGACGGTTACCCAATTCTCTTATACGCGCCTCAATCGTCATGGCTTGCGCCTCCATGTCTAAGGGACGAAGACAATGAGCGCCGTGTACGCCTGTAAGGGGAATCACATTCCGGTGACATTCCTTGGTATAGACTGTCTGACTGCCCCCGTTTCGAAAGGTCGCCACCCTTGAATCCCGCCGCCAACGCATCGACGCCCGCCCGCATGGTTGTGGGAATTTCCGGAGCTTCCGGCGTGATTTACGGTGTCCGCGTGCTGGATGCTCTGAAGGAAATGGGCGTCGAGAGCCATCTGGTCATCTCGCGTGCCGCCCTGCTGACCCTATCACAAGAAACTGATCTGACGCCGGACGATGTCACCCAGCGTGCCAGCGTGGTTCACAAGATCGCTGATGTGGGTGCCACCATCGCTTCAGGCTCGTTCCGTACCATGGGCATGATTATCGCCCCCTGCTCGGTACGGACCATGAGCGAGATCGCCACCGGCGTGACCTCCACCCTGCTGACGCGAGCCGCCGACGTCGTTCTGAAAGAGCGCCGCCCTCTGGTGCTGATGGTGCGCGAAACGCCGCTGCACCTTGGCCATCTGCGCACCATGACGGCGCTGGCCGAAATGGGCGCTGTGATCGCCCCGCCCCTGCCCGCCATGTATGCGCGCCCTGAAAGC
>NZ_JAVXCU010000069.1:0-12445 GCF_036659295.1 Brevundimonas sp. | reverse complement strand
TGGATTCACCGCAACGGCATCGCCAAGTTCGAGTACCCCGTCCTGATCGTGCTGGCCTCGGTCGGCATGTCTATGATGGCCTCGTCGGGCGACCTGATCTCGCTCTACATCGGCATCGAGATGCACTCGCTGGCTCTGTACGTCCTGGCCGCTTACCGTCGCGACAGCCTTGTCGCTTCGGAAGCGGGCCTGAAGTACTTTGTACTGGGCGCGCTGTCCTCGGGTATCCTGCTTTATGGTGCCAGCCTGATTTACGGTTTCGCCGGCTCGATGAAGTTCGACGAAATCGCCGCCTTTGCCTCGAACAATCCGGGTCCGGGTCTGATCTTCGGCATGGTGTTCCTGATCGCCGGTCTGGCGTTCAAGGTTTCGGCAGCGCCGTTCCACATGTGGACGCCTGACGTCTATCAGGGCGCTCCGACCCCGGTTGTGGCTCTGTTCGCCACGGCTCCGAAGGTCGCGGCCATGATCCTGATCGCGCGCGTTCTGATCGATGGCTTCAACCTTGCGCACTTCCAGTGGGCACAGGTCATCATCCTGATCTCGCTGATCTCGTTTGCAGTGGGTGCCTTCGGCGGCCTGATGCAAAAAGACATCCAGCGCCTGCTGGCCTATTCGTCGATCATCAACATCGGTTATGCGCTGCTGGGTATCGCATCGGGCACCGAGCTTGGTGTTCAGGCGATGCTGATGTTCATGACCCTGTATGTCATCGACCAGTTCGGCTTCTTCGCTATCCTGCTGTCGCTGAGCCGTAATGGCCGTCCGATCCGCAATATTTCGGACCTTGCCGGTCTGAAACAGGAGCGTCCGGTTACGGCGATTGCGCTGACCCTTCTGGCTCTGTCGGCTGTCGGTATTCCGCCGCTGTCGGGCTTCTGGGGCAAGTTCTACGTGTTCGGTGCGGCGGCTGATGCCGGCTACTGGATGGCGGGTGCCGCAGGTCTGGTCGCTTCGGTTGTCGCAGCCTTCTATTACCTGCGTATCATCAAGGTCATGTGGTTCGACGCTCCGGCAACGGAAGTGAAGACCGACAAGGCTCCGCTGGAAGCCCAGTGGATCGGTTGGGCGGCTGCGGCCTTTGCCTTCCCGGTTGTGATCATTGCTCTGGCTTGGTTGGAGCCGCTCACCAAGGCTGCGGCCGCTGGTGTAGGCGTAGGTTAAGGAGCCTTGGTGGCTCCGGTTCTGATCCTAAGGGAGACCGACTCGACCAACCTCGAAGCACGAAGACGTGCAGAGGAGGGCGAGTTCGGTCCCCTGTGGATTGCAGCCAAACACCAAACAGCCGGTCGCGCCCGCAGGGGGCGCGGCTGGGATCTGGATACGGGCAATCTGGCCCAGACCCTGCTTCTCAAGCTCGACAAGACACCCTTTGAAGCCTCGCAGCTGACCTTTGTCGCTGCGCTTGCGGTCTATGATCTTGTCGCCCGCTATGTTCCCCCCAGTTTGCTGACGATCAAATGGCCCAATGACGTCCTGCTGGACGGCAAGAAGGTCAGCGGCATCTTGTTGGAAAGCGGATCGGCCCCAGAGGGTGGTTTGTGGCTCGCTGTCGGTATTGGCGTAAATCTTCAAGCGGCACCGACAGGCACCGAGCGTCCGGCCACATGCGTTGCCGATCATCTGGGGACAGGTCACATCTTTGCCCCCACGATTGAAGAGGCGGGTCAGGCACTGGCCGAGAGCTTCGATCACTGGTTGGTTCAGTGGCAGACGCAGGGCTTTGAAGGGGTTCGTCAGGCATGGGTGTCACGCACGCCCGGACTGTTTGGCCCCTGTATTGCCCGATTGCCGAATGAAACTCTGGAAGGGACCGCCAACGGCATAGAGCCGGATGGTTCTTTGCGGCTAAAGCTGGCAGACGGCAGCGTGCGGATAATATCGGCAGGCGATGTGTTTTTCGGAGAGAACGTCTGATGCTGCTGGCGATTGAACAGGGCAACACCAATACGCTGTTCGCTGTCCATGACGGGCAGGAATGGATCGCCCAGTGGCGCACAGCCACCGAGGCGTCACGGACGGCTGATGAATATGCGGTCTGGCTGCACCAGTTGTTCGAGTTGATGGGTGCCAAGACGGGCAAGCGCGTCGCCATGACGGATATGGACGGCTGCATTATTTCGTCGGTCGTGCCCCAGTCGATCTTCAATCTGCGCAACCTGTCGCGCCGCTATCTTGAGGTCGAGCCTCTGGTCATCGGCGAGAATGCCGAACTGGGTATCGAGGTGCGTATCCCTAAACCCAGCGAGGCGGGGGCTGACCGTCTGGTCAATGCCATCGGTGCGCTGACGACCTATTGCGGCGACCTGCTGTTGATCGACAGTGGTACAGCCACCACATTCGATATCGTATCGGCTGGTGACACTCCGGGGGCGGGAGCCTTCGAGGGTGGGGTTATCGCGCCGGGTATAAATCTTTCCGTGCAGGCTCTGCACGAAGCGGCAGCGAAACTGCCGCGTATTGCCATTCAACGGCCCTCCGTCGTGATTGGACGTGACACCGTAACCTCGATGCAATCGGGGGTTTTCTGGGGCTATGTGGGCCTCATTGACGGGTTAGTCACCAAGATCAAGGCCGAGTGGGGACGTCCGATGACCGTCGTAGGAACCGGCGGCGTCGCGTCTCTGTTCGAGGGGGCCAGTACCACAATCGACCGGTTTGATCCGGATCTGACCATCCGCGGCCTTTTGGAAATCTGGCGGCGGAACAACCTCCGTTAAGGACTGTATGACTAACGAAACTCAAAACGAACTCGTCTTCCTGCCGCTTGGCGGGTCAAACGAGGTGGGCATGAACCTCAATGCCTATGGCTTTGGTCCCGAGCATGACCGCAAATGGATCATCGTCGATGTCGGCGTGACCTTTGGTGACCAGTCCACGCCCGGCGTGGATGTGATTGTACCTGATCCGTCTTTCCTTGAAGGCGAGAATATTCTCGGCATCGTGCTGACCCACGCCCACGAGGATCATATCGGTGCGCTTGGCTGGCTGTTCGACCGCATCAAGGCTCCGCTTTATGCGACGCCGTTCACGGCGTTCCTGATCCGTGAAAAACTGCGCGATCACAATCTGGCCGAAGACGTCGAACTGAACGAGATCGCTCTGGGCGGTACGGTCAATCTTGACCCGTTCGAAGTGACCTATGTGACCATCACCCACTCGATTGCCGAACCGAACGGTCTGGCCATCAAGACCCCGCTTGGCACGGTTCTGCACACGGGCGACTGGAAGATCGACGACGAGCCGGTTGTTGGTGACAAGACCGACGTAGCTGCCATCACCAAGCTGGGTGACGAAGGCGTGCTGGCTATGGTGTGCGATTCTACGAACGTGTTCGTAGAGGGCACAGCCGGTTCCGAAGGCGAAGTGGCCAAGCACTTGTCCGCTTTGATCGCGCCGCTGAAAGGCCGTGTCGCTGTCGGCTGCTTTGCCTCCAACGTCGCCCGTATGGATAGCGTGATCCGCGCTGCCGAGGCCGCCGGTCGCCGCGTGGCGCTGGCCGGTCGTTCGATGCACCGCATCACGGCTGCTGCCAAGTCGGTTGGAATGCTGACGGATGTGCAGCCGTTCCTGTCGGAAGAAGAGGCCAAGATCTGGCCCGCCGACAAGATCCTGTATCTGTGCACCGGATCGCAAGGCGAAGCGCGCGCGGCCCTGTCGCGCGTGGCCGAAGGGACCCATCCCTTCATCAAGCTGGCACAGGGCGACCACTGCATCTTCTCGTCGCGCGTCATTCCGGGCAACGAACTGCCGATCGCGCGTCTGCAAGACAAGCTGGCGGACCGTGGTGTGCAAATCTACACCGAAAAGGGTCATCCGGGCATTCACGTCTCTGGCCACCCGTGCCGTGACGAACTGCGCCAGATGTATGCCTGGGCGCGTCCCAAGATCGCTGTTCCGACCCATGGTCAGCGCCGACACCTGATCGAGCATGGTCATCTGGCCAAGGCGATCGGCATCGAGCAGGTGGTTACGCCGCGCAATGGCGACATGGTGCGTCTGGCCCCCGGTCATGCTGCGATCATCGACGAAGTGCCCGCGGGCCGTCTGTTCGTGGATGGCGGTATTCTGGTCGAGGAACAGGGCGAAGCCCTTCGCGAGCGCAGACACGCGGCCAGCAACGGTATGCTGATCGTGGCCTTTGCGCTGGATCGCCGTGGCAAGATGGTCAGCGACATCGACATCCGTTCGGTAGGCCTGCCCGGCAATAAGGATCGTCCGCTGGAAGAAGTGCTGGATGATCTGGCCGAGCGTGTCGAGGACACGGTTCGTGGCCTTAAGGGCGATGCTCTCGACGACGAGATCGCTATCGAGCAAGCCGTCGCCCGCACACTGAAAAAGGCCTCGCAAAAGGTCTGGGGCCGTCGCCCCATCGTTGAAACTGTAGTTCTGAGGCTGTGATGGCGGACCGTCTTTATCTCTTGAACCCCGACTGGTTCGACGATCAGGGCGGTCCCTGGTACTGCCCGCCGGGCGCGGTGATCGAAGGGGTTTTGAACCTCTATCCGCGCTTGAAAGACGTGACAGAGGTGATCCGTGTGGATCACCCGCGTCCGCGTGCGGCTGTTGTGGCTGTGGTGGGGGAGGCTGACCAGTCATGCCCCATGCTGGTGCTCGATGGCCAGTTTGACTGGCCTGACGCTCTGGTCAGTGCGGAAACGGGCGCGCGCTATCTGAAGGATGAAGCCATCCTTCCGTATTGGGCGGCCCGTTACGGTATCGGCCGCCCGCATCCGTAAATCTCAGGATTAGCCCAGCGAAACCTTGCGGTAGTTGGGCTTGTCCAGATTACCGATCTCGACACTGATCTGGCGCGGTCCGTCATACTGCGTCAGATGTTTCAGCAAGGCCTGCTGTACGGCTTCGACCAGAGCGGTCTTTTGCTCCTGTGTGCGGCCGCTGAGGATACGCAGGTCACAGTGGACCATGGCCTGTTCAGGCGCACCATCGGCAATAATCAGGTTTTCGACGCGCACAATGCGTGTCTTGCAGGCCTGAATCGTGGCACCAACATGGGTGACGCAGAGCTGGTGGATTTCCAGTGCCAGTGCACGATAATCGGCTGTGTCGAAATGGGTGGAGTGTTCCAGCGTAATCTGTGGCATGACGGTCCCTTGACTGAGGTGACCCGTCTTAGGCCCATGCTGGGGATGCGTCACCCGTGGCGATTGTCTATGAGGGATTAAGTCTATGCCGTTGGGTCCGTTTACCCTTGTCGCTATCTATCTGACGGCATGGTGGATTGTGCTGTTTATGATCCTGCCGCTGGGTATGAGCAGCCAGATTGGCGCACCGCCAACCGATGGCAGCCAGTGGGGCGCGCCGGAGAATCCCAATCTGAAGAAGAAATTCATCACGACGACCTGGGTCGCGGCCATTGTTTGGGTGCTGATCGTCGGCGTGGTGTGGTCGGGTATCATTCCGGTTCCGCAGATTAATCCGGAACAACTTCCGGCTTTGTAATCGCTTAGAATGCCATTTTTCCGCCTGCGTGCGTTGCCATGCCAAAGGCCCAAGGGCTAATCACGCGGACTAGATTTAGGAAAGCCTACCCCATGCGTCTGTCGCGCTATTTTCTGCCGACCCTCAAGGAAGCCCCCTCCGACGCCCAGATCGTGTCGCATCAACTGATGCTGCGCGCGGGCATGATCAAGCAGGAAGCCGCGGGCATCTATGCCTGGCTGCCGCTGGGTCTGCGCGTGCTGCGCAAGATCGAGAACATCGTGCGCGAGGAGCAAACCCGCGCCGGTGCGGTCGAGCTGCTGATGCCGACTCTGCAACTGGCGGACCTGTGGCGCGAGTCGGGCCGCTATGATGCCTATGGTCCGGAGATGCTGCGCATCACCGACCGTCACGAGCGCGAGTTGCTGTACGGGCCGACCAACGAGGAAATGGTCACGGATATCTTCCGTGGCTATGTGAAATCCTACAAGGCTCTGCCGCTTAACCTGTTCCACATCCAGTGGAAGTTCCGCGACGAGCGCCGTCCTCGCTTTGGCGTGATGCGCGGCCGCGAGTTTCTGATGAAGGACGCCTATTCGTTCGACATCGACGAAGCGTCCGCCCGCATCGCCTATAAGCGGATGTTCGCCGCCTATCTGAACACCTTCTCGCGTCTGGGCCTCAAGGCTGTGCCGATGCGTGCCGACACCGGCCCGATTGGCGGCGACCTGTCGCACGAGTTCATCGTTCTGGCCGATACCGGCGAGAGCGAGGTCTTCTGTGACCGCAAGCTGGTCGAAATGGCCCCTCCGGGTCACGACCTCAGCGTCGAGCAACTGGAAGGCGTGTTCAACGAGCGCACCGCCCTTTATGCCGCCACCGAAGAAATGCACGACGCGGCCCAGTTCGAGGCCCAGACCGACGAGGGCGACCGCCTGTCGGCGCGCGGCATCGAGGTTGGTCACATCTTCTACTTCGGCACCAAATACTCGGCCCCGATGAAGGCCAAGGTTGCAGGTCCGGATGGTAAGGACACCGAGGTCCATATGGGCTCGTACGGCGTCGGCGTCTCGCGTCTGCTGGGCGCGATCATCGAAGCCAGTCACGACGACAGCGGCATTATCTGGCCGGATTCGGTCGCACCATTCGATGTGTCGGTCATCTCGCTGCGCGCCAGTGACGAAGCCGTGTCTGCCGCCTGTGAAGAGGCGGTCAAGCGCCTCGAAGCGGCGGGCAAGGACGTGCTTTATGATGACACCGACGAGCGTCCGGGTGGCAAGTTCGCCACCGCTGACCTGATCGGTGTGCCGTGGCAACTGGTTATCGGCCCGAAAGGTCTGGCCGATGGCGTGGTTGAACTGAAACGACGTGCGACGGGTGAAAAGCAAACCCTGTCGCTGGATGCCGCTGTGGAGCTGCTTACGAAATGACCGAACAAGCGACCGGATCCGCTCCGTCGCCGGCCACCGCCGCCAGTCCTGGCAAGCCGTCCGGCCCGTTTTCCTCTTGGGAGATCGGGCTGGCACTCCGCTACCTGCGTGCCAAACGCAAGGAAGGCGGGGTGGCCCTGATCGCCGTCATCAGCTTCGTCGGCATTATGCTGGCTGTGGCTGTGCTGATTTCGGTCATGAGTATCATGGCCGGATTCCGCGGTACGCTGATGGACCGGATACTGTCGTTTAACGGGCATATGTATGTGCAGGGGCCCGTTCTATGGGCCGCTGATCGCGACGCCACGGTCAAGCGCATGTCCGATCTGCCCGGTGTGGCATCGGTCAGTCCCTATACCGAGAACGCAGCCATGTTCCGCGTGGCGGGCATGGCGACCGGCGGTATTGTGCGCGGCGTTCGCCCACAAGACCTCGCAGCCAGCAAATACATCTTCGAGAGCCTGACCGAAGAGGCCAAGGCCAATTTCGGTAAGGGTGAATGGGGCGGCGATAACGTTCTGATCGGCAAGACGCTGGCCAATGAAATGGGTCTGCGCGTCGGTGACCCGATTTCGCTCTATTCTCCGACCGGTGCCGACAGTGCGTTCGGCAATCTGGGCGGGCTGGAGAAAACCTATATCGTCGGTGGCATCTATACGTCCGGCGCATCCGACTATGACCGCGCCTATGTCTTTATGCCGCTGGAACAGGCGCAACTGTTCTTTGGCAAGGACGGCCTGTGGGATGTGATCGAACTCAAGGTCGATGAACCTGACAAGGTCGAGCAGATGGTCGGGCCGGTGTCTCAGGTCGCGGGGCCGGGGGCTGTAGTTACCGACTGGCGTAATCGTCAGGCTGCGATCTGGGGAGCCCTCAAGGTCGAGCGCGTGGCCATGAGCATCATCCTTGGCATGGTGGTCGCCATCGCGGCGATGAACATCATCAGCGGCATCGTCATGCTGGTGAAGAACAAGACGCGCGACATCGCCATCTTGCGCACCATCGGGGCCAGCCAGTCCTCAATCTTGCGTATCTTCTTCATGTCGGGTGCAGCGATCGGCATCGGCGGCACGATTGCGGGTCTGACGCTTGGGCTGTTGTTCTGCCTGAATATTGGCTCGATCCAACACTTCCTCGAAGCCTTGCTGGGCGTTCAGCTGTTTAATGCCGACGTCTATATGCTGGATTCCATTCCGGCAGATGTGGACCCGCTGGATGTGATGTGGGTGGCTGTGTTCTCGTTCTTTATGAGCTGCCTCGCCAGCTTGCCGCCGTCGTGGAATGCGTCGCGGATCGATCCGGTGGAGGCTCTACGCTTTGAATAGGTTGCTGAAGAAAAAGACCGTATCGGCACCGGTGGCAGGGGCTCCGACCCTGTCGCTGCGTGGCGTGACACGCACCTACAAGACCGGACAGGGTGGCCTGACGGTGCTCAAGGGCGTCGATCTGGATATTATGCCGGGCGAGGTTGTCGGTCTGATCGGGCCGTCGGGTTCGGGCAAGTCGTCGCTGCTTCATGCTGCTGGCTTGCTTGAGCACCCGACCACGGGTCAGGTGATGATCGATGGCGAGGATGTAGGGTCACTGGACGAGCGCGCCCGCACGCGCATTCGTCTTCGCCGCATCGGCTTTGTGTACCAGTTCCACCATTTGCTGCCGGAGTTCGACGCCCGCGATAATGTGGCCTTGCCCATGCGTATTGCTGGACTGGGCGAGACAGAAGCGCGCCAACGTGCCACCGAGATGCTGGCGGCACTGGGACTGGGCGAGCGTGTAACCCATCAGCCAGCCCAGCTTTCGGGTGGCGAGCAGCAACGGGTGGCCATTGCACGGGCATTGGCCAACAGCCCGCGCCTGTTGCTGGCTGACGAACCGACGGGCAATCTTGACCCAACCACCAGCCAGACTGTGTTCGAGGCCTTGCGTCGCTTGGCCAAGGAGGAGGGCGTCGCGGCCCTCATTGCCACACACAATATGGAACTGGCCGGCCACATGGATCGTGTCTTCGCTCTGAAGGACGGTCATCTGGTCGAGCGTAAGCCGGAAAGCCACGTCTGGTAGTGCGTATGGTATTTTAATACCAATCATCGGGTATTTTAATACCAATGCAAATTACTACAATAAAATCAGTATCTTACTTATTTTTCCACAAATGTACTGACATTGACCTTTGGCGCGAGGCACCTTATCAAGCCCGCCAATGTCCAGTCCCTTCGGGGTGCGGACTGTTTTTTGTCTTTAGGACCCTCACTATGCTGAAGAGCACTACGGCTGCACAAAAGCCGGCTGAGGTCGAAAAGAAGTGGATCCATATCGACGCTGAAGGCGTCGTTGTGGGCCGTCTCGCGACCTTTATCGCTAACCGCCTGCGCGGTAAGCACCTGCCGACCTACACCCCGCACGTTGACATGGGCGACTACGTCGTCGTCACCAACGTGGACAAGGTGGTGTTCACCGGTAAGAAGAACACCGACAAAGTTTACTACCGTCACACCGGCCACCCGGGTGGCATCAAGTCGACGACTCCGGAAAAGGTCCTGAACGGCCGTTTCCCGGAACGCGTCCTTGAAAAGGCCGTTGAGCGCATGCTGCCGAAGGAGTCCCCGCTGGCTCGCGCGCAGATGACTCACCTGCGTCTGTTTGCGGGTTCGGAACACGATCACGCAGCCCAACAGCCGACCACCATCGACTTCGCGTCGATGTCGGCCAAGAACACCCGGAGCGCCTGATCATGACTGACGCGATTCAAGAAACCGCAGAAGGCTTTGACGCTCTGAAGGGCCTCGGCACTGTTGCTGAAGCCGTTGTTGCTGAGCCGCAAATCGATGCACTGGGCCGTTCGTACTCGACCGGCAAGCGTAAGAACGCTATCGCCCGCGTTTGGGTGAAGCGCGGCACCGGCAAGATCACCGTCAACGGCAAAGAGCTGAACGCCTACTTCGCGCGTCCGGTTCTGCAAATGATGGTGGCTCAGCCGCTGACCGTTTCGGACCGTACGACCCAGTACGACGTCGTCTGCACCGTCACCGGTTCGGGCCTGTCGGGTCAAGCTGGTGCAATCCGCCACGGCCTGTCGCATGCTCTGACCCACTACGAGCCGGAACTGCGCAAGGTTCTGAAGCCGCACGGCTTCCTGACCCGCGACAGCCGCGTCGTTGAACGTAAGAAGTACGGCCGCGCGAAAGCACGTCGTAGCTTCCAGTTCTCGAAGCGCTAATCGCTTTACCGCGATCGGTATCTGGAAAGGGCGTCGTGGAGAAATCCACGGCGCTCTTTTCTTTTGCGAGAGTGGCCTGACCGGATTATTGAAACGCAGCCGGATGTTTCCGGCTCAGGAATTAGAGTGCATTGACCCATACAATCTACATTGACGGCGAGGCCGGTACGACCGGTCTGGAAATCCGCGAACGCCTTGAGGCGCGCAATGACCTGCAACTGTTGTTGCTGGGTGACCGACGCCGTGATGTGGAAGCCCGACGCGAAGCCTTGAACAGTGCAGACGCCGTCATCCTGTGCCTGCCGGATGATGCGGCCCGCGAGGCGGTGTCGATGATCGAAAACCCGAAGGTACGGGTGATTGATGCCTCGACCGCCTATCGGGTTGATCCGTCATGGACCTATGGCTTTGCTGAAATGCATGCTGGCCAGCGTGAGGCGATTGCGAAATCGACCCGCGTGTCTAACCCCGGTTGCTATCCCACCGGCTTTATTGCGCTGGTTCGGCCTCTGGTGGCTGCGGGGCTGATCCCTGCGAGCCTTCCGGTTTCGGTCAATGCGGTGTCGGGTTATTCGGGCGGCGGCAAGTCGATGATTGCCGAGTTCGAGGAGCAGGGGGCATCTACAGCCTTCCGCGCCTATGGCTTGTCGCTACAGCACAAGCATGTGCCGGAAATGACCCAGCATACGGGGCTGAGCCTGCCTGTGCTGTTCTCGCCTGCGGTGGGCAATTATCGTCAGGGCATGCTGGTCGAGGTGCCGCTGCACTTGTCGGCCCTGCCTGAAACGCCGTCGGTTGAGCGTATCCATGGCGCGTTGGTCGAGGCCTATGCGGGCCAGCGTTTCGTCGAGGTCGCCGATCTGGAAGTGACCGAGGCCATGACGGGGATCGAACCTGAAGCCCTGAACGGTACCAACACCGTGCGTCTGCATGTGTTCGGTGATCGCGGTGGCGAACAGGTGCGACTGGTGGCCATGCTGGATAATCTGGGCAAGGGCGCTTCTGGCGCGGCGGTTCAAAACCTGAACATCATGCTGGGCCTGGACGAGGCCACAGGTCTTAAATAATTTTGGCCTAAAATAATTCGGTCCTGAAATAGAAAAGCCCCCGACCATAGATCGGGGGCTTTTTGTATCCGGTAGGTGAAGAGCTTAGCCCACCTTCACGCGCACGGCCGATTCCGGCAGGTCTTCGCCAAAGGCGCGCTGATAGAATTCGGCGATGGTCGGACGTTCCAGTTCGTCGCACTTGTTCAGGAAGGTCAGGCGGAAGGCCAGACCGATATCGCCGAAAATCTCGACGTTTTGAGCCCAGGTGATGACGGTACGCGGCGACATAACGGTGGAGATGTCACCGTTCATGAAGGCGTTGCGGGTCATGTCGGCGACGCGGACCATGGCGGCAATCTTGCGGCGGCCTTCTTCGTCGGCCCATTGCGGCACCTTGGCGGCGACGATTTCGGCTTCTACGTCATGATCCAGATAGTTCAGCGTGGTGACGATGTTCCAGCGGTCGAGCTGGGCCTGATTGATCTGTTGTGCGCCGTGGTACAGGCCCGTTGTATCGCCCAGACCGACGGTGTTGGCCGTCGCGAACAGGCGGAAATACGGGTTCGGACGAATGACGCGGTTCTGGTCCAGCAGGGTCAGGGCACCCTGAGCCTCGAGGACGCGCTGGATCACGAACATGACATCGGGACGACCGGCATCATATTCGTCGAACACCAGCGCAACGGGGCGTTGCAGCGCCCAAGGCAGGATACCTTCGCGGAATTCGGTAATCTGCTTGCCGTCTTTCAGGACGATGGCGTCCTTGCCGATCAGGTCGATCCGGCTGACGTGGCTGTCGAGGTTGATACGCACCAGCGGCCAGTTGAGACGGGCAGCGACCTGTTCGATATGGGTCGACTTGCCGGTGCCATGATAGCCCTGAACCAGCACACGACGATCGAACGCAAACCCTGCACAGATGGCAATCGTGGTTTGCGGATCGAATTGATAGCTGGGGTCGATCTCGGGAACGTGGCTGTCACGCTCGTCGAACATCGGCACTTCCATATGGGAATCAATGCCAAAGACCTCGCGCAGGGTCACCTTGCGGTGCGGTGCGAGGGTCAGCAGGGGATCGGTGGCAACAGCGAGCGGAGAGGTCATGCTAGTCCCATAAGGCGGGGAAGGTGGTGGCTCAATGGCCAACCTGATAACAGAGGCGACAACAGTTCGTGGATCAGGCGTATCCGGCTTTTTTCAAAGATTTGTAGGCCTTGATGACGTTTTGCAGCTTGGTTTCTGTGGCGCGATCACCCGCATTCATATCGGGGTGGAAGCGTTTCAGCAGCTCGTGGTAGCGCGCCTTG
>NZ_JAVXCU010000068.1:0-12566 GCF_036659295.1 Brevundimonas sp. | reverse complement strand
CTTTCGATGGCCGTGCTGTCCATGGCCATGGCACCGGCGGCACGCGAGTACATGCGCGGCGACGGTTGCGGCACATAGCCACCGCTTTCCGTCAGGTTGCGGATGCTACCCAGCGGCTTGCCCAGTGCCTCTGCATACAGAACGGCCTTGGCTTGCAGGGCCTGAACCGCCAGACGACGGGCCTGGTTTTCAGCTGCGCTCGGGTCCTTCAGACCAAAGGTGATGCCGTCGATCTGGTTGACGCCAGCGGCCACCACCGCATCGGCGGTCTGACCGACCTTGGTCAGGTCATTGATGATGACCGTCACGCGGTTGGAGGCCTGATAGCCACGCAGCTTGGGCGATTCATTTTCTTTGTAATCATACTGCGCCGACAGGTTCAGACCCAAGGTCTGTACCTCGCGCTCGCTGATGCCTGCGCGGCGCAGGGCGGCAATGACCTGATTCATCTGGCGGGCATTGGCCTGCATGGCTTCTTGTGCCGTTGCCGCCTCGGTCACGACACCAAAGGAAATGGTGGCCTGATCGGGCGCGACATTGACCTTACCGGTCGCCGACAGGTTGAGGGACGGTTGTTGGTTCACAGCGGCGACTCCCGAAACAGTCTGGGCTTGGGCGGCAACAGGAAGAGCGGCCACAGGCGCGGCCATAGCCACCATGGCAGAACCGATCATCAGCGCACGCGAAAAGCGGGTCATAGGGAGTGTCTCCACAAGAGTTTATAAGCCAACAGGGCCATGACCAGCCTTTTGGCATGACCCGTATGAACAAAGATGAACGTGTTTCTGTCAGGCTTTGTTCACCCGTCCGTCCATTTACCGCCCAGATTGTTGACCTGATCCCTCTTCTCAGTGGCCGCGACTGCTGCTAGGCACAGCCTCCTGCTTCGGGGGCCTGTAGCTCAATGGTTAGAGCCGACCGCTCATAACGGTCTGGTTGGGGGTTCGAGTCCCTCCACGCCTACCAACATTGTCGAGACCACTTAGAACTGGCTCAAAACCAGCTAAGAGTGGCTCACGCCGTCAGCATAAGCAGCTACGCTGCGAATGGCGAAGACGCTCCGCTTACCGAGATGGCGATATCTTCGGGCTTTTTGCAGCCAGCGCCTGAGCTTGGCGCAAAAGCGATCCAGCCGCCGCTCGCCACCGTCCGCTACATACTCAAAAAGAGCCGTTCACGCGGCTTACCCCCTAGGCACGACCGACCCAACAACACCAGCCGCCTACGCATTCAGTAAAAAAATCAATCAACAACAATAAAACAAACAACCAATAATATGGTCCATAGACCATATTATTTAAACAAAATTCAATATACCTTATATCGAAAAATTAATTCTGTGACTCCTTGAGCGAGTCTTGCGAAAATACTCCCGTTATGAATTCGGATCATTGATCCGAGCTCTGACGCTTTCAGACCCGAAACCGTCCGAACAACAGAGGAGCGCGCGCAATGAAACCGCCATAAACACTATAATTTTCAGAGTTGTATGCCAAATACAACTCGAGCCCCAGGCTATGCCAAGGGCTCGGTCGGGAAGCCTTCCGGCTCCATTCGTTGTCGAGACGATGGATGGATGTTCTCCCTGATCGAGCAGTAAGTCAACACGTTTCCATAGAGAAGCGTGACGATCTCAGCTGGCCTGAATCCAACTCGTCGTTAATCAAGGAGAATTCAGATGGGCCACGTCCGTCATCGATCCCTGCTGCCTGTAGGGCAGCCCCTCACCGTAGAAGCCGTCGTCCGTTCCGCAGGCGTAAAGGACACTACACCCTTGTCCTGGGAGAGCCTTTCCGCGTCGGCCACTCTGGTGACCACCCCATGCGGAGCTCCTATCCGCACCATCGTCACTGGGCGCAGAGTCATCACGACGGGCGTCTATGCCAGCCGCAAAGCCGGTCGACCTTTGCCCTACGAGAGCATGAACGAGCTCGCCTTCTTCATGCACTGCGAGGTCGATACTGAAGTGGTTGATTATCGCGCCCAGCCGTTCCGGCTTGAGTTCGTGATCGACGGGCGCAAACGCACCTACATCGTAGACTGTGTGCGGCTGATGGCCGATGGCGGCATCGAAGTGGTCGAGGTGAAATCCAACTCTCGCGCACTTCAGGATCAGGACTATGCGGAGAAGCTCCAGGCCGTGCGGGCGATCTGCCAGCAGGTCGGCTGGTGCTTTCGTCTGGTGTTTATGAAGGCACTGATGAAGCGGACTTCGTTCCATCGCAATGTCACGGACATCCAGTCTCGGCGTATGACGGATTACACGAGCGCTGACGTGTTCCAAGTTGTGGAGATCTTGGGGCGCTCGGGTGACGCCGCTCTTGGTGAGCTCGTCCAGCACCTTGGCATACGCGCGCTGGGGTTAGCCAAGCTGCAGGCCATGATGGTGGGACGCATCGTGCACATCGACCTGACTCAGCCGATTGGCGATGCGAGTCGCGTCGCCCTCGTCCCCAACCAAAGGGGGGCCTGATATGAGCCTTATGCAACTTAGATCGGGCGACATCTGGGAGATTGATGGCGAGCGCCACTATCTGGATCATATTCTGGACGGCGGGTTTCTCGTCTTGCGAAATGTCCAAACCGGTCAGCCATATCAGCGCCTGACAGATGCGGGCGAATTCGCCTTCCCCACAAGGCAGTGGCTGGAGGATGAGTTCGCGGCCGGTGCCGTAAGAAGAGTTGAGGTTGTTCCAACCTCCAAAGCGCCTTTGTTACGCGAGGCGGACGCCGAACTTATCCAGGAAAAGGATCCACGCGCGATTGTCAGGCAAGTCGTACTGAGATCGCTAGATCGAATGGGTGACTTTTCTCGAAGCGACGCCAGCCTCCGAAAGGCGCTAGGGCTCATTTGGGAAGCCAAGCCACGACAGTTGGCTCATCATCGTCGCACTTGCCGTAGATGTCAGCGAGTTCCGGGCAGTCTGTCAAACAATCGATCAGGGACCGGGTACCGACCGTTAGTTAAAGTATAGAGTGTCAATAGTCGGACATAGATTAGACCGCGTCCCTTATCGAGCGTGGCCGCAATCTCCCAATCCACATATTTCCGTCCCCATGTTGCCCGCACCGTCGAACACAAAAGTGCACGAGCTTCCTGTGTATCTGCTTGCGTCTGTGCAGCTGAGTTTTGCGCGTGCGCTGGCTCTTCAAGACCGTTGATGTCCCGCAATCAGAAGGTTGGCCGTTCGTAGAGCGAAAAGCCCACCGACAGCGAGGTAGGCCTTGAAGCTTGGTCGAATCAAGCGACCCGCGCTAAGCGGCTCAGAGTATTGCAGAGTAAAAACGCCTATGATCGACGTCTCACATGAAGCGCCTCCGCTTCCCCTTAATCTAACGCGCATACTTCTGTTACTGCCGCTCCTATCAGTTAGCGGCTTCGTTGCCCTGATGATGTTTCTCTTGTCTATCTTCGACCGATGGGGGCTGACTGGGATTCAACTGATCACCATGGCTGATATCGCGGCTCCCAGCGTCGTGCTTGGCTTCATCGTTGCCACGCTACTGTGCGCGCCAGTCCTGCTGGCGTACCCACTCGGCTGGCTCTATTGCGATAAGCCACGCCGTTTCGTGACCATCATGCTTTGGGTTGTTGTAGTCGACGGCATTCTCCTGTGGCTAGCCAATCCGCTCGGTCTTCGCCTCATCCTCGCCTTCATCGCCACGATTGCAGCAGTCCGGATCATTCTCGACGCCCGCATCGCCCAGCCCAATTCCCGGATGCTTAGAGCGGCATTGCCGATCATCCCGGCGCTCCCCGTCGCGTTTTGGGTCGTCGGGTCCATCGGCGCGTTCCACGATCAAGTTGCCGAGGTAGGTTTCGTGCGCACGCTTACCATAGCCAAAAAAGACGGCGCGCCTTGCGACGGCGATATACTCTGGCTTGGCGAACGTGCAATGGTCGTCCGCTGCGCCGTCGATCGTGATATTCGGGTCATGACCACCAGAGAGGGCCTACATTTGATCCCGCGGGACTGATGCAAGAACAAGAAAGTATCTCATGCGAGGAGCGGCCCGAATTTACACTTCCGGCAGAAAGGCTGCCTGATATGCGGCCTTTGGATCGCGTACCAATGACCACTTTTGACGCATCAGGGCCTTACCCCGCGCAAGCGTACGGAATGCGATTGAGGCACCGTTAGGTGGTCTACTAAGTGGTGTTAGGAAAAATCGCACAGCATTTCAGGCAACGGTTGAGCCACTCTTAGGTGGTCTCGACAAACATTCTGAAAATCATCTTGTTTTCATGAATGTTGGATGCCCCGCCCGCCTTGCATCCAATTTCGCATTTCTTGAGTACAGATGTTATCTGGCCGATCGACACATATGTCGGCACCAGAGGGGGAATCTGTTTGTCCGCACCATCCGCTACCATCATCGAGGGTCAATTCAGCCCCAAGCTGAAGGCCTATTACTTTCTTCAGGGCGCATGGCCTCTGGTCGTCACCGTTGTCGGTATTCTGCTGCTGCCGCTCTGGGCCATATTCGGGACATGGTGGGCGGGGCGTTATTATGCCTCGCTGAAGATGGAACTGACGGACCGTAGCGTCATCATCTGCAAGGGTGTGTGGTTCCGTCAGGAACTGACCATACCGCTGGACAAGATTCAGGACATTTCCGTACGCGAGGGGCCGCTGTTGTCCATGCTCGGCTTGCTCGGTTTGCGGATTGAAACCGCAGGGCAACGCAATGCTGCTACAGGCTCATCCGAAGCCGATCTGATCGGCCTGATGAATGCGCGTGAAATGCGCGACCGCATTCTGGCTATGCGTGATGCACAGGTGCAAACCTCCGCACATGCCACCAGTCCTGCGGCAAGCTCGCCGGAACTGCTATGTGAAATCCGCGATGTCCTGCTGCGGATCGAAACCAAGCTGGACGCGCGCAAAACGTCCTGATGACTTGATCTGGCGGGCAAGTGCGCTGACATAACGTCCCTGCACTTGCTCCCACCTGATTGAAGTTTCCATGTCCTATATCGCCCGTGATGACCGCCCCGCCGACAAGGCCGAATGCTATGCCGAGGTCGAGGCCGAAATCCTTGCGGTACTGGATGGCGAGCCGAATGTGACGGCGCGCATGGCTACCGTGGCCTCCATGCTGGCCGATGCCTTCCCCGCCTTCTTCTGGACCGGCTTCTATGTGGTCGATCCGGACAAGGAGAGCGAACTGGTGGTCGGCCCCTATCAGGGCACGCTGGGCTGCCTGCGCATCCCGTTTGCACGCGGCGTGTGCGGTGCCGCCGCCCGCGAGCAAAAGACGCAACTGGTCGAGGATGTTCACGTCTTCCCCGGTCACATTGCCTGCGACAGCCGCTCCGAGAGCGAGGTCGTCGTGCCGGTGTTTGATGCCGACAAGAACCTGATCGCCGTGCTGGATGTCGATGCCACCGAAAAGGCCGCGTTCGATGCCGTGGACCAGACCTGCCTTGAACGTCTGATGACCAAGGTCTTTTCCTAATATGCGTATCGGTATCGACTTTGGCGGCACCAAGATCGAGGCGGCAGCCATTGACGATGCAGGCAGCTTTACCGCCCGTATCCGTCGCCCGAACCCCGGCACCTATGACGGCGCAATCCGGCTGGTGGGCGAACTACTGGCCGAGGTCGAACAGATGGCTGGCCCTGCCCGCTCTGTCGGCTTGGCCATCCCCGGATCGCCGTCGCCGCTGACCGGCCTGATCCGCAATGCCAACAGCCAGTACCTGAACGGCCAACCGTTCCAAGCCGACCTGCAACAGCATCTGGGTCGCCCCGTGCGCCTTGCCAATGATGCCAACTGTCTGGCCCTGTCCGAAGCCGTCGATGGCGCGGGTGAAGGCCATGCTTCGGTCTATGCCGTTATCCTCGGCACCGGCTGTGGCGCAGGCTTGGTAATTGACGGCAAACTGGTCGAGGGCCGTCATGGCGTGGCTGCCGAAATGGGTCACAACCCTCTGCCGTGGCCGACACTAGACGAAGTGCCCGGCCCGCAATGCTGGTGCGGTCAGTCGGGGTGTCTTGAGACATGGATTTCCGGCAGCGGTTTTGCCCGCGCCCACAATGCCGCCACCCAGCGTGGCTGGACCTGCGAACAGATCATCGCGGCGGTGCGCTCCGGCGATGCCGACGCGCGACAACAGATGGACCTCCTGCGCGATCGCGTTGCGCGCGCTCTGGCCGCTGTGATCAATCTGGTTGATCCCGAGATCATCGTGCTGGGCGGGGGTCTGTCCAACATTCCCGAGCTTTATGACGGCCTGAACGAAGCCATTGCCGCCCGCGTCTTTTCCGACATCTGGAACGCCGCCGTGGTACCGGCCCGCTGGGGCGACAGTTCGGGCGTGCGCGGGGCCGCTCGCTTGTGGGCTTAAGCGACGTTATGCTCCCTGAAACAAAGCTTCGAGCGAGTCTCCGATGAAAGTCCGCAGCGTCCTCTACCTGCCCGCCAGCAACCCGCGCGCCATTGAAAAGGCCCGCACGCTGGACTGTGACGTCGCGGTACTGGACCTCGAGGACGCCGTAGCCCCCGAGGCCAAGGCCGACGCCCGCAAGGCTGCGATCGAGGCCGCCATCGCCGGTGGCTTTGGCCCCAAACTGGCCGTGCGGATCAATGCGCTGGATACGCCATGGGCCGCCGATGATCTGGACGCCCTGAAAGACGCGCCCGTTGATCTGGTCGTCGCCCCAAAGATCGAGAACGAACAGCAGGTCAAGGCCATCAGCGATGTCCTGCGCCTGAACCAGCGCCTGTGGGCCATGATCGAAACGCCCAAGGCTCTGGTCGACCTGAAAGACATTGCCGAGGCCGGCGGCATCCTTTCGGGCCTGATGCTGGGTGTGAACGATCTGGCCAAGGAAATGAAAACCGGACCGTCGCCGGACCGCGAACCGTTCAAGCCATGGCTGGCCGCCGTGGTCGCCCATGCCCGCGCCAGCAAGCTTCTGGCCATTGACGGCGTCTTCAACCGCATCAAGGACGAAGACGGCTTTGCCGCAGAGGCTGCGCAGGGCCACCTCTACGGGTTTGACGGCAAGAGCCTGATCCACCCGTCACAGATCGCGCCCGCCAATGCCGCCTTTGGCCCCTCCCCCGCCGAGGTCGAATGGGCGCAAAAAGTGGTCGCCGCCTTTGCCGCCACCGAGGCCGAGGGTCTGGGCGTCATCCGTCTGGAAGGCGAGATGGTCGAACGCCTGCATCTGCAACAGGCGCAAAGCCTTCTGGCAGGCCTGTAAACTGCCCACAGCCGATCAGGCCCGCCCCACTGGTTAAGCCCCGCCGCGCCGCCTAGACAAAACCCATGATGGAATCCGCAACGCCCGCTACCGCACAGCCTCTGAAGACTGCCTGGGTCTGTGCGCCGGGTGTGCTGAAGGTGCCGAACCTTGCCGCCTTCCTGCCGGAATATGCGCTGAACCGCCTGCCCTCGGCAGATGTGGATGTGGTCACCGGCTGGGGCCTGAAACCCTCCAGCCGTGCTGGCCGCACATGGGCCAGCCGCAACAAAAAACCCTATGTGGCACTGGAAGACGGTTTCCTGCGCTCGGTCGGCCTTGGCGAGAGCGGTGCCACAAGTCTCAGCGTCGTGGTTGACGACCTTGGCATCTATTATGACGCCACCCGCCCCAGCCGTCTGGAAGCCCTGATCGTCACCGCGCCGCAATGGTGCGACGCCGACATGGCTACCCGCGCTCGCGCCCTGATCGACCGCATGGTCGAGGCGCGCATATCCAAGACCAATATGGGCGTGGCGCTGGACGAAAGTATCCTGGAACCGCGCCGCCGTGTTCTGGTGGTGGACCAGACCTATGGCGATGCCTCAATCGCCTATGGACTAGCTTCGGAAGTCCGCTTTGCCGAGATGCTGGCCGCCGCAAAGGCCGATGAGCCGGACGCCCAGATCATCGTCAAACGCCACCCCGCCGTGGCCGCTGGTCGCAAACAGGGTTGCATCCCGTCCGATCAGCTCTCCGGCGTCACCCTGATCGACACCGATGTACGGCCCGCCGAACTGCTGGATGCCGTCGATGCCGTCTATGTTGTGACCTCGGCTCTGGGCTTCGAGGCCCTGCTACGCGGCAAGGCCGTGCGCTGTTTCGGCGCTCCGTTCTATTCCGGCTGGGGCCTGACCCGCGACACGGTCCTGACCGGCCGCAGAGGCCAGCCCCGCACCGTCGAACAGGTCGTGGCCGCCGCCATGATCCGCTATACCCGCTATGTCGATCCGGTCACCGGCCAGCCTTGCGGGGCCGAACAGGCGCTGGAGCGACTGATCGTCCTGCGTGACCGCGCTGACCGCCTGTCGGGCGATTGGGCGGCTGTCGGTTTTGCCCCCGCCAAACGCCCGCCGGTACGCCGTCTGCTCAACAGTCCCAAGGGACGGGTTCGCTATTTCTGGCGTGCCAAATCCGCCGCCGCCCATGCACGGGTAACCGGTGGCAAGCTGATCTGGTGGTCCGGCAAGGAAAGCCCCGAGATACTGGCCGCCGCCAGTACATTTGATGGCCCCCGCGTTCGCATGGAGGACGGCTTTATCCGCTCGCGTGGTCTGGGCTCGGACTTCTTTGGTGCCCTGTCGGTCGCTCTGGACGATCAGGGCGTCTATTACGATCCGCGCACGCCCAGCCGTCTGGAAACCCTGATCGAGACGGGCGGTCTATCGCCACGCCAGTTGGACCGCGCCCGACACTTGCGCGAAGCCGTGGTCGGTGCGGGCCTGTCAAAGTATAACCTCAAAGGGGCCGCCCTTTCTGACACATGGCCCAAGGGCAAGTCCGTCCTTCTGGTGGTCGGTCAGGTCGAGAACGACAAGTCCATCCTGACGGGATGCGGCGATATCCGCACCAATTCCGCTCTGGTCAAAGCCGCCCGCGCAGACTTCCCTGACGCCTTCCTCGTCTATCGCAACCATCCCGATGTCACGTCCGGCAACCGGATCGGCCTACTGGATGCAGGGGCCATGCATGAAGTCGATGCCGTGGCCGATGACATGGACATCATCGACCTGCTGAATGCCTGTGACCGTCTGGCGACCCTGACCTCGCTGTCGGGCTTCGAGGCCCTGATGCGCGGCAAACCTGTCAGCGTCTATGGCCGCCCCTTCTATGCCGGATGGGGCCTGACCGACGACGAGTTGCCCTTCGAGCGCCGCACGCGACAGATCACGCTGGATGACCTGATCCATGCCGCCCTGATCGACTATCCGGTCTATGTGACACCGGACGGCTGGCCCTGCGAGGCCGAGGATCTGGTGGCGGCCCTGATTGCCGCCCGCGACCACCCCCTGCCCCCGCCGCCGCGCGGACGGATCAGGCGTTGGTGGCGTGGCATAAAGGCCAGTCTCGACCGCAGCCTTCCGTCGTCGTATTGATACCCCCAACAACAATATTATGGACGTCGCTGTCGGACAGAAGTTCGCCCCAAACACCGGACATTAGATCGGTAATAGGTGGCCATTCCGGCCCGCCTTTTCGAGCGAACCGCGCGACCGTGCGTGAGGATCAAAGCAGTGCATAAAGCCGTCATCGCCGCCACCGGCCTCTTCACCCCCGACCAGTCCATTTCCAATGACGAACTGGTTCTGGCCTACAACACCTGGGTCGATGGCTGGAACGCCACCAATGCCGCCGCTATCGAAGCGGGCGAGGTCGAGCCGAAAACGCACTCGTCCAGCGCCTTCATCGAAAAGGCATCGGGCATCAAGAGCCGCTTTGTCATGGACAAGGAAGGCATTCTCGATCCGTCGCGCATGGTTCCGCGCCTTGCGCCCCGCAGCAATGACGAAATCTCGATCCTTGCCGAAATGGCCGTAAAGGCCGCACAGCAAGCCATTGCCGCATGGGGCAAGCCGGTCAGCGAGATCGGCGCGGTCATCTGTGCCGCCTCGAACATGCAGCGCGCCTATCCGGCCATGGCCATCGAGGTGCAACAGGCACTGGGTATTGACGGCTTTGCCTTTGATATGAATGTGGCCTGTTCGTCGGCCACTTTCGGCATCAAGACCGCGGCCGACTTTGTCGCCTCAGGCTCGGTCAAGGCCGTGCTGATGGTGAACCCCGAAATCTGCTCGGCGCACCTGAACTTCAAGGATCGCGACAGCCACTTCATCTTTGGCGACGTGGCTACCGCCGTCATCGTCGAGGCCGAGGATCAGGCTGGCCCCGGTGGCTGGAACATTGTCGGCACCAAGCTGCAAACCCAGTTCTCGAACGCGATCCGCAACAATTTCGGCTTCCTGAACCGCACCCACCTGCCCACTGACACCGCCGAGCCGATCCCGTCGGATGGCCTGACCGACAAGCTGTTCGTCCAGCAGGGTCGCAAGGTGTTCAAGGAAGTGGTGCCCATGGTCTCTGAAATGATCGTCGAGCACGCCGCCGAACTGGGCATCGACCCGACCAGCTACAAGCGTCTGTGGCTGCATCAGGCCAATATCAACATGAACCAGCTGATCGGTAAGCGGGTTCTGGGCCGCGAACCTACACCCGAGGAAAACGTCATCATTCTTGACGACTATGCCAACACATCCTCGGCCGGTTCGATCATTGCCTTCCACCTGCACAATCAGGGCTTTGAAGCTGGGGATAAGGGCCTGATCTGTAGTTTTGGTGCTGGCTATTCCGCCGGTACGGTTGTTCTTGAAAAGCGGGGTTAAACAAAAAGTTGAGCACCAAGCCACAGCGGCGCTTGCACTGTTCTCTTTTTTTTGCAACTCCTATGTAAATTAAATTTATCGGGGTCGGGATCCGGTAATGTCTAAAAAGACAGAACAAAACGCTTCGCCTTGGGCAGAACAACTCGGAGATCCACTGGCGCACGATATCGCGACAGTGCTTCACCGCATGGGTGGCTCTGCCCATCAGGACATGGTGATCAACTGCGTGGCCGCCATGCGCCGCCAGCGCGGTGAATCCGTCACGCAAGACCTGAAGGCACGCATCATCGAGGCCTTCGAGCGTTATCGTGACTTCTTCGTGCGCCCCTTCGGCGAAGGCTCTATGCGCTGGGCCATTGCACCGGACGTGCTTCACGCCACCTGATCTTGAGCCTTACAGCACAACAAAAAGGCCCGCCTCGTTACCGAGGCGGGCCTTTGTCGTATCCGGCCCTAAGACCTAGAAGCGACGGACGTAGGACACCGAATAGACGTCCACTTCACCCGCATCGCTTTCGGTAAAGTCGCGACGTGTCCAGTCACCGCGTACGCCGTTCTGGGCGTCAAAGAAGAAGTTGGCACCGGCACCATAGTTCCAGCTGGCACCGTCCACTTCACGCGAGATACCGCCCAGCTCGCCCTTGATCTTGGACGTGCCGTAACCGCCACGGGCGAACAGCTCGAACTGGTCGGTCACCGGCAAGGTGCCGACAACATAGGCCGCCGCGTCATACTCGTGCTTGATCGAGCCATCGACGCCCGCGATCGAGAAGTCGTCATCCTTCACGCCAAAGGATACTTCGCCTTCAACACCGATATACGGATTGAACTTGGCACCCAGACGGCCCGTCACTGCGCCGAGATCACCATCGGAATGGTCCAGCTGCGAGTAACCCAGAGTACCGTAATAGGTCGGGTTCCATTGAGTAGCCGGAGCAGTTTGAGCAACAGCTGCACCACCGAAAGCAACGGTAGCGACAGCACCAGCAACAATAGCAAACTTACGCATATCAAAATCTCCTAACTATAGTCGAACTCAAAGCGAACACGCCTTGCGTCCCAGCTCGGAATATAAATGGGTGCGATCATTCTACGTTCCATCTCAATTTACACGAACGTCACAAGTGTGCGCTTCAAAACACATACGCAGTTACGCCAATATTGGCAAAAATTGGCATTAAAAAAGGCGACCCGACGGGCCGCCCTTTTCCATCAATACTCTAGAACTGCTTAGCGGTCTTTTTCGCGCGCAATGCCCGACTTGGCCACCAGAGCCGCCTGAGCCGCCGCCAGACGCGCAATCGGCACGCGGTACGGCGAGCAGGACACATAATCCAGACCTACCTCTTCACAGAAGGCGATCGACGACGGATCACCACCGTGTTCGCCACAGATGCCCATCTTCATGCCCGGCTTGGTGGCATGGCCACGCTCTTCGGCAATACGGATCAGATCGCCGACGCCATTCTGGTCGAGGCGCACGAACGGGTCGTTCTCGAAGATACCCTTGTCCAGATAGGCCTGCAGGAAGCGGCCCGAGTCGTCGCGGCTGATGCCGAACGTGGTCTGGGTCAGGTCGTTGGTGCCGAACGAGAAGAACTCGGCATGCTCGGCCAGATCACCGGCCCGCAGCGCCGCACGCGGCAGCTCGACCATGGTGCCGACCAGATAGTCCACACTGTCTCCAGCTTCCTCGAACACAGCCTTGGCGGTGTTGTCGGTCAGTTCGCGCAGGTATTTCATTTCCAGGCCCAGCGCGACCAGCGGGTGCATGATCTCAGGGATCGGTGCCACACCGAGGGTCTTCTTGACCTCCAGAGCAGCCTCCAGCACGGCACGGACCTGCATCTCGTAGATTTCAGGATAGGCCACACCCAGACGGCAGCCACGGTGGCCCAGCATCGGGTTGGTTTCCTGAAGGTCCTTGGCGCGG
>NZ_JAVXCU010000067.1:3745-12609 GCF_036659295.1 Brevundimonas sp. | reverse complement strand
CAAATCTCAAGCCTCAGCGCAAAGATTTCTCACAACCCACGCGGCGATCTACAACACCTTCAACATCCAACGTCATCTGATCAGCAGGTCCACGCTTCGTCGCTTTCGTGCCGATGCAGATACTGCTTGGACGGCGGCTGTCGTCTGATAACGCGTGGGGTAGGGGTCTTTCGACTTCGCTTAGTTAAGCTGACAGCACCATGGCGCAGCGTGGAATTGACGTCAGTTATGAAACGATCCGGTGCTGGACGATCAAGTTCGGGCCTCTGATTGCACGGCGGCTGAAGAAGCGGAGAGCGCCTCCGACCGGCCGTTGGCATCTCGATGAGATGGTTTGCAAGATCGGTGGCCGACGCATGTATCTGTGGCGCGCGGTTGACGACGAAGGCGAGGTTTTAGACCTCGTTGTCCAACGCCGGCGAAACAACGCGGCGGCGCTGAAGTTGCTCGGTCGGCTCCTGCGAAATCACCCCGTGAGCCTGAGCGGATCACCACGGACGGCCTGGCGTCGTACGGCTCAGCCCTTCGGGAACTAGGTCTCAAGCATCTCCACCGCCCCGGGCGCTTACGGGAGAATAATCGGGTCGAGAATTCCCATCTGCCTATCCGACGACGAGAGCGAGACAGCAACAGGGTTTCAAATCCCAGGCCTCAGCGCAAAGATTTCTCACCACCCACGCAGCGATCTACAACACCTTCAACGTCCAGCGTCATCTGATCAGCCGACCAACTCTTCGCCGCTTCCGCGCCGAAGCCGGCGCGGCACGGGCGGCGGCAACGGCTTGAGCAGGGCGGGGAGGGGGGCTTCTGACCTGGTCACCGTTAACGTGACAGCGCCACCCAGAGATAATATTGATATTTATTAAAGATGTGAATGGCATGGACGTCACATGACAAGTTTTGAAGTCGACAGCTTAGAGGGGTATGCCCTAGCGGAGTTACGGCGCGAATGGGGCTATGAACCTGACGAGAGAATTGTAGTAATCGGCAATATCCGTGCAGCGAAGCTGCCAGACGGGAAAACAATTTATTTTCTTGAAGATCTAAAACACGCGTCCAGCTTTTCAAGTTTGCGATACCCTCACGTCGCTATCAATGGATCGCATAGCGCTTTCATTGGACCCGTGCTGCCACAGGGCTTCGACCTGCAGGCTAAATATCTCTGGGCCCTTGCAGAGTTGACGCTGTCGCCCAAAAAAGAACGCGAAAAGCACAAAAATCCCTATCAGTGCAACGTGGTCCGCGGCACATTACGACCACTTTCTGAGATGCCGAAGGACTGGCACTTTACCGTCCGCGGCCCAGCCACCGTAGCGCTGCTCGAAACAGCAGTCCACGACGCCATCATGGCAAGGGCCAACAAATCAACTGCCTCGCAGATTGCATCTATCAAGGCGAAACTGAACGTCGAACAGAGCAACCTCGAGGCCGCCAGCTCAGCACTCGCGCGCGCTTTATCTCATCAAGCCACCGCGGATGCGAGACTCGCCGACACAGAAAATCAATATCGCGACGCCCTTCGTAAGCTGGATCTCCAGCGCGACAAATATGAAAAGGAAAAAGCCCTTATGGAAGCTCGGCTCAGCTCTCTTGCAGAACTCGCTGAACGCAAGGGTGAACGCCTGCATGCGCTTGGTCTGTTAGACGCGGACGATCTAAAAAGACTACGCGATCCTCATCCACCAGCCGCGAACGGTCTATCCCTGGCCGAAGCCTTTGACGGAGATTTCTCGCGTCTTGCGCCGCATGTGCAGGCCGTGCTTTGGAGCCGTAATCTGATGTATACGCAGGATAGGATAAGGAACTTCCTCGCCTTAACGCGGACATCAGACCTTGTGATCCTTGCCGGCGATTCAGGATCGGGTAAAACCTCGATGGTCAAGGCCGTCGCCCAGGCCCTCGGAGCCATCTGCGAGATCATCGCGGTCAAACCAAACTGGACTGGCCCCGAGGATCTGATCGGCTATTTCAATCCAGTCGAGCGCAAATATCAGTCGACCCCCTTCCTCGATGCGCTGCTACGCGCCGAAGCCGACCCCAATCGACTACATTTCATTCTGCTCGACGAGATGAACCTAGCACGCGTCGAATACTATTTCGCTGATTTCCTTAGCTATCTCGAAACCCGCGATCGGTTGCCTGAAATTCCATTGTTCACGCAAGACGAAGAGCGCCATGTCCTGATGGAAAACGGGATCTTCCTCAGCATCGAGCAAGAGGCGCGCCTCAAAGCGAAACTGGATGAGGGGGCCACGATTGAGGACCTGTTGACCGACGAGACCGCGAATAATTTTCTCACGCTCTTTGGCGGCTTCAAAAATACTGAATCTATCCTTGCCCATCATGCTCGCCTGCGTCGGGGGCTAAGCGGCGTGCTCAGCACGAGGAGCACGCTCAGCTTTCCTGCCAATGTGCGCATCATGGGTGCCGTAAACATGGACGATACAACGCATAGTCTGTCGCCCAAGGTGCTCGACCGTGCTCACGTCCTTCGTTTCGACAATCCCTTCCTGACCGATTGGGAAGCGATCGAAAACGAGATCGAACCCTTGGAGCTGACCGATGCTCTGCAAATCCTGCCCGAAGAATTCGGGGCCCGCACGGACTATCCCGCTTTCGATCGCACCTTACCGGCCGCTGAGTTCTTGGCGCGGCTTGCCCGCGTGCTCGACCCGCTCGGGGTTGAATTTGGCTATCGCGCCATCCGGCAAGGCCTCGGCTATCTGCAAGGTGCTCAGGAGGCTGGGCTGACGGAAAGAGAAGCCCTGAACAACATCATTCTCATGAAAGTCCTGCCTAAGCTCACCTTGGATCTCGGGCGGGTGATGCCAGATGGTCGACCGCGCCGCGAACAACTACTGGCTCTGCGTGATCTTCTGGCGGAGGAATTCGCCGATGATCTCGACTATCTTGACGATTCTTGCGTCCAGAGGCTCGAAGGACTCGCGGCGACGGCGGATGCCAATAATGGTCTCGCGAGCTACTGGGTGCGGTGATGCGACTTGGCCTGAGGGCGGCGAAACTGCAAATCTTATGGAAAGCGCCCGGTCTTGCCCGTGCGGTCACAGTTAGCGTCGTTGACTTAGAGATCGACGAGGACGGGGTGCCTGAAACCGTCCTAGACGTCTTTCCCGATGATAATTCATGGCTTGGCTTGCAGGTGCCGGATGGTGTGGTTCCGACTTGGCGCAACGATGAGGGCGAAAATGCCTTTCTCAAGGTTGTCGCTCCAGATGGCGAGATATGGTGGATTCCTGCCCTAGACTGGAACAGGGGCAAGCGCCGCCATAACAACGCTTTTCTACGCAGCCTTGGGGAGTTCGAGATCCTGGTCGGTGATGATGCGCTGCGCGTTATCATCCGTCACCACGAGGGGGTGATGCTGGGCGATTACCTACGTGATTTTCATGATGAGCTGTTGTGGCTTGTCCTCGGCCAAGAGGGCGGCGGCGGTGTCTCGCGCAACGGCGGCGCTAACATTTCTGCGGCCTTTGACGGATTCGTCGAGTCGGTACTATCGCTCGCAGCCGATCTACCTCGAAACTTGCAAGAAACGACGGGAATCACGCGCCGCGCCAAAGTCCGGCCGAATACGGCAACTTTTCGTGTGCTCGCGCGCGCGCCTTGGGCAAAAGTGTTGCCGGGCCGAGTTGCCAAGGCCGAGCCCGATATTCCCGACAATCGTTACTTACGTCATATGATCCAGAGCGCTTTAGTCTTGGCACAGATGGTGCATAAGGCGGGACAAGCGCAAACAGTAGCTCTCAATCGGCGTGTGGAGCAACTGGAGGCCACTGGTAGAGCTCTGATCGAAAAAGAATGGCAGGACGTCGACCCTGAAGTTTTCGATGCTCAGCTTCAAGAATACGAGCAGCGGATGAAACCGCTTTGGAATTGGCGCGCGGACGCTACTTCTAACGAACAGCTTTACCGGCAGCGTTTCGAAATTACTCGCAGCTATCGAAGTTCGCGTAGCGAGTATTTTGTCAATGTAGGAGACGAAAACCAGTACGCAGGTTCGCATGTTCTTGTGTTGCCCGAAGCCGTCGGCGAGATCATCCACGCAGTTTTAGCAAGCGAAAGAAAATTCGACTTTGGAGTGGCGCGCGGAAGGATTGAGAGAACCGAAAAGGCCTTCGGAACCGGCAAACGATATTGCCAGCACAAGATTGCCCAAGTTGGGGCTATCCGCCCCTTAAGCGCGGAAGTTCGGCGGAGCCGACGTGAAGCTCTTGTAGCCAACGGTTGGCGACTTCAACTCGATAGCAAGGCGCGTGAAGAATACAAGCAAGCCGGACGGGTCAGTCTGTCGCGGGCATCTCACTACCGAAAGCATGCCCAGTCGGCGCAACAGCTTTCCGCCAACCTATCTTCAGGGAATACTCGTCTGGCGAGGTTGGATCGAACCTTGCATGAGCTTGGAGTCAGCACGTCTTCGATCCCTCCACAAGGTTTGCGCTGGCGCGTTCACCCGCCCCATGCTGCTTGTCTCGCCGCTTTCCGTCGGTTGCAGGAAGCGGCGCAAGAGAATGGGATCGACATCGGTTCTCTGGAACGGCTGGACACGGTCGCCACATTGCATGCCAGTGCACTTTACGAGCGTTGGTGTCTGATTAAGATTCTGTCGGTTCTGATGACGGAATATGGCTTCGAGCCGGAAACGGGTTGGCAATCACAACTGGTGGATGCTGTCACCCGACCCGATGGTCAAATGACACTCAACCTGTTGCGCCCCGACATATTGCTTGGTGCACGTCTAGAGGTTCAGCCTGTGCTAAAGAATGGGCGTAGGCCAGATTTCCGGCTTAGGGTGACTTATCTGCCTAAAACACCCACCAATGAGGAAAGAGATGAGCTTTTCGCTGAAGCGCCAGGCCTGGTGATGGACGCGAAATTCCGTAGTCGCTGGCACTTCGACGAGCTCTCAGAAATGGTCGAGGCCTTGGTTCAACAAAAGGGCTATGGCCAAGAGCAGGATGCTGTCTTTGTATTACAGCCCTGTGGCAATAGTGTGCGACAAAGGAACTCTCCCCTCGCTTGGGGGCCGCATTGCGACTATGGGCAAGATCACCCCACCGACCATAGGCATGGCCATATCCGGCTCGCACCAAATGCCGACCTATCGGATCCACAGGTTCACCTCCGCCGCCTTATAGGTCTGCTTATGCAGGCATGCTTCGCGCGCCCTACTGAAGTGTTTGCGGAAAATCAGGCAAAATTCTTTGAGGAATTGTTTAAGGCGGCAAATCGTCAAGCCGGCAGCTCGCGAGCTCACTCTCAGGACGCGCCCCTAGTCAGCGCCAGTTTTTGCATTTCATGCGGCAAGGCTCATGACGCGGACGATGTTGTTAGAAAATGCACGGGGACTTCGGATAAGGGCCGTGAGTTCTGGGTGCTCGGCTGCAAGGGCTGCGGCATGTCAGTGACGAGAACGCACTGTTATGGGTGTGGTGAACGGGTACTCTTCAAAAATCACCTGCAGTTTACCTATCATCGAACCATTGCCTACCAGCCGACCCATGTGGTCTGCCCCCAATGCGGTGCCGATTTCGTAGAAAACTCCTCGGCCTCAAGGACAAAAAACTCGAGAGAACCACATTCGAGTTAACGGTAGGATTTCAAAGAATGGCCCCTTAGGCGCAAAAGGTACGGGGTGTTTGCCGAATTTGCGTAATCACCTCACATCGGAGTGGACTTCTTCCGCGACCAGAGCCGTAGTCCGTTCATGACCTCAGATGATTTGTATCAAGGCATGTTCGACCGCGATGATGAGCTGGAGGCAAAGTTTCGGTTGGGCGTGTTTACAGGGCACTTGGCCGAGTATGCGGTGAGCCTCTCAACCGACCTTGATCTGTTGGAACTATCCAGCGCTGCAGGTTGCTTGCAAAGCTATCTGCAAGACGCCAAAATCTTGGCGCAAGCCATGGAAGTTCTAGATCGCCGCTCGCGACCTATTCTTCCAGGGCCACCAACTCGCTCAGCGTGATCCCAAGCCTCAGCCCAGAGATTTTTCACCACCCACGCAGCGATCTACAACAGCTTCAATATCCAACGCCATTTGATCAGCAGGTCCACGCTTCGCCGTTTGCGCGTCGGTGTGGATACTGCTTGGGCGGCTGCTGTCGCCTGATATTGAGCAGGGAAGGGAAGCTTTTGACTTCGCTCAGTTAAGCTGACAGCACCTACGGGTTATAGGTCGCAACACCCCACAGAAGGGTGATTGGTACTTATTTGGGCTATAAACACCCATATGCGGGTTTTAATTGAATTTTCGCAACAGAGGGTGTAAATACCCATCTAAGGGTTACATCTTCTCCACATGCTCACAGCCACCCATAAAAGGGGTCTAACATGGCAGAAGCGGAAACAGATCTCGCACGCCGCGCCCGGGTGCTCGGCGAACGCCTTGCGGCGCAACGCCTGAGCCGCAACCTGACGCAACGCCAGTTGTCCGATAGCGCCGGTGTGGGGATCAACACCCTACGTCGCCTCGAGGGTGGAGAAAACGCTTCGCTGGACACCCTGCTGCGCGTGATGGATGCCCTGGGCCTCGGCGATCGTATGGAGACCCTCGCGCCCCCGGTGGATGTCCGCCCCGTGGATCGGGTTCGCCTGGCCGCAGCCACCGAACGCCGTCGCGCGACCGGAGCCGGCGGAAAGCCGGCCCAGCCCTGGACCTGGGGAGACGAAGATTGACCGACGCCACCATCCGCCTGTGGGGCCGTGACATTGGCGCCGTCACCTGGCTTGAAGCCGAAGGATACGGCGTCTTCCAGTACACCCCGGAATTCGCCGTCAGCGACCGTGAAGTCGCGCCGCTGGTCATGCCCCTGACCGAGGCTCCCTACGCCTTCCCGGAACTGCCGCGCCCAGCCTTCAAGGGTCTGCCCGGCCTGCTGGCCGACTCCTTGCCGGACAAATACGGCAACGCCCTGATCAACGAATGGCTGGCGCGTCAGAACCGGACAGCCGCCTCCTTCAATCCGGTCGAGCGCCTCTGCTACATCGGTGAACGTGGCATGGGCGCTCTGGAGTTCCATCCGACCCAACGTCAGGCGGCCCGTCGCTCCCGTAGACTGGAGATCGCCGCTCTGGTCGATCTCGCCAATCAGGTCCTCTCGATGCGTCACGGGATGCAAGGGGGCCTAGGCGGCGAGGACGACCACGCCGCGCTGGAGGAAATTTTGCGCGTCGGCACCTCGGCCGGCGGCGCTCGCGCCAAGGCCGTGCTGGCCTGGAACCCAGACACGGGCGAGTTCCGTTCGGGCCAGGTCTCGGCCGACGCCGGGTTCGGCTATTGGCTGATGAAGTTCGACGGCGTCAGCAACAACCGTGACAAGGAGCTTGCCGATCCACAAGGGTTCGGTCTGATCGAATACGCCTTCTCCCAGATGGCGCGCGACGCCGGCATCGACATGTCGGAATGCCGCCTGCATCACGAAGGCGGTCGCAGCCACTTCATGACCCGTCGCTTCGACCGCACCACGACCGGCAAGAAGGTCCACATGCAGTCTCTGGCCGCCCTGCGCCATTACGACTTCAACGCCGCCGGCGCCTACAGCTACGAACAGGCGATCGAGACGATCCGCCTGCTCGATCTGGACGCCGTCGATCTCGAACAGCAGTTTCGCCGCGCCGTCTTCAACCTGTTCATCCGCAACCAGGACGACCATGTGAAGAACATCGCCTTCCTGATGGACCGCTCTGGCACCTGGCGGCTGTCTCCGGCCTTCGACGTCGCCTATGCGTGGAACCCGTCCGGCGACTGGACCAACGCCCACCAGATGAGCCTGAATGGCAAGCGCGACGATTTCGATCTCGAAGACCTAGTCACCTTCGGCGCCCACTGCGGCTTCAAGCGGCGCAAGGCGCTCGGCCTGATCTCCGAGATCGCTGCACGAGTCCGCGACTGGTCGATCTACGCCGAAGAAGCCAGAGTGTTCGAGCCGGACGCCGAACGTATTGGCAAGGCGTTGCGCCTCGACCTCACCCCGCCCGCCGCCTGATCGGAGCGAGCCGCATTTGAGCTGACGGTAGGGTTTCGGGGAGTGGCCTCTTAGCCGTAAAAGGGTCGGGAGGGCGAAAAGCTGACCTTCAGAGATTCCGGAAGGGTCGGAAGCAGAAGTAGGCATCTCGCCACTGAGCGGACGCCTAAGTTATGCGTGAACGTCGCTTTCACGACGTGGTCAGTATGAACGTTCATGGCGCATCCTGGCCGTCCTTAAAAAACTAAGGGATGGGGACTCTGGACAGGCGGAGACGCAGAATGCCTTTCTCCTTGTCAAGATCGGCAAAGCGGTCCTCTTTAGCGCGGCTCGCACACGCCATTCCTCGATGCCCGAACGGTCCGAGGTGGACACCTCCTCAAAGGGTAGGGCTATGATCACGGTGCGATGTTGAACGCAACGTCGAGCACCTTTTACTTTATCGCAGCATGGCTGCGAATATGGAGCGGCGGGCGACGGCGTTTTCGGGTGTGAGACCATGCTGAGCGAAATGGCTATGCCAACGCGGTGCGGTGGTCTCGGAGGCAGTTAAAGGTGTCGATGTCTGATCGCACACGAGTATGTCGGAGGTGCGATCCACCGGAATATACTCGATCCAATGCACTGGCACCTGATGAGTATAGCCGTCATCGCCACGAACTGAGATGTGATCGGTCCGGTTTATACCACGGAAACCGTGGGCCGTGATCTGAACCTTCTGGGCACCTTCATCATCACCGTGGCTGGCGGTCTTTAGGACGTTGCGGGTGACGCTATCAGGATGGCTGAAGTGCTGTTCGCCCATATAGTTGGCGATAGCTTCGTGCTCCCAGAAACACGAACTGCGGATGGTGCCCGCATAGATATCCTCGGCCGGGC
>NZ_JAVXCU010000067.1:0-3735 GCF_036659295.1 Brevundimonas sp. | reverse complement strand
TTGAAATGGGCGCGCGCCACCATCAGGTCGTAGAAGCGGAAGCTGTCGGGCGAGGCGCTGATGTCCATACCGGTTAGGTGCTTAGGCTCGACGGCATTGATTTTCTGCATCTTGCTGAAGACGAAGTTGTCGCCGAAACCGATTTGCTTGTCCTTGAGGATTTTCACCATTTCCTGCTGAGCGAGGGGAGTGAACAACATACGGAACTGAACTTCGTGATCGCGATCACCTGCAGCAAAAAGGGCGTCGAACTCGCGATTGGCCATGGGGGTGAATCCAGATCCGGACGACAGTTTACGGGCCTTGGTCTCCAGCTTCTTGATTGCCTGGTTCTTGCGCCATTTGTTGATGGCGCCATCATCCAGTGCCGACAGGGACGAGGGCTGGCGAGAGAAGTTCAAATCCGGTGCCGCATGGTTGCCGTAGATTAGAATCGACTCAGTTTCATAACTGGGGAAGGGTTTGTTGACCGAAGCCTTCAGCGTCTGGGAACGCGACACAGTGGTCGTGCGCCCGTTGGAATCTCGACCTTGTTCAGTCCAGTGGATCGTCAAGCTACCGCTGTAGGTCTTTGATCCGATCCAGTGGTTCAGGGTCTGGGCGAGGATAAAGGGGTTGCCGCTGACGATCCCCGTATGGGCGAACATCACTGACCGGCTGTTGTTAAAGGCGTCGTTCCAGCCATAGGACTGCCGTAAGTTTATCAGTCGTGCGTGGCTGAAATAGGGGTCTAGCTCGATTTTGGGGAAGGTTTTGCTGACTAGTTTTGCGAAGATGTCCCAATCGAAAAGGCTGTTCAACGCTGACATCTGGGCCCAGGCTAGGGCCTCTCTTTCAGCGCGCTCAGTGATCAGGGCTTGAGTGTGGTTGTCGCCTGCTTTGATGATGGGGTTTAGCTTGGCAAAGATGGCTGCCAGCAAACCAGCCGCTCCCGTCAGCCATGCCAGGTGTTGGCGATAGGCCAGGAACAGGGTTACGGCGACCGCCACATAGACGGCAATACGCAGCAGCTTTAGCCATCGTGTGTTGTTGCCCGAGGCCTTTCCGCGCTTTTCCAAGTCGCGGATTTCTTGAACCGTCTTGCTGTTGGCCGCCTCATCAACGCGTGAAGTGCGAACCATGTCCTCGAAGTAGTCAGCCGTATGCTGTAGATGGGCGTCCTTCAGGTAGGCCTGATAGTGTTCAAGAGGTTCGTGGACGTCCTCAGCCATTGGCCCAGTCAGAAGAATGTCCCCCGGGCCGCCGCCTTGGTCTCAGCCGACGCCGTGAAGGGGATACGTGTGGTGTAGCGTTGGCGCGCGGCCACGATTTGCTTGGTCGGCCAGGCGAAGATGTCCTGGTTCCAGATCGCTACGGTATCATTGTAGAGGGTACGCGCGGCGGTGATTTCTTTTTGCAGATAACTGTTCTGCTGCATGGCATCGGCGATGGTGGCGTGGGCCTTCAGGTCGGGATAGGCTTCGAATGCCACATTAATGCGCGACAGAACGCTGTCCATTTCGGCCGAGGCAGCGTTGCGTTGGGAATCTGTGCCTGATGAGGCTCCGCTACGCAGAGCGGCGACGCTCTTCATCACGTCCTTGTCCAAATCGACCGCCTTGTTCAGCAGGCCGACGACGTTGTTCAAGATAATGACCCTCTGCTCCAGATAGTTGTCGATCTGGGATGCGTCGGCTTGGATCTTTTGTTGCAGCTTGCGAAGATAGGCTAGGGCGTTGATCTTCATGAACAGGAAGATCAGGCCGGGCAGGACGCCTAGCGCTGCGACGATGGCACCGTTCAGGTGGGGAACCACCCCTAGGGCGACGCCGGCCAGCGCGACGAGAGGAATGATGATCCAAAGGGTGATCTCGAAGATCAACGAGCCGACGCCGACAGTCACTGGAATTTGCTTCTCAATGACATTGATGTCGCGGCCTGATTGATTGACCATACCCGTGACTTCGTCGAGTTCATTGCCCATGAAATATCCCCTTTAAATAGAGGGCGTTGTCTCTTGCACCTGAGCGGCTTTGTCAACGTGCAAGCTAGACGTTTGGAGCAAACCGTAATTGAGCTGACGGTAGGGTTTTGTGGAATGGCCTCTTGGGTGCAAAAGGGCAGGGGCGTTTGCCGAAATGCAGACCTTCAGAGATTTCGATAAGGTTGGAGAACCGAATAAGGCATCGTGCCACAAAGCAGGCGTCCGAAACACGTGCCGAATGTCGCATTCACCATGTGGTCTGTATGACCGTTCTTGGCGCTTTTAAGCGATTGAGTACTCTCAGTGCTGAAAACTAAAATGCACTAGGCGGCTTTGGGAAAGCACCATCATGCGACCAAATTTGGCGTATGTTCTCCCTATCTTAATCTGGTTTAGGGTTGTGAAGAGGAGCAGATGGGATGAGACGACTTCCCCCGGGGTTCGGTTCGACCGGAGGTTTGAATCTTGGTCATAATTCGTTGGAGGTGAATGCTGGTGTCGGCACTAGCCATCTTCGTCTAGCGCAAGAGCGCGTGGCCGCTCGACTCGCGGCGACTGTAGCGCCAGTAGCACCTAGAAAAGCATCTACGACAGCCAAGCAGAAGGATGGGGCGGATGGCTGACAAGTCACGCGCACCGGACGGTGCCTTTATGAACCGCATGATGCCGAATGATTATGAGAAGCGAGGCATGGCGACGGGGCATCTACGGCAAGCGATGAACCAAGCCGGCCGAGCACAATCTTCTAAAATTCCGCCAACCGCTACAGCGCCAGTGCAATCTGAGTCTTCAAAGAAGGATGGGTAGCCTTTGGGACGTCACGGCGCTGATTGTTTCCGGCGCGGCGCTTGGCATAGCAGTTTTTACGGTCTGGCGCTCTAACTGCAACACTTCTGCTGCGACGCTGGTCTCGTTATACGAGGCGTTGCGTGCTGCCTGGGGGCGTTACCTCCAGGCGGAAAAACCTGATCAAGTCGAGTTTGAGTTCGCTGAGCTCATCAATCTTATCGAGCTAGCACGCGCGGTCTATCTGGATGCAGCTGTCCACGGTGCAACGCGCGAGATTCTTGAAGAGTATTTGGTCGAGGTGTTGGAAATTTTGCGTGCTGACGATGTTGCGCGAAAACGGATGGCGGGCCTGATGGAGCGCCCCAACACCTACAAGTATCTGAAGCTGTTTTTGAGGAAGATGCGCAGGCAAGAGAAGTTGGGAGCCTTGGATGACCAGACTAAGTCTCGCAGCGCCAGGATTGATGCGACCGCTGAAGACGGTGGCCGATAGAGCAAATGGAGATGGCGTGGATTTAGAAGCGATGGTGACTGCGCTCGAGGAAAGTGGAGAGTATCGTGTTTTGCGCAAGCTGAAGAATCGACCGTCCCAGGTTGAGCCGAATGTGCACGGGATACGAACCGGTTTGTTTGTCGACGTCGAAACTACCGGATTGGACCCCCGTCACGACGAGATCATCGAACTCGCTATGACGCGCTTCTACTACAGTCCCGACGGGCGTATTCATGGCATTGGTCAGAGCTTCCAGGGCTTTCGCCAGCCTTCTCGGCCGATCCCGCCTGAGATCACAGCGATTACTGGAATCACAAACGCGATGGTGGCTGGCTGCCAGATCGATCCGGTTGAGGTTGCCTCTTTTGCGGCGTCTTCAGCTTTCGTCGCCGCTCATAACGCCAGTTTCGATCGCCGCTTTCTCGAGCGATATAGCGATGTCTTCAAAACCAAGCCTTGGGCCTGTTCGATGACACAGGTCGATTGGGCG
>NZ_JAVXCU010000066.1:5695-13309 GCF_036659295.1 Brevundimonas sp. | reverse complement strand
GGGGCGTTTCTGCCGTTTCTGGTGGCGGCACCTCTGCTGTTCGTACTGGGGGCGGCGCTTGTCTATTATGTGATGCTGCCGTTCGTGATGTGGTTCTCGCTGAGCCAAGGCATTTCGGGCGACGGGATCACCGCTGAACTTCTGCCCAAGGTTTCGGATTATCTGAGCCTTGTTACGGCTCTGGTGCTGGCCTTCGGGTTCTGTTTCCAGTTGCCGGTGGTGATGACCTTGATCGGCATGGCCGGCTTGATTTCCAGCGAACTTATGGCCAAGGGGCGCCGCTATGCCATCGTGGCCGTGGTGGTGGTGGCCGCTGTTGTGACGCCGCCGGATCCGGTCAGCCAACTGATGTTGGCGATACCGATGGTGCTGCTCTACGAGATTTCGATCTGGTGCGTCCGCATCATCGAAATGCGCCGCAAGAAAAGCGACCAAGCCTCGGATGCTGCGGCCTAATTAGGCAATCGGGTGATTGGGCGATAGGACAGGCCTTCGCAAGATCGAAGGCTGTCCATGTCCCCAATCGCGCCTGACCGGCACTGGTCCAAGGTTGAACTGCTCCATGAGAGCGTCACCAACCCCAATATCCATATCAAAGGGACACGCAGCTATTACAGCGACGCGTGGAGCGGATCGTTCGAGCAGAGCGTCGTCCGTTACCTGTATGGCGATCCCTACAGCCTGTCGGCTTGGACACCCCAGTGGCCGATAGACCAGCTCCATATCGGTGATTGCGTCTGTATCGGTGCCGAGGCGGTGATGCTGCTGGGCGGCAACCACACGCACCGCACCGACTGGTTCAGCCTGTACCCGTTTCCCGAGGTCATTGTGGATGCCTATAAGGGCAAGGGAGACACGCACATTATGGACGGGGCGTGGATCGGTATGCGGGCAATGATCATGCCTGGCGTAACGATAGGCGAGGGGGCCGTTGTCGCTTCGGGCGCGATCGTGACCAAGGATGTGGCCCCCTATACGATTGTGGCAGGCAATCCAGCCGTGCCCGTGCGTCAGCGTTTTGCAGCCGATATTGTCGACGGGCTGTTGGCGCTGGAGATTTATGGTTGGCCGCAAGCCAAGTTTGACGCCTTGCGGCCCTTGCTATGCGCCTCGGACATCAAGGCACTGATACAGGCATCGTCAGATTATGATGCTGAAAAGGCTCCGCAACCGTAGTCGCAGAGCCATGTCGTCAAAAGGCGCGGGTCAGGCCCACATTGAACTGGGTGTAGTCATAGGTATAGCCGCTGGCGATCGGGGTGTTGCTGTAGGTTATGCCTGCGGTTACGGCCCATTCACGGACAGGGGGACTGATGACTTGTGCGTTGAGGTAACGGGCCTGATGCCAGTCGTCGCCTGTGGCTTTTTGCCCGCCGATGCCGCCTGCGATCAGATAGCGCCAGCCACCATGATAGCGCCGCATCTGAATTATCGGCATGATTTCCACATAGTCCTCGGGCGAGAAGTAATCGAACTCGCCCGGATGGCTGGAATGGAAATAACGCACACGCATCTGGGCTGACAGGCCCCATTCGGGTTTGACCACATGAACATAGGTGGCCCGCAGGTGGGTACGTACATTCTCGCCCGTAAAGTCCTGAACACCGGCGACGAATGTCAGGTTATTTCGGTCATTGATCGGCAGATCCACAGCACCGCCAACGAAGGTATAATAGATGCCGTCATCGACGCCTTGCGGGGTTTCCAGCACCTCGCGCTCGATGAAGTATTCCTGACGGAAACGGGCATCGTTATGAATGCTGGCGGCCCCTAGCGCGGTGTCGCCATCGGTGCCGGCCATGACCTTCCAGGTCCAGTCACCTGTCTTATCGGCGGCGCGTAGATAGACACGCTGCGCGTCGCGACTGTGCTGGCCATTGGGACTGAAGCTGGCATTTTCGATGCGCAGGCCCAGATATTCGTCCGGCCCCTTCCATTTCCAGTCCAGATTGGCCCCGACCTTCAAGACCTCGGTGTCATCGGCATCGGTGGAGTAGAAAAGGTCGGCTCCGACAGCGGCACGAGGCGTAAAGGCTTCGGCAGTTCGCTCGCGATGCTGTTCGCGGGCGACGTCCTGTGCAGTTTCGACGGTCTGGGCGTGTGCTGATAGGGCGATGGACGAGGTCGCTACCATCAATGCGGCAATGGTCAGACGGATCATTTCGTGTCCCATTTCTTGGTCATGCCCAAAGCTTCAGCGGCATAGCCCCATACGCTGACGGGTTGCATCAAAAGGCTATAGCCAATGGCATAGAAGAGGAAGCCGCCGAAGTTCTGGCGTACCTTAAGGCCCTCTTCGTGGAACATGTTGCGCTGGATGCGGAACATGAAAAGATTCCACAATGCTGCCAGTGGCAGCACGGCAAGCGTCATCGGACCGGCGATCCAGAAATGGCCGAACAGTGCCAGAACCAGCCCCGGAATGAAGACAAATGTATAGACCAGATCAAGCGGCAAGAAGAACAGGTTCCACCAGATAAACAGGGTGGTCAGGCGCGGCTTGAACAGCAGGCCGGGATAGGCCTTGAAGGCCTCGATCAAACCACGTGACCAGCGTTTGCGCTGCAAGGTGAATTGTTTCAGCGTGGTCGGCACATTGGTAAAAGCTAGCGCATCTTCGGCATAACCGATGCGGTGACCTTGTTGCAAAAGGGCCCACGAGACGACGATGTCCTCACCTACACATTCCGGCCAGCCACCAACACTGTTCAGGGCATCGCGCTGGTACAGCGAGAAAGCGCCCTGAGCGACCAGCGTGCCGTGATACATGGACTGCATTCGTTTGATTGCGGCAATACCGTGGAAATAATCCCATTCCTGAGCGCGTGTGAGGAAGTTCTGGCGCGAGTTTCGCACCATCACCGCACCGGCGACGGCGCGCGTATTGGGCGGGTCATTGACGTAACGTTCCACGATCTGGGTAATGCCGTCTTCGCGAACCCATGAATCTCCGTCAATCGTGGCAACGAGATCGTGGCTGGCCAAGGCCAAGCCTCGGTTCAAAACGGCGGCCTTGCCCGCATTAACCTCGTAATCCAGCACTCGCATGGTGAAGTTAGCGGGGATGGACAGCTCTTCTATGGCCTTGTTGGCAATCGCCACAGTGTCATCTGTCGAACCGTCGTTCAGTACCAGAACTTCCAGAGCGCCCTTGTAATTCTGGCGCGACAGGCTGGTCAGCGTATCGCGGATAGCAGCAGCCTCGTTATAGGCTGCGACCAGAATGGTTATGGCAGGATATGTGGTCAGACCTTTGCGGGGAGGGCGACGGTCAAACGCCAAGGTGCTTATGAGGAAGGCATTCATAAAACCCGGTACATAGGCAATGAAGCTGATTGCAATAACCGCAAACGGCCAGTTGGTTATATGGGCCAGATCAACCAACCATCGCTGTGAAAGCCAGACGCTAAGCGTCGTCCATGAGATCGCCAGCAGAATGGCAACCGTAAACTTAACGGGAACCGTCAAGTAAAACCGACGATGGGCGCGCGTGGAGGGAAGCTGAGCTTCTCCAACTACAGGCTCAATATTTAGGATGGACGCTTCGTGTGGGGGCGGCGTTTTTTGTTGCATGTTTCCTGACCCAATATGTTGGGGCCTTATCGCGGAAACACCAGAAGCGACGCTTTGGTTGCGGATCAGGGGCAGTTAACATAACAATGTTACAAAATGTTTTGTTTGCTGCGAATGGTTCTCTGTAAACAGGCGCACTTACAAAAAAGCCCCGAACGATGAACGTTCGGGGCTTCTTACAATATTATAGCGGCTTAGCAGCTATAGTACATGTCGAACTCGACGGGGTGCGGGTGCAGTTGCAGACGCGCAACTTCGGTTTGCTTCAGTTCGATATAGGCATCGATGAAGTCGTCATCCATGACGCCACCCTTTTTGAGGAAGGCGCGGTCGTCGTCGAGGGCTTCAAGGGCTTCCTTGAGCGAACCGGCGACTTCCGGGATCGAGCCGCGCTCTTCCGGCGGCAGATCGTACAGGTTCTTGTCGGCCGGTGCGCCCGGATCGATACGGTTCTCGATCCCGTCGAGGCCTGCCATCAACAGGGCCACGAAGGTCAGGTAAGGGTTACCCATCGGATCGGGGAAGCGAGCCTCCATACGCTTGGCCTTGGGCGACGAGACGTGCGGAATACGGATCGATGCCGAGCGGTTACGGGCCGAATACGCCAATTTGACCGGAGCTTCATAACCAGGAACCAGACGCTTGTAGGAGTTGGTCGTCGAGTTGGCGAAGGCGTTGATGGCCTTGGCGTGCTTGATGATGCCGCCGATGTACCACAGGCATTCTTGCGACAGGCCAGCATACTTGTCGCCTGCGAACTGCGGCTTGCCGTCCTTCCAGATCGACATGTGGACGTGCATGCCCGAGCCGTTATCACCGAACATGGGCTTGGCCATGAAGGTCGCCGACTTGCCATAGGCGTGCGCTACGTTGTGGATCACGTATTTGTACAGCTGCATCCGGTCGGCCATGGTCAGCAGGTCGCTGAACTTCAGGCCCAGTTCGTGCTGGGCAGGGGCGACTTCGTGGTGGTGCTTTTCAGGATCCATGCCCAGATCGCGCATGACGGCCAGCATTTCGCCACGCAGGTCCTGGCCCGAATCTACCGGATTAACCGGGAAATAGCCGCCCTTGGTGTGCGGACGGTGGCCCAGATTGCCCTCGGCATACTCGGCGCCGGTATTGGCCGGCAATTCGCTCGAGTCGAAGCTGTAGCTGGTATTGTGCGGCGCGGTGTTCCAGCGCACGTCGTCGAACACAAAGAACTCGGCTTCAGGACCGAAGAATACGGTATCGCCCACACCCGACGACTGCACATAGGAGAGGGCCTTTTGGGCCATCGAACGGCTGTCGCGGTTATACGGTTCGGCCGTGTCCGGGTTCAGCACGTCGCAGAACATACACAGGGTCGGCTGTTGGTAGAACGGATCGACATGGGCGGTGCTGAGGTCCGGCTTCAGCAGCATGTCGGACTCGTTGATCGCTTTCCAGCCCTCGATCGACGAACCGTCGAACATAGTGCCTTCCTCGAGCAGTTCTTCATCGACCATGCCGATGTCGAAGGTCACATGCTGCAGCTTACCGCGCGTGTCGGTGAAACGCAGATCGACATACTCGATACCCTTGTCCTTGATCTCTTGCAGGATCTTTTGTGCGGCGCTCATTTCTCGAGGTCCTGATTGTTATAGGTTTGGGAGGAAACAAAAGAGGCCGCCCACAAGGGACGGCCGATTACGGTCAGATAGCCTGCGAACCCGTTTCTCCGGTACGGATGCGGATGACGTCTTCGAGAGAGCTGACAAAGATTTTGCCATCCCCGATCTTGCCGGTTCGCGCAGCGGTTTGGATAGCGTCGATAACGGCCGGCACCAGATCGTCAGTGACAACGATCTCGATTTTGATCTTCGGCAGAAAATCGATGACGTATTCAGCGCCACGATAAAGTTCAGAATGACCTTTTTGGCGACCATATCCCTTGGCCTCCAGAACGGTCATGCCCTGCACGCCAATGTCCTGCAGAGCGTCTTTGACTTCATCCAGCTTGAACGGCTTGATGATGGCTTCGATCTTTTTCATGGCACTTCCGAGCAGGGTCCCCTGATGGCCTTTTGCTCGACGTCCAAGACACATTGCATTGCGTCATAAGGCAAGCGTTTTCGGGCATCTGATACCGTCCGTGATCGGAAAACCTCACCGAACAGACTGAAATGCCACTATTTCGGCACGTTCTGTGTTCTCCTAACGCTGCGATGCGTCAGGAACGGCTGATATCAATGTCAGGAAAGATGGTGCGGATGAGAGGAATCGAACCTCCACGCCTCGCGGCGCTGGAACCTAAATCCAGTGCGTCTACCAGTTCCGCCACATCCGCATTAGGTTGAGCGAGGCTTTAACCAGTGTCGCAAGATCACGCAAGCAACGAAATGAATGCGCAGGGAAATATAAAAAAGGCTCCGGATCTCTCCGGAGCCTTCTTGGTCAGGCAAGCCTGAAACGCGAGATTAGTGGTCGGTATCAACGATACCGCGACCCACATGGCTCTTACGGTAGCCATACAGGAAGTAAACCACCAGACCGATCACAGCCCAGATCGGCAGAACCAGTTTCGATTCTGTCGGCAGGTTCAGATACAGGCCCAGCGTGCCGAACATGGCCAGCGGAGCGACGACCCAGACCAGCGGGGTTTTGAACGGACGGTGGCGATCCGGCTGCTTGACGCGCAGGATCATGACCGACAGGGCCACCATGAAGAAGGCAAAGAGTGTGCCCGAGTTAGAAATGTCAGCCAGCTTGCCGACCGGCAGGAAGGCTGCAAACAGGGCCACAGCCAGACCGGTGATGACGGTCACAACGTGCGGCGTTTTCCACTTGGGGTGAATCTTGGCCAGGAATTCCGGCAGCAGACCATCACGCGCCATCACGAAGAAGATGCGGGTTTGGCCGAACAGCATGATCAGGATGACCGAGGGCAGGGCCAGGAAGGCCGCGATACCGATCATGTCACCGACACGTTCATGGCCAACCGAGCGCAGAACGTGGGCCAGAGCTTCCTTGGAGCAAACCAGCGGCTCTGTGCCCGCAGCCATCAGCGACTGGCACTGTGTAGCCATGGCGGCCGAACCGGCATGCAGGATTTCACCGGCTGGGCCGACAACCGGCTGGGCACCAATGGCACCAATGGCACCTGCAGCAACCAGCAGATAGAAGACCGTACAGATCAACAGCGAACCGATCAGACCGATCGGAACGTTTTTCTGCGGGTCTTTGGTTTCTTCGGCGGCGGTCGAAACAGCATCGAAACCGACATAGGCGAAGAAGATCGAAGCAGCAGCCCCGACAACGCCCAGACCAGCACCATGACCGTCACCCATCCAGCCGTTCGGCAGGAAGGGCTGGAAGTTCGCACCCTTGATAACCGGCAGGGTTAGAACGATGAAGACGGTCAGCGCGGTAACCTTGATGGCCACCAGAACGGCGTTGACGCGTGCGCTCTCGGTTGTGCCAACCATCAGAAGAGCGGTGATCAACAGCGCAATCAGAGCTGCCGGAAGGTTGATGATACCACCGGCATAGCTGCCGGCAGTGATAGCCAACGGTAGCTCAATTCCCCAACTATTGAGCAAACCGATAAAGTAGCCGGACCAGCCTACCGAAACGGCAGACGCCGCCACGGCATATTCGAGAATCAGGGCCCAGCCCACGATCCATGCCAGCAATTCGCCCATCACCGCATAGGTATAGGTGTAGGCAGAGCCCGACACCGGAACCATGGAAGCGATCTCCGAATAGCAAAGCGCCGCCACGGCACAGACCGCAGCGGCGATAACGAAGCTCCACATCATGCCGGGACCGGCTTTTTGTGCGGCTTCGGACGTCAGCACAAAGATACCCGTGCCGATGATTGCGCCCACTCCGAGCAGGGTTAGCTGGACAGCGCCCAACGAGCGCGTAAGCGCTTTCTTTTCTGCGGACGCAATAATAGCGTCCAGCGGTTTAATCCGCCAAGACATGGAAGTCCCCTCACATATTTAGATGTCGACGCGTGCCGACCCTCGCTGGGGACGCTAGACAGGGTTTTTTGTTCACGCAACGCGATTGACG
>NZ_JAVXCU010000066.1:0-5685 GCF_036659295.1 Brevundimonas sp. | reverse complement strand
GTCAATTTCGTGACGATTTTGTCCCCGCATTCCGTCAGGCTAGTAACAGACTATGTTGCCTATCCACGCCGTACTGGAATCAATCGTCCAATCACTGGACGAAAACCCAACCCTCGTTCTGGCCGCGCCCCCGGGGGCGGGCAAGACGACGGTTGTGCCGTTGAGCCTGCTTGACCGGCCATGGCTGGACGGGGCCAAGATACTGTTGCTGGAGCCACGCCGTCTGGCGGCACGCGCCGCTGCGGAAAGAATGGCCGCGACGCTCAAGGAAGCAACGGGCCAGACCGTCGGCTATCGCACGCGGCTACAGAGCAAGATTGGGCCCGATACCCGCATCGAAGTGATCACCGAAGGTGTGTTCACACGCATGATTCTGGATGATCCCGCGCTGGAAGGGGTCGGAGCGGTTCTGTTCGACGAGTTCCACGAACGCAGTCTGGACGCCGATCTAGGACTTGCTCTGGCGAGAGAGACTCAAACCCTGTTGCGCGATGACCTGCGTCTGGTGGTGATGTCGGCCACGCTGGATGTCGCGGGTGTATCAAGATTGCTGGACGATCCGCCTGTGGTCGAGACACAAGGACGGATGTTCCCCGTCGAAACCCGTTATCTGGGGCGTAATCCCGTGGAGCGGTTCGAGGACGCCATGGCCAAGGCCGTGATGCAGGCCCTGCATGAGGAAAGCGGATCTATCCTCGCCTTCTTGCCGGGGCAGGGCGAAATCCACAGAACGGTTCAGCGCTTGAAGGAAAAGCTGCGCGATCCAAGCATTGATGTGGTGGGCCTCTATGGTGCGCTGGACAAGGCTGAACAGGATCGCGCGCTGGAACCGGCACCGGCGGGACGTCGCAAGGTGGTGCTGGCCACCTCGGTGGCGGAAACCAGCCTGACCATTCAGGGGGTACGGGTCGTCATTGATGGTGGTTTGTCGCGTGTGCCACGCTTCGAGCCGTCCAGCGGGCTGACGCGGCTTGCAACAGTGAAGGTCAGCCGTTCCTCTGCCGAGCAAAGGCAGGGGCGTGCAGGCCGTGTGGAGCCGGGGGTTTGTTACCGTTTGTGGGACGAAGAGCAGACACGCGGACTGGTACAGCATCAAAAGCCTGAAATCCAGGAAGCGGACCTGACGGCATTTGCACTGGATCTGGCGCGGTGGGGGGCCAAAAGCGTAGAGGGGCTGGCATTGTTGGATGTGCCGCCTGCGGGCGCATTTGCCGAGGCGCGCAAGGTTTTGACCAGACTGGGGGCGCTGGGAGCCAATGGTGATCTGACCAAGCACGGACAAAGGCTGGCGAAAATGCCGCTGTCGCCGCGACTGGCCCATATGGTGACTGTGGCTTCAGATCAGGGGGATGCCTTGGGCGGTGCCAAGCTCGCGGCCCTGCTGATCGAACCGGGGTTGGGCGGAAACGCGGTGGATGTAGAAGAGCGTTTTCGCGGCTTGTCCCGCGACCGCTCGCCGCGTGCGCGTGATGCTATGAAACTGGCTGAACGCTGGGCGCGTCTGGCGGGCAACGGGACAGGGGGCGAGGCCGATTATGGCCTGTTGCTGTGCGAGGCCTTCCCCGAGCGGATCGCCCGCGCCAAGGGTAAGACTGGCGAATATCTGCTGGCATCTGGGCGCGGTGCCATGGTGGATGCCTCTGAAAACCTGTCACGGGAAAGCTGGCTGGCGGTGGCCGAACTGGGCGGAGGCGATGTGCGCGACCGAGTTCGGCTGGCAGCCAGACTGTATGGCAACACTCTGGAAACGGATTTGGCGCACCGCATAGAGACACAGGACCGCTTGGTCCGAGAACCGTCCGGTCGGGCAGTGATGAAGCGCATTCGCCATATCGGTGCGGTGGTTCTGGACGAGAAGATACTGGGTGCGCCTGACCGCAAGATGATGACCAAGGCCTTGCAGGATGAAGTGGGTCGGGATGGTCTGGGGCGTCTGAAATGGGGCGAGACATCCAGCGCATTGCGCGCACGGCTGGCCTTTGCGCATGCATTGAACAGCGATTGGCCCGATGTATCCGATGAAGGCCTGTTTGCCCGTCGCGAAGACTGGCTGTGGCCCGCTCTGGAGGGTGTGAATGATCTATCGGCAGTCGGTGATCGCGCACTGGCCGACGGGTTACGAAACCTGATCCCGTGGGATTTGCAGCGCAAGCTGGATGTTGTGGCTCCGGCGCGTTTGGAAACGCCTTTGGGCTCGGCGGCTATTGATTATGCAGCCGAGGGCGGGCCGCGTGTCGAAATCCGCGTGCAGGAACTGTTTGGCGTTAAAGTCCATCCGATGGTGGGCGCAGGGCGTGTGGCGCTGACACTGTCGCTTTTGTCGCCGGCGCGCCGTCCGGTTCAGGTGACAAAAGATCTGCCGGGGTTCTGGTCGGGATCATGGGCAGCGGTTCGCGCAGAAATGCGCGGGCGCTATCCGCGTCACCCGTGGCCCGAAGATCCAGCCAATGCGGCGGCTACCAACAGGGTAAAACCGCGCGGCACATGATCGTACGCGCATTTTCTTGACGCTGGAGGGGTTATGCTGAAACAACCAGCCCTCCAGCCCGAGGAAATCTGTTGCCCGAAGATCAAAAATTGCCGCCCGCCAATTCTAAATCGCGCGTGTTGTTTGCCAGCCTGATTGGCACGACAATCGAGTTTTACGACTTCTATATCTATGCCACGGCGGCGGTTCTGGTGTTTCCGGCGCTGTTTTTCCCCGGTAGCGACCCGATGACGGCCATGCTGGCCTCATTTGCGACCTTCTCGATTGCCTTTTTCGCGCGCCCCGTTGGTGCGGTCGTGTTTGGCCATTTTGGAGACCGTGTGGGGCGCAAAGCGACGCTGGTTGCAGCCCTGATGACGATGGGTGTCTCGACCATCCTGATAGGTGTTTTGCCCGTCTATAGTCAGGTCGGCGTTCTGGCTCCCATGTTGCTGGCGCTGTGCCGCTTCGGACAGGGCTTGGGGCTGGGCGGCGAATGGGGCGGGGCGGTATTGCTGGCGACCGAGAATGCACCGCCGGGCAAGAAGGCCTGGTACGGCATGTTCCCGCAACTGGGCGCGCCGATCGGCTTTATCCTGTCCACGGCCAGCTTCATCGTGCTGGGGCAGGTACTGAGCGACAGTGCCTTTATGGCTTGGGGCTGGCGTATTCCGTTTATTGCCAGCGCGCTGCTGGTCATTGTGGGCCTATGGGTACGTCTCAAGATTACCGAGACGCCCGAGTTCCAGAAAACCATCGACAGCGAGGAGCGTGTGAAGGCTCCGGTGGTGACGCTATTTGCCAATCACAAATGGGCCTTGCTGACCGGCACCTTGGCGGGAATGGCGACCTTTGTGCTGTTCTATCTGATGACCGTGTTTGCACTGGGCTGGGGCACGACCTCGATGGGCTATAGCCGCGAGCAGTTCCTGCCGATCCAGTTGCTGGGCGTTTGCTTCTTTGGTCTGTTCATTCCGGTGGCGGCTCTGGCTGCAGACCGCTGGGGGCAGGGGCGTACACTGTTGGTGACCAGTGTGGCGATTGGCCTGTTTGGACTGGTGCTGCCCATGCTGTTCGGTGGTGGCCTTGGCGGGATTGTCGCCTTCTTTGTCATCGGCTTTTCGCTGATGGGATGCACCTACGGGCCGATTGGCGCGGCACTGGCACGGCCGTTCCCGACGGAGGTTCGCTATACCGGCGCGTCGATGACATTCAATCTGGCGGGTATCTTGGGCGCGTCACTGGCGCCGTTTGCCGCGACATGGCTGGCCAGCAAATATGGCCTGCCAGCCGTTGGGTTGTATCTGGCCGTCGCTGCGCTTTTGACCATTGTCGCACTGGTCGGCATGGGGCGCATAAAAACAGAGGGGGAGGCGTAAGCCTTCCCCCTCATATTTTTTATAGGCCGGATCCGTAGGCCGCATCTGTGATGGAATAGACCATGATGCCGGTGGCCACGGCCAGGTTCAGGCTGTCGGCCCGACCTCGCATCGGGATTTTGACGTTCACATCGCAGGTGGCAGCAAGTTCGTCGGTCAGGCCCGCCTGTTCGTTGCCCATCAGGATGATGGCCGGATGCTGGACAGGGCTGTCGCGATAGCCGTGTGTTGCATCAAGGCGGGTGCCGATGACGCTGCCTTTCCAGCCCTTGCGCCATTCCACGAACTCTTCGCGAGTGGCCTTGGTAATGGATACGGCAAAGACCGAGCCCATGGTCGCGCGCACAGCCTCGACCGAATAGGGGTCCACACAGTCACCGATCAAGATCACACCACCGCAACCGGCACTGTCGGCCGTACGGATGATGGTGCCAAGATTACCCGGATCGCGAACCTGTTCCAGCGCCACCCATACAGGCTTGCTGTCCGGTTCGATGTCGTTCAGCGGCGTATAGACCTGCTCGAAAACTCCCAGCACAGTTTGCGGATTGTCGCGGCGGCTGATCTTTTCGAGGATGGCGTGGGTGACAGTGATGATCTGGCCACCGGCCTTCATCGTCTCGGCCTTGGCGCGATCGAGGATCGGGTGCGGACGGGCATCCTGTCCTACCAGCAGCATGACAGGGGCGCGGCCTTGGTCCAGCGCCTCGCCAATAAATTTCAGACCTTCGGCCAGAAATCGGCCCGTCATCTCGCGCTCTTTACGCATATGAAGCGCGCGTACGGCCTTCACTGTGTCATTGGTGAGCGAGGTAATCAGGTGTTCGCTCATTACACATTGCTCCAGCGGGCAAAGAAGCTGAGGCCGATAGAGCGGGCGTCTTTGCCGTCTTCCGACAGGGCAAGCTCACCCCAGTCGATACGACCGCCACGGTTGTGGGTGGCCTCTGCCATCATATGGGCCAGAGATAGGCCAGAAATACGAGCGGCATAGGCGTTCAGCAGCAGGAAGGATGCGTCATCCGACAGGAGCGAGGCGCAGTCCATCAGCAGTTCAGGCATGTCTTCAAACAGACGCCAAACCTCGCCATTGGCCCCGCGACCATATTTGGGCGGGTCCAGAATGATGCCGTCATATTTGCTGCCACGACGAACTTCGCGGGCTACAAACTTGCGGGCATCCTCGACCAGCCAGCGGATCGGGCGATCGGACAGGCCCGACAACTCGGCATTCTCGCGGGCGTAGTTGACCGACTTTTTGGATGCATCCACGTGTGTCACGTGGGCACCTGCTGCGGCACAAGCCAGTGAGGCCACGCCGGTATAGCCGAACAGGTTCAGAACCTTCGGCTGTTTCAATGTGCGGATGCGGGCATCCAGCCATTCCCAGTTCGCTGCCTGCTCTGGGAAGAAGGCAAGGTGACGAAAGGGCGTGAAGCGACCCATGAAATGCACATCGCGCCATTTCAGCGGGAAGGCGTCAATCGGGCCGTTATGGTCGAACCGCCAGCGGCCGGAATCCTCTTCCTCCTGCTGGGGATCGAACATGGCTGTGGCCTGTTCGAACTTCTTTTCGTCCTTGGCCGACCAGAAGCACTGTGGCTCGGGGCGCACAACCGTATAGCGGCCATAGCGTTCAAGCTTGCGACCATTGCCGCTGTCGATCAGCGCGTAATCCGACCAGCCTCGGGTGACGAGGGTTTCGGGAGTAGGGGATAATACCGGAGCCATGAGCCGCTGATAAGCCTTCAAGCCACCTCTCGTCCAGCGGCGGCGGACGAATAGCGTGGTCTGATAACCGGTGTATGCAAGTCCGCCACAGGCACATCGGGCAGGTGG